>CAMQSU010000016.1 GCA_947037025.1 uncultured Clostridia bacterium | reverse complement strand
TGTAAATCTGCCGTCGGTGACTTCGATGGTTCGAATCCATCTTCTTCCACCAAAACACACATACTTGTATGTGTGTTTTTTGACTTTTATATAGATAATTATCAAATATTTAATTTTGTTTAATTAAAAAATATAATATTATATAAAAAAGTCTTGAAAAAACTGCTAATTTTGCCTCTAAAACTTAATTCTAAGCTCATTCTGAAATTATTAAAATGACTTTTTAGTAGCAAAAATACCTATAAAACTGCCCTATTTGCAAGTAAATACTATGAATATAGTGATAGATTATTATAATTCAATAATAATGAGATTAATAGATGTTACAATTATTTTTTACAAGAGTAAATAATTTACTGTCTATAAAAGACAAACTGAGTTAAGTGTATAATTTACTGCTCTATTAAAGATAAACAAAGTTAGATTATAAATGTTAAATATATGATGTTTTTCATGGTAGATGCAATTTGTTTTCAGTTATAGGATGAGCTAGCTACAAGCCAGCATGGCATAGGATAATCACTTGTTAGTGGGGATTGTTGCACATTGGTTACGATGTTGACTGTGGACGCCTATATAGGCTTCAAGCGTACTATTATTATAAAATGCGATACAGGAATTATATTCATATTCGACTATTTATAAATTCATGTAATTTGTTTAAGTATTATTTTATTATAAGTTTATTGTTAATACTTTTATCACTGCTAAAACTCATTATTTTAATTATGCCAATGTTATATTTCACTGTAATCATTTAACAAAAAAATAGTAGCTATCTCCAATTGTGAGATAGCTACTATTTTAATATTATTATATACTAACTTATTTTATAATCGCAATCTATAATTACTTTTCCGACTGCAATACTTTTATCAAAATTAAATATCATACCCATTATGCAAAATATTTGATTTGTTTCTGGCGAGTTTATTGCTGATGTTATATTTTCTACTAAAGCAAATATTTCATCATTATTGATAGCAATATTCAAATCCCCCACTATGCTCATTTTACTAATATACTTAATACTTTCTTTACTAGATAGTTCATATTTTGCAGTTAAATTATCTAATATAATACGTTCGTTAATAATTTTTTCCGCATCACTTGTTCCAAAACTATTATGAAAAATTTTGTTTATAGTGTAATCAGGGTTTGCAAGTGGTTCATCGCCTTTAGCTGCAAGAATAGATTTAGCTATTTCTATACCGTCAGTTTTTATAAATTCAACATCATGAGAAATTCCTGTCTCAATATTTTTATCCCCAGTAGGTGCAAACTGGTTGATTAAGTGGTCACGACCTACGTCAGCAAGCATAGTGAGCCACATATTACTATCATCTAATGTTTTGTCAAAATTGATTACTAAAGCTTCACTTTTTTGCGCGCTAAAAAGATTAACCACGTTGTTAATTTTGAGAGTTCCCTTAATATTAGTTTTGGTCATTGTACTGTTTAGATCAAATGATATTTTACTAATTATGCTCTCTAGTTGTCTAACGGAAACAGCCCCACTCATATTCATTGCGTTTAATACAATTTGTACAGCCTCCTCTACTTCCTTATTTATTTTTATTGCAAAATTAGATGTATTTATTTTAATCATAGTTGATTCTTTATTAAATACTCGCTCTATATTTATATCAATATTCTGAATTGTAGCAATTCCTGCTATATTCACATCTTTAAGAACAACCTTTTCAATCGCAGTTTTAGTGTCGTACTCATTCCAAACATTGTTTGTATTTTCTACAATCTCATTCATATTAATATCATCACAACCAGCAAGTGTAAATATACTAATAATTGATAATAGCATCACCATAATAATGTACATAATTTTTTTCATAATATTCTCCTATGCACTAATTATGACAATACTTTAATGACATATACAAAATTATGAAAAATATATTATTATCTTAAAACATAAAAATAAATTACACCACTATCATTTTGATAATGGTGTAATTATTTTATTATTTATATTAAATTAAATCTTATAAGTAGACGCTATAGTAAATTTTTCAATTTGAATAATGTTTTCTGTAATATCAATCATACCAATAACAGTACCTACATATCCTACAAAATTTGATGGGATTAAAGGCTTAATACTATTATAAATTTTTGTAAGCTCACTTTTTGAAATTGCAATATTAATACCAGAAGTAAATGTTTGATCAGTAATTATACCACCTTTAACATAGCTTGAATATAAAGGGTTAGTTACTTCTAACTGCTCAGTTAAAATACTTTCCACATCAGATGATCCAAACACATCAGTTAAAATCTTATTAAAATCAAAAGGTTTACCATCAATAGAAGATGGGATACGCAAAATTGCTGATTTTAAAATTGGCACAATATGTTCTACAACTTGCACACCTTTAACATTTTCTTCACCTGCATTCACTCCAGCAGCTGGAGCAAATAATGTCGACATGTGACCTTTTGCAAAATAAATAGCGCTAACTACTAGTGGATCTTCCTTATCAATGTTGCCAGTTAATCCTGTCACATTAAGCTCACCGTCTTTCATTATATTGCTATCAGCTAAACCTAAACCCAATTTATTAAGATCGGTAGATTTTGCTGTAAATTCAGTTGCTGCATATGTATCTAAATTAAATTTAGCATCCATCTCAATGCTAACTTTTTCTAAGTTAGTTAAAATACTAGTTACCATGTCGCCAATTGCTATGCCGCCTATGTCAAGTTTTGAAAGCATTTTATTTAGTTTGTCACTTAAATCAATTGAAACGCCACTAACCTTAGCTTTAATATTAACAAATTTCGCATCATCAACAACAGTAAAATTTCTTTCAATTACTAAGTCCATGTTTTTGACAGTTAATAGTCCAGGAATTAATAAGCCTTCAACCTTAATAGTATCAGTAGCTGTTTTTTCATTAGCAGCATCCCATACTTCTTGAGTTTTCTTCAAAGCCTCTGCAGATGGCACCACTTGTGAGCATCCAACTAATGCGATAACGCATATTGATAGCGCAACGATTACGCCAAGTATTGATTTTTTCATAATATACCTCCAAAATTTATTATACTGCAACTACTATTAGTAAAAGCAGAAAAATACAATTATTAAATCATGAATATGCTCTGTGCAAGAATATCCACATCTTTATATACTAATTATGATGCTTTTTCAAGCTTAAGTCAATTAAAAACGCTTAAATACTTATTTATCACAACATATTCATCAAATATAATGCATATTAGAGGCAACCTTAAATCTAGCTTAGACAAATTATGAGGCAATATATCTGTTAAAAATTTATCTATAATAATCAAAAGTAATATTGATATAATATGTTTCACGTGAAATGAAATCATATTATAAAAGCAAAGATTTTATATGTTAAATTATTTTAATATCTGTTTTCTCTTCTTTTTAAGTATAATAAATATCACCGCTCCTGCAATAGCGCAAGCTCCCGCAACACCGCCAATAACAGATCCTACTATCACACCTACATTTGATTTAGCAGATATATTGATTGCAACAGTAGATTGCTCATCAGATACAGTATAATTTTTATCACCAATTGAAACACCACAATTATATTTGCCTTCGGTATTTATGTCAACAACAGATGTATCAATAATAACATCAATTTGTTTGCCATTTATATCAGTATATGAACCATTTATAAGTATAGTTCCACCAACTTCAATTGCTTCTACACCGCTAAATGTTATTACTGTAATTTTAGGAGTTATAGTGTATTTAATAATCATTGTATAATCAGCATAATTATCTTTAATGATTGATAAAGCTAAGTCATAAGTACCGACATTTACAGGTATAATAGAACCTACAATAGTAAGTTTTATTTCAGCATTATCAGGCAGTTGCAATGTTGATAAATCGAATGACTTGCCATCATATACTTTAACTATTGACTCAATATTTATTTCATCATCACTAAATTTTAAATGATTTATTTTAAGCTTCATGTTCAATTTTGTAGAAGTTTGACCTTCATGATTTAAGTTTCTACTATTAATTTCATATATAAAATTATAAATACCTGCGTTAATATTGCCATCAGGTATACGTATATCTGTTATAGATACATAATCACCGAAATTTGAAATCGGACGAATAACTGTGTGACTATTGCCGTCATAATCAAATGACTGCTCTTTAGTGAATGTTAGTATCTGATCAATCAATAGTCTTTTAATTGTTAAATTTGCATAAACAACTTTAGAGTTTAAGTAATTTAGATTATGTACATCTAATTTGTACTTATAAATGCCTGACATAATATTTAAATAATCATTCTCCTCGGACGTTTCAACATTTCCTATTTGAGTTAGTACTAAATATATTACAGCATGGTCAGCTTTGTATGCAGGATCTGCAGTTAGCTTTTTATACTCAGATTCAGTGCAGAAAATAATTTTGCTTGTGCTAATCCCTATACTTTCATATCTACCAAATATTGAAGGAATGTTGCTAATTTCAAGTGAATGCTCATTGCTATCAAAGTCAACTTCCAATGCTTTTATTGATACATCATGTTTAATCTGTGTGATATCGAGATTGAAGGTTATGCTACTTTGCTCAAAATTAATATTACCATCAATTTTTTTCAAAGATATAATTACTATATATTTACCAGCATTTATAGGCGCTGTTAACATATCCCCATCAGGACCGGAAATATTAGCAATGAGATAAGATATAGTTAAATTTTCATTATATATTTTTAGTGCATCAGCAGCTAATAAACTGCTGCCATCAGTAAATTCTATATCTTTAGGCTTTTCATTGTAAGCAGTTTTTACTGTATCAGTTTTATCAATATCATTAATAATAAAAGCGGGCTTAAATTTATTGATATTAATTTTTTTATCTAGTGCGGTAGATTTAAGTGTATAATTGTTAGTGTCAATATCGCCTACAATAGTATAATTAAAAGTATATATTCCTGCATTGATAACTTCAAATACTTCTACTCCATTTAAATAAAACTTAACTTGTAAATAGACAAATTCCTTATTTTTATTTTCAAAATACGGCTTATACTCAAAGTGTGCACCTGTATAAATTTGATCATAAGTGCCATTATCATGAGGTAATACCTCTACTTCTTTTGATGTAACGATAAAAGCACCTGTTATAAAATTAACTGTATAATTACTAAGTACTACTTCTTGATTTAATACATTAATTTCATAAGAGCTATTAGCATTAAGATTATTTATATTAAGTAATGTGTCAGATAATCCAAAGTTAAACTCATTAAATACGTCATCAATAATTGCATTATTTGTTGACCACGTAGCAATGCCAGTAAGCTTAGGAACTATATCTCCATATACTATATTTACGTCATTTACAGTGTAATTTACATTTGCTTTAGTAATATTTCCTTTTATAAAATCACCTGTAAATATATATTCTTTGCCTGATACATTACTAGATAATGTTAGTATAATATCAATGTCATTATTTGCATTAATATCAGCATATTTAGCAGTAATTGTAATATTATCTGGTGCTACTGTATAGCTGAAAGTCGCACCTATTACACTATTAAAAGTATCAAATGGTTTAGATATTATGCCGTTAATTGTAATATCATCTTTAGTGATTTCAATAATTTCCGATGATATAATAACTTTTCCAAAGTTAAATATGCTTTCGAGTCCAGAATTACTGCGTAATAATATTTTAACATCATCACCAAATTCACCAGTATATTTAATTGTATATGAATATGTTCCGTCCAAAATATCAATTTCATTAGCAATGCCGTTCACTATTATAAATAAAGTATTACCACTTAAATTTTCATTAATGTTAACATCAAATTTAACATGTCCTGTGCTTGTTGTGTCTGCAATATATTCAATGCCATTAGATGTTACAGTGTTTGTAAATGTTGGTTTGATATTATCTATCATAATCCTTCTAGTTATGTGCTCAAAATTCCCCGCATCATCAGCGATTTCAATTTGAATCAATCTATCTCCAGAATCAGTAATATCAAAACTGAATGAACCATCTGCAAGGACTTTTGTTGTATCAATAATCATGCCATCAAGCATTAATAATGCAATTAAATTATCAGTATTGCTATCAGTTGCAACTCCTCTAATAGTAGTAGTACTTGCGCCGCTCCACATAGTCATATCATCAAATTGCAAATCGACTTCTGGTGCTATAGTATCTAGCATAAAATGCCTTGTAATAGGTTTTGTAACTACCATTCCATCTTTCATTCCAACAAAAGAATAATTTAAACCAATTTTTCCAAAATCACCTTTATTAAATACCCCTGAAGTTGCCCCAAAATTATCTGTTCCATTTGATGATGTATATCTAATATCATCAATTGCACCGGTGGCAAATTTGCTTTTCAAGCTAAAATCTAAACTGTAATGATTTCTGAATTTCTTATCTGTAATTGGTATTAAATCACCATTAATATCGCGAGCAGAAATTTCCATATCAGCATATTCAATCTTATAAGGATTGTCAAAATTTCTATCTATTATAGGGAATATAAGTTTTCTTGCATGGTCAACATAAGCAATTCCAGAGTTGTCTACAATTGTATTATCTACAGTAGTGTTTGACATTTCAATTCTTAGTTTATCGTAAGTACCTGGCGTTATAAACATATTGTAATTGTCCACAAAGTCACTAAGTCCAGCAATCTTACCTTTAACTGTAAATGATTTTTCATCGACTACATACGCCGAATTATTATCATCAATAAATTTTGCAACACCCTTAATTTCGCCTGAATATTTATGATCAATATCTTCAGTAAAATTTACAGTCCCCAGTCCACCATAATTAATATTATATGTAGAAAATTTATTGCTAAATTCACTGGCAGAGTCTGTATCCATTGACGCAGAAATTGAATGTTTAGAATGATTGTTAGATACTTTAATACTATCATTGTATTTTACTATTGTACTAACCTTAGTTGCAGCTGCATCAATGGTAATGTTATTATCAGTACCTTTCACAGCAGTTCTAAATTCTTTTGAAATATCAAAAATTACAATTTTACTATCCACTGGTGTTTCGCATGAAACATCTATAATACTAGAGTCGCTTAAAAAACCAATTAAAACAATTGGGTTATCAGTAGAAGTTGTCATTTTAGTTGCATTAATTACATTAGCAAATACTTTAGGAGTTCCTGCAACGCTACACGCATTATAATTGACCGAAGTATTAACACTGCTGTCAGTATAATATATATTGTCAATCCTACCGCACCCTACTGCCCTAAATTTGTCAACTACTATAGTGTCACTATGCGATATTGTTCCTTTATAATCATGAATAACTTTATTAATCCTACCTGGAATATAATTATTTTTGAAAGTGCTATCAACAAAATGATGTTTATTATTAAAGCCTACAACAGATGCAGCAGAATATACTTTGCCTTGACTTGAATTTAATTTTCCTGTCTCAGCACCTTGAATTGTAATATTGTAAAGTGAGCTAGGGATAGCTGTTGTAGAAATCATAAGACCAGTTGCAATACCAACCGCAGTAATATTATTTGATGCTGATGTAACACCGCTTAATCTACCATCTAATACTGCAGTTGCATTATTTACTGAGCCATAATTTACACCAGCAACAGCTCCAGCCATTATATCGATATTTGCAGCAGTTGCATTTAAGTTTGCAGTGTTAGAAATGGTAACTTTTATGTGATTTATTTTACCTAAATTCAATCCTACAACTGCACCGACTGCAAAAGCATTAGCAGAGGCAGCGGCTATAGTTTGATTAATTGTATCAGTGGCATTGTAATTTACTTTCATGTTTTTTATAGTTCCATTATTTATTCCAACAATGCCACCGTAATATGAATATAGATAATTTAGTTCAGGGTTTGTTGCAATACTTTGATGTTGTGGTTGCATAGAGATGCTATTATTTATAGTAATAGTATAACCATTACCATTAATTATGCGATCTTTCCCTAAAATTTTATCAACATTTAATGAGTTTGCAATGACAAAATCAGTTGTAACTAATCCTATTTTACTAATAATACTAGTAGGACTTAAAAACTCCTCTAACGTTTGCTGCGACTTAATTGCAAAGTGTTTAGAATCTTCAAACACAACTTTATTTTCTAATATAACATCGCCATCATTTGATGCGCTTTTAACAAAATTACCACTCTCTACTGCGACATTATTAGTATCAGATTCATTAAATACAGTGCCTTTAGCTGGCAAACAAGCCAGACTTGCAAAGATTATTGAAGCTATTAATATTAATGTAACTGAAATTGCAGAATGTTTTAATATTTTATTTTTCATAAAGCCCCTAATTAAAATAATTATTTCAAAATGATTTTCACTTTATATAAAGCTAAAACATTTTTAGTTGGATTGTTTGCAATTACTCCATTTTTTGTATGAACTCTAACAGTTACAAACATATTTGTGCTACTAGTCCCAGATACATCCCAAGTAATATCAGTCATATCAACATCATATTCATTAATAAAATTAAATCTCCAAGAGTTAATTTCGTTAAATAGTTGCAATAAAGTACCATTAGTCATGTTAGTGTTAAATATTGCAGTGTCAAATATTATCTTGTCAAATCCATTCGCTAAACTTATAGGAATAAATTCATTTGATATATTTGGTGCATTTTCAACTGTTACATTGACTTTAATATTTTTGTATGATATAGATGTTCCACGTGTGCCAATTCTCAATATTGCGATACCTTTTCCAGTTGTAAAGTTTACATTAGAAGTATCCCAAACGACTGGTAAATTTTCGCTGCTACCATCACCAAATGATACTGGCATTATAGAATTAAATACTGATAATCCGTTAACTAAATAGTCGTAATAGTTAATATTTAAGCTATTAGTATTGTTCAGTTTAGGGTCAGTTCTACTTGTAGTTTTAATCGTGAAATCAAATTCTTTAACAGATACACCATTAATAATTGCACTAGCTTTTATAATGCTGCTACCACCATTAATACTTGGCTTGAAACCTGTTAGGTTATACATTACAGGCAACGAAATCACCCTGCCATCAGCAAGAGTAAAATTTAATTTTTTAGGCAGTAGACTTTCTATACTTGCACCATTGTAGAAGTACTCGCCAATATTGTTAATTGTAAATACATTTTCGACCCCTGCTATATTTAAGATATCTACAGAGTCTATGATTACCGGTACTGAAATTGTCTGTGCATATGTGTTTATTATCTCATCACTAAGTAGCTCGACACCGTTAATATCTAAGTATGATGGAGCAACAATTGCCTTCACCATTATTCTATTTCCACTTGCCGAAAGTTTATCAGTTAAGTTAGTTAAATCCCATGTTATTTTTGCACGAGCGATATCAAGACCACTAAACTGTACATTCATATATTCAGGGAAATAATCAGCCTGATTTGATAATGAGAAATCATATGGATTAACTGTTTGCACTGTTATATTGCTACCATCAGCATTTTTTCCGAAGATTATTGCTTTAGGAATTCGGCTCATAACATTAACTGTCAAATCTTTAGTCCAAGCATAGTTTCCAGAGCCTGCAATAATTTTATTACTAACACTTACACCAGAATAAATTCCGCCATGAGCGTTATAATCAATTTTATCAAGACCAGACCAAATAATGTTTTGAGTGTCATTGCGATATGTAGCCCCCTCTTTGTATGATATTTTTGAGGTAGTAGGATAAGGTGACGCAACTTTTGTTGTTAAATTATCTGCAGGCAGCTTAGATGTTGCCTCATGATATAGCTGTTGATACGGATCAATATATACCGTATTCTTATTATTTATATCAAGCATTACATCATCAACTGAAGTAGATCTAATTAATAATTCATGTTTAATTAATGCTTCGTTATGTTTACCTTCGTTAACTGTTGCAGTGATTGTCACAGTAGTACCTGTTACAAGCTTATGATTTGCTTTATCACTGCTTGCATTAAAATCAGAAATTAACTTATCAAGATTAGTAGTATCCCACTTATTAACATTCATCGAACGGTAATACTTGCCCAATTTAACTTTAACAAATATCCATGACGGAAGTTTCGCATAAACTGATGCAATTTCACTTGCATTAGTTTCTATAACTCCTGCAAAATCGCTTCCATCAGGCAAGTATCTAACAGTGATATCATCATATGCTAAGTTGTTAATAAATACTGATGCACCATACACGGTTTTATAAGGATTTGACGGATCATCACCTTCGATAACACCTTTGCTTTTATCACCGTTAATTATATCAACATCTTTAATTAAACGCCTTGTGCCGTCATTTAATACTGCAACAACCTGTCTTGGAAGCTCGGCAAATGCAGGTACAACAACATCTTCGATATAGTCTATTCCTCCACCGTCATCAAGTATAGTAACAGAAATATTTCTAGTTTCCTCATATTCGTCACCAGGGAAAGCTGTTGCTGTCACTTTATATACACCAGGCTCATAATTATAGTTCATACCCTTTAGCGCATTAAAATCGCCACCATAGGTAATAGGGGTATTGTTGTTACGCATTGATAAAGGCTTACCGTTAGGCAAATGAGGTCTATATCCCTCTAATGTTTCAATCAAATCCATACCATCATAAGGATCGTATACAATATCAGTTGGAGTTCCTGCCCAATTAATTACACCAACTTGCGAGCCATTTGTTATCATCGCTTCAACTTTATGGTTATTACTATTAAAAGTTTCTAGCTTTATTGTATGCATAGCGCCGTTAACGATATTAGCATCTACAGTTATTTGCTCAAATTTCGGTATTGGAACTAGCCTACTTAATATATCGTATACATCACGATAAGCTTCTCTAGTTAAAATATCCGGTGTTAAAATCCATGCTAAATCAGGAAGTGCACCTCTAATCATTGGTACAATATATTTATCCCACGCTTGCCAAATAAATGAACTTTTTGAATAAGGATCAGTTGAAATAAACGTAGGATCATAACTAATATTTGGACCCATCATACTTGCAACCAAGTCACTTATTATTTTATCAAGTGAATCAGACAATGCAGAGCCTGCTATGTCGGCATGCAAATTAATTGAGCTGTCATTATTAATTTTAATTATAATTTCATTAAACAGACTATTAATGTCCACGCCCGCAACTGGAGCGTTTGGATTAGATGGATAATTATCTGTATTAGATGCAGCTAACTGTTGAGTGCCACTGCTATCAAATCCAGGCAAAACAGTATTCATAAACCCAATCCCGCCAAGCATAGCCTCTAAATCAAATGGCACGGAGATATTTAATACGCTACCATTTACCATTCCAGATAGTGCGGAGAATAATCCCACATCACCTAATATGTTCATTGTTTTATGCTTGACACTAACAACTATGTGAACTAAACCAGTAGTAGCACCGCTCTGAGTAACTTTATAAAGTTTAATAATATAATCGCCCGTTTGAGGGGTTCTACCTAGAGGTGCATTTAAAGACATTTCCGCACTACCAAAGTCTCGGACTGCTTTACTAATTCGGACATATGTTAATTGATTATATGAGAAAGTAGTATTCAGACCATTAATAATACTAAGGTCAACATCCATAATCAATTTTGCACCAGTACGTGCTGTTTCAGAGTCAGTTGCAGAGCTTGTGCTAAACAATCCCATGACTGTATCAAGGATTGTAAGCTGTCCATCAGCTCCACTACCACCTGTAGACCAATCAGCATAATCAGCTTCATTTAAAAAGCCGTTTGCCTCTCTTTCAGTCCAATCAAGCTTTCTATGAGTACCTAGATTGTGTATTTTGATACCTACACCAACAGTAACATCATCTACATTGATATCAAGATCTAATGCACCTTTAAACCAGTCAAGCATGACGCCAACACCAATTTCAGCACCCGCATCAATACCATTATCTGCAAGTATATCTTTAATAGGATCTAATATTGTCCCATCATCTAAAATTTGTTTCATTAAAGTGATAAATATTTGACTATCAGAAATTGAAATTTGAGATAATAAAGCATTCAATATATCATTAATAGGATTGCCATTTTTGTCATCAAAAATACCATCATTACGATTGATACCATTAAGCGAATTGATTGCATTAGCTTGCGCTGTTGCGTTAGCAAATAGGTTATTCCCCATTAAAACTCCTGGTAGCGGATTTTTATCAGGATTAAGGATACCATCAAATATTGGGCCTAATATGTCATTAAGATCAACGCTCAAATCAAGAGATGTTATTAATTTATTAATTTCATCATCAATTATTTTAGGAATATTAATATCTTTTACTTGAAACTTCATAAGTCCTAATTGCGATAAGTCAACAAATAAAGTTCCATTTTTATAATATACACCAATAAACAAGCCTTTACGCTCTGATGGAGGCACATCAAACCTCATCTCAGATGAATAAATTTCCAGCATAATTTCGTTAGCATCTGGATCCAAATCATCTAAATTCCACTTCACTGCTAAAGTAAACATTTCACTTAAATTATTAAGATCAAGTTTTATAGGCACATTAAATCGCTGACCACTAGCAGCTAAAATATTGTTGATTATATCCGTCACATTAAATAGTGATTTAACAGATTCAATGTTTAAGTTAACAGTGAAATCTAAGTGGTAAGCAATGTCTTTTACTGCCTGAACAATGTTGCTTGTATAATCATCAACATTAATATTCATGCCAAAATCCGACTCTGATATAGGCTGACCAATTACAAGTTTATTTAACTGACCAAATATACCAACCTTCTGTTTGCCGTCATTGCTATACATATTTAAATTCACATTTACATCTTGCAATCCAGAAGCATTTATAGAAATATCTAATTTTGGAAGTTCTAAATTAATTCCAAACCCTTTAAGAAGATTTGTAATTGCAACATTTGTAGCTTGCAATTGAATAAGGTCTTTGTTTATACCAATAAAAATATTATCAGATGAAACTTCACCAACATTGCTTCTATGGTTAGAATTTGAATAATTAGCCTTGCCACCACTCTTATCGCCAGAAATCATATTAATAATTTCGTCAAGGATAAAGTTAATATCTAGCTTGTTAATTTCAGCAGCTAGTAATGACATTATGTCAAAGTCAAAATTAAGTTTAGGCAGTGTTATATTAGCAATTTTTATGCCTGATAAATCAATATAAACTACACCTTCTTGAACATATAGACCAATTAAAAGCCCTTTGTCAGCAAACGGAAAATTATCATTAAGTAGTTTAAGCTCAATTAATAATTTGCTATTAATAGGATTTGTCTCATCATAACTTAATTTTATAGTAAACTCAGTATTGATTAAATAATTTTTATCTAGGACAACAGGTATTTCAGGAATTTTGATTCCGAACTTACTTAACATTCCAGTAATATCAAATTCACCTTTATGTAATTGAATATCAAGATTAAATGTGGCATCTACCCCATCAAGAGCGCCATTAATTAAGTCTTTAACATTGCCTACATACTCTTTATCAGTAGTTGCATTTATTATGTAATTACGTAAGTCTTTATTTACAAATCCAACATTAAAGTTGTTTATTGATAAATCAACTTTAGCATCAAAATTTGAATCAGGCATTGTTGCACTGATATCAATACTGTCAAGACCGCCACTCTCCCAATTAATATCAAGGTCAACAGATAACATTTTTACAATATCAGGAATCACAATCACTCCAGGAACTAAGCTTTCAAGCTTGCTAAAAAACTCACTGCCAACACTTATATTAAGACCAATAATTTCTCCTGCACTGTTATATTTATTGCTGATAAATTGTTTTCCATTATTTAAATTATCAAAGCCGAAAAGTTTTAATGCTGTTGCAAATATACCAGAAATTGAATCAGAAATACTCATGTTTCCAGCACTGTTGAAAGCTACTGGTATAACATCACTAGCTAGCATGCCTAATGCGGATCTATTTCCATCAGAATCAACTTCATTGTTAAATTCTGAAACTTTGTTAGTTAATGCAGATGGGTCTGATTCACCCGATTTAGAGTTTACTAAATTATTAATTAGTTTTTGAATGATGACATCAACATTATTAAATAAATCAGTAAACACTTTAGTAATATCTACACCATGCATAATTATATTCGGTATTTTAATCGAACCATTAGTTGCGGAACTACTTATATTAACCTTAAAAGCACCATTAATATAGTACAGTCCTAACAAAGGATTTCCGACTATACTGCCATCAGAATATGCTCTGAATAATTCTATTGAAATTAGATTTTTGTCGTTATCAAAAAAATCCAAATCAGCATTTATTTTTAATTTAAGATTTATATCTTCAACATCAATAACAGCAACTCCAGCAGCTATTGGGCTTGAGTCACCTACAAGTAATGTTATGAATGCACCCAAATCAAATTGCTTTAAATTTGCACCTAAATCAATATCAAAACTGAAGTTGGTAATAGAAAATATTTGATAATCTACAAATGATTCAGGAATACCAATATTTACTTTGTCATTCGAAAAAGTTATTTTCGCAGTTGACTTTATATATGGCATGCTATAATCATCGAGTAAAGCAATATCAATATTGTCTAATTCGCCATTTTCAATTACAGCATTAATGTCAATTGAAAAAGCAGGAATCAACTCCAAAATATCACCAATTAGTCCATTGATAGTAACATCTGTTTCAGGCAAAACTATACCTAATTTTGAAAGTTCTGCTTCAAGATTAATACCCTGTAACAAACTTGGTAGCATACTAAGGATAGGAGATAAATTTATATTAATACCGATATTTTCAGTTGTACCTACTACAGTATGTATTGTTGTAGGGTTCAGTAGCATAAATACCATATCAATAACAGTATCAAGAGATAATCCATCAAGAATACCACCAAGTAAACTATCTACAAGTTGTTTAAATCCAGGTAGTCTACTAAGAATATCAACAATATAATCGACCGGAATATCTTCAAGAGAAATTTTAACCCCAGATACTTCCATAAAGACTTTGCTGTCAATAATATAGATAGCAAAAACTATTTTACTAAGGTCTTCTTCACCAGCAACCTGAACCCCCTTAAATACACGTAGAGCAAGTTCTAGTCCATCATTTAGGCTAACAATATTGCTGCCTAATGATAAAGTATATTCATCATAAGTATCCACTCCACCTGCACTTGATTTAGGAATAGTAATTACAACGTTTGATAATGTACCAACGTTAGCATCAGTAATCCCCATAGAATTACCGATTTTATCAAATACTTCCTCATAACCTAGTGTTGGCTTAACTGGTGGTTTTGGCTTAGTTTTATCATCTTCAATATTAGTCTGATCGTTACCGCAAGCAACTAATATAAGACTGAATGAAAAAACAAGCACAATGATAATAAAAATACTGAACAATTTTTTTAATTTCATTTTGTCCCCCTATAAACTTTAACTTCTTTAATTATATATTTTATTCCTTAACAATACCTTAATTATCATAAGTAAATTCTGCAATCCTCACTAAACACGACATAATTTACAGTATTAATATGCAGATTGAACTAACCTTAAATTAATATGATATTTATCGACATAATACTACATGCTAAAATCTTGATTAAGCTTAAAAATAAAGTAAAATTACCGCAAATTTTGTCTAATATATTATTAAAACAAACTATTATTTACATTATTCGGTTATTACTGATAAATGTTACTAAAAGTATGAAAAAAAAGCATATTATGATGCGCTATACATCATAATATGCTTAATATTCTGTAATTATACTGAATAAATACTTTAATTAGGAATTTTTATTCGCACTTCAAAACCTACAGGGTTAAGATTATGTGCAGATATAGACCCTCCTTGAGCTTGAACAACAGATTGTACAATAGAAAGTCCAAGTCCAGTTCCTCTAGTATTCCTTGCTTCATCTGATCGATAAAAACGATTAAAAATCTTACTTAATTCAGCAGTGCTAACACCGGCACCCGTATCTTGTATTGCAAGTGTTATATTGTTCTTTTCCGCAGTAAGTACAACTGTGATTTTTTCGCCTTCTTTAGTATACTTTATCGCATTGTCTAGCAATGCCGTTAATATTTGAATAAATAAATCAACATCTAAATTTATCACATAATTAAATGAATCAATCTTGATTTCAAAATCCTTCCCATCTACTTCCGCCATCATTTGATAAGGTTCAGTAACGCGATTTAATAGCTCTTGTATGTTACACTCAACAGGATTAATTGTAAGTTTAGAACTATCAGATTTTGCTATCACAAGTAGCTGACTCGTTAATTTTTGCAGCCGCTTAACTTCGCTAAGTGCATCAGTTAACTGCAAACTTTTTTCGCAAATTTTCATTTCTGGGTCCTCTAACATGTCTTGCAAATTAGATTGAACTATTGATAAAGGAGTGTTAAGTTCATGCGATACATCTGATGTGAATCTATTACTTGATTTTATTGAACTAATATTTGGCATACATTGATAGTAAGCAATTACTAATGCGGCAATCATAATAACTATTATAGATATTGGAAGATAATATGGAATCATCTTTATAAAATCTGTTTTGAATGCAGCTATATCATTGATTGGCATTATAGCTCGCACATAGCAAAAATCACCTACTGCATTAATTTTAACAGTGTAAGCTGCATAGTTGTCTGACACATTCTCTTGATTAAACAGCTCTACATTATCAATTTGGTCAAAATCTAGCTTTAATATTAATTCTTTGATTGAATAGTTTTCAATATCGCTCAATACGATATTATTTTCAGGGCTAGTATTGTCAGGAATTACAGTTGATTTTTCATTATTTATAATATGCCCTTCTTTGTCATAGCCTATAAATTTCATTGAAGATGGATATTTAGCACTATCAAAATTTTCAAGTCCTTCTTCCTGTATAATAGTTATATTATCCATTAAAATGGTTTTTACACCGCTATCAATCAATCTATAACCACCAATAAAAATAGACATAAACGTCACTGAAAAAACCAGTAACAGCACCAAAAAATTAAGCACTGTATAAGTAGACATGCTTCTATATGCTGCTGCAGTAGTTTTTTGCTCTAATCTTGTGTATAACTTCATTCTTTTATGGACTCATCCCACATGTAGCCGATATTTTTAATAGTGATTAAATTCTTTTTAAGATCATATTTTTCAAGAATTTTTCTAAGTTTACTAACATAAACTTCGGTCACTGTATAGATAGTATCAGAGTCAAAACCCCAGACTCTTGTAAATAACCTATCTTTAGTAATTATTGTATTCTTATGCCTTATCAAATATTCGAAAATATCGTATACTTTACCAGATAAAATTACAACTTCATTGTCAATTGTAACTGTGGTAGAATCGTAGTCCACTACTAGTGAGTTGTATGTATAAGTATTTTTTAAAATAGTTTTGCTATGCCTTCTGTAAATACTTATCATTCTAGCGATAAGTTCATCATTATCAAAAGGCTTAGTCATATAGTCATCAGCACCTATTTTAAGTGCATTAATTGTAGTATTTTTATCTGCAAGTGCAGTTAGAACTATCACTCCGCAATCTTTGACTTTGCGTAGTTTAGACAAAACTTCAAGTCCGTTCATTCTAGGCAGCATTAAGTCAAGCACAATGATATCATATTCATTGTTTATTGCCATATAAAGACCATCTTCGCCATTTGTAGCGCTATCAACATTAGTCATAATTCTGCATTTAGATATCGTATTACATATTGCTCTATTCAGTTCAATATTATCTTCAACCACGAGTATATTCATAATTTCCCTCCTAAGTAAAAAAGTGTTATATATTTAATATAACACTTTTTATGTGGTTTTACAAGCTAAATGATTAACTTTTGCATTTATTTATATATTTTAAACCATTTTCCATTAGTTGAATAAGTTTAATATCGTCATATTTCTCTAGAGCAACTTTATACTCATTTAGCTTATTTGTATAGGTTTCTATCTCATAAATCAAGTTTTCACGATTGCAATTAAACAGCTGCAGCCATAACAATGGATCAAGTTTTCCGACTCTTGTTAAGTCCTCAAAACTACCCCCTGTAAATCCTTTTGCGTCAAATATTGTATTACTTTGAGCAAAAGCATTTGAGGCAATATGACATAATTGAGAAGTATAAGCTATAATTTTATCATGTTTTTCAGGAGTTGATAATACAATATTTCCAAACCCTAAAGCTGATATAATTTCACGCATTTCAGCAGGAATAATCTCGCTAGAAACAACAAGATTTGCACCATCAAATAAACATTCCAAGCTGCTACTATATCCGCCAACTTCCCTTCCTGCCATCGGGTGCATACCAAAATATTTTAATTTTTTATCAGTGCATAATTCAGCCAAACACTGCTTAACACCACATACATCAGTTATCAAAACATTATCAAGTTTTGCTGCATTTTCTTTAATAAAATCAGTTGCTGCATAAGGCGGCAATGCTATTATAAGCACGTCTAAATCATCGTAACTGGTTAATATTTTAACATTATTTTCATATAATGCTACTTTTTGAACTTGCAAATCTCTGTCATTAATATATATGTCAAAATTACGCTTAGCTAACCTTTTAACAATAGATCCTCCAATCAAACCAATACCTACAATGCCTATTTTCATGATAAAATCTTTCCTTCAAATTGCACGCGTCTTTTAACTTCAACCATAATTTTATCAAAATCATCAGGAGTAATTGACTGTGCACCATCACATAAAGCGCAGCTAGGATTGTTATGTACTTCAATCATTAAACCATCAGCACCAGCAGCAATTGCTGCTTTTGCAAGAGGTTCTACAAGCCAAGTTTTACCAGTCGCATGAGAAGGTTCAATAATTATTGGTAAATGCGTAAGTCGTTTAATAATCGGAACTGCACTGATATCTAAAGTATTTCTCGTCGCATTTTCATAAGTCCTGATACCGCGCTCACATAGTATAACATTATTATTTCCGCCTGATAAAATATATTCAACACTCATCAGCCATTCTTCAATAGTGCTAGATAATCCTCTTTTAAGCAGAATAGTTTTATCAGAGTGACCTAGCTCATAAAGAAGATCGAAATTTTGCATATTTCTAGCGCCAACTTGAATAATATCAACATCACTGTATAAATCAATATTTGCAATGCTGGTAATTTCCGTTACAATCGGAAGACCTGTCGCAGCTTTAGCTTTAAGTAGCAATTCAATTCCATCACCTTTTAGTCCCTGAAATGCGTAAGGCGAAGATCTAGGCTTATATGCACCGCCTCTAAGGATTGTTGCACCGGCAGCTTTTGCGCGAGTTGCAACCTCAATAATTTGCTCTTCACTCTCAACAGAACATGGCCCCGCCATCACGCTAAAAAAACCTTCGCCAACTTTTCTACCTGCAACATTAACTATAGTGTCAAGCGGATTAAATTTGCGATTAGCTGCTTTGTACGGTTCGCTAACTCTCTTAACATCGCTGACACATTCCATGCTCGCAACTGTAGCCATGTCAATTTTTGATGTATCACCAATAAGCCCAATAATACCAGTAAAATCACCTATACTCTCATGAATAGTCAATCCTCTTGCAATCATTGTAGCCTTTAAGTTTTTAATGCTCTCTAGTTTAGCATTTTGTTTCAATATAATAATCATAAATCCTCCTTACAAATAAAAAATAGCGACTTTTACAAGTCGCTAAATCATTATAAAACTATAATAATAAACTATGCAAAAGCGACTGTAGTAATAAATTTACTAAAGTAATAATAGAAATAATCATTTTGAAAAGTTTTATTATCTATCATAATTCTTCAACACTCCTAGTTTTCAATATTATAAACTATTAATTCAATTTTGTCAATACCTAATTTGCTAAATAGCCAAAAATTAAATTATGTCGTTTGCATATAACGGAAACTGCATACATAATTCAGAAATTTTAGCACTAACACTCTCTACAGCACCATCCATATCATAAATAATATCAGCGATACAGTTAGCGATTATCTCCATTTCAGCCTCTTTCATGCCACGAGTTGTAACCGCAGGGCTACCAATACGTATGCCAGATGTTACAAATGGTGAACGAGTGTCAAAAGGAACAGCATTTTTATTAACGGTAATATGCGCCTTATCAAGCAACGCCTCAACGTCTTTACCAGTCCTATCTTTATCAGTTAAATCAAGCAGGATTAGATGGTTATCAGTGCCACCACTAACAAGGTTTATTTCACGTGAAACAAGTACTTCGGCTAATTTCTTAGCATTCTTAACAACTTGTTTTTGATACTCAACATACTCATCAGTCATTGCCTCTTTAAACGCTATAGCTTTAGCTGCAATAATATGCTCTAACGGTCCGCCTTGAGTGCCTGGGAAAACTGCTTTATTTATCGCTGCAGCAAACTCCTCTTTGCAAAGTATTAATCCACCACGAGGGCCTCTAAGAGTCTTGTGAGTAGTAGATGTAACAACATCAGCATACTTACATGGATTCTCATGACAACCAGCAGCAACTAGCCCTGCAATGTGAGCCATATCTACCATAAATATAGCACCAACTTTATCAGCAATTTCTCTAAATCTTGCAAAGTCAATTGCTCTTGAGTAAGCACTAGCACCTGCAATAATCATTTTAGGTTTGCATTCAAGTGCAATTCTTTCAACTTCATCATAGTCAATAAGTCCAGTTTCCTTGCTAATACCATAAGGAATAATATCAAAGTATTTACCACTAATATTTACAGGGCTACCATGAGATAAATGTCCGCCATGTGCAAGGTTCATGCCCATAACAGTATCTCCGGGTTGTAAAAATGCAAAGAAAGTAGCAAGGTTAGCATTCGCGCCGCTATGAGGTTGAACATTTGCGTGTTCTGCCCCAAACAATTTTTTAGCACGCTCAATAGCTAGAGTCTCCGCTACATCAACAAATTCACATCCGCCATAATATCTTTTAGAAGGTAACCCCTCTGCATACTTGTTTGTAAAATGAGTGCCCGCAGCAGCAAGCACAGCAGGACTAACGATATTCTCGCTAGCAATAAGCTCTATGTTTCCTCTTTGTCTATCAAGCTCAAGCACCATACTCTCATAAATTTCTGGGTCAGCTGATTTAATAAGTGACATATCTATCATAGTAATACCTCTCTTTTAATATTATCTTATTTTGTTTATATAGTATTGTTAATTATCTTATTTATTACAAATCCAGCCGTTTTCACACCGCTTAGCGGAGGCATATATGCAATACTTCCAACAACTTCACTGCTATTTGCGACGACTGGACTACTAGTGCAACATACGTCAAGTGATGATATATTTGCATCTTTTAATAACTTTCTCATTTTTCTAGCAAGTCTATCGCCGCTAGTTTTATATATATCTGTAATATGAAAATCGCACAATTCGTATCTATTACCTGCACCCATAGCGGATATTATATTCAAACCCTTTTCTTTTGCACTCACGATTAAATGTAATTTATCAGGCACGCTATCTATTGCATCAATCACGTAATTATAATCACAGCAAAGTATCTCATCTGAAGTTTCAACATTGTATCTAATAGGCATTATTTTAATTAATAAATTCGGATTAATATCAAGCAATCTATCAGCAAAAACTTGCACTTTTAGCTTACCAACTGTTGATTTTAAAGCAATGATTTGCCTATTGATATTACTATCATCAACTCTATCCCCATCAACAATTGTCAACATTCCAAGTCCAGAGCGAACAAGCATTTCAGCACAATAACCACCAACACCGCCAACTCCTACAACAAGAATATGAGCATTATTTAGTCTTTCCATAGCAAGTTCACCTACAAGCAAACTTGTTCTCATAAAAGTATTATCCATATTATTTCTTAATATTTAAATATAGTTCTGATAGCTGCTTATCATCAACAAGGCTAGGTGCATCAGTCATTAAACAAGATGCATTCTGAACCTTAGGAAAAGCAATAACATCTTTAATGTTATCAGTACCAGTAACTAACATTACAAGCCTATCAAGACCGAAAGCAAGTCCGCCATGTGGTGGTGCTCCGTACTTAAATGCGTCAACAAAAAAGCCAAATCTTTCTGCGATATCTTCATCAGTCATGCCTAGCAAGCTAAACATTCTTTGTTGCATTTTGTGGTCATGTATACGTATAGAACCGCCACCTGCTTCCTCGCCGTTGATTACAAAGTCATAAGCATTAGCACGCATTTTACCAGGGTCAGTGTCAAGTAGATGTATATCCTCAGCTTTAACTGATGTAAATGGATGATGAACAGCACAAAACCTACCTGCTTCCTCATCATAGTCAAGCAATGGAAAATCTGTTACCCAAAGGAAATCATAAGAAGATTTATCATATAAATCATAAGTATCAGCAAGGTGTCTACGAAGACCGCCTAAAGAGTCAAGAACTAGCTTTTTAGTATCAGCGATAATCAAAAGTAAATCCCCTTCTTCAGCGTCCATTGCTTTATATATTGCTTGCGTTTCACCGTCAGTCATAAATTTAAGGAATGATGATGTTGTGCCCTCAGGTTTAAGCGCAATCCAAGCAACACCTTTGATACCGTATCCTTTTACAAACTCAGCACAACCATCAACTTGCTTACGAGAAAGCTTAGTTGCTAAGCCTTTTGCATTAATACCACGTATGCTTCCGCCATTTTCTAAACAGCTTTTAAATACGGCAAATTCAGTTCCAGCAACAGCTTCGCTAACATCTTTAATTTTAAGATCAAATCTAGTATCAGGCTTATCAGAACCGTAGTTTTCCATAGCATCAAAATAACTTAATTTCCTGAAGCTACCAACTTTTAAATCCATGTCTAAACACTCATTAAAAATGCGGCAAATTAGTCCTTCTGCTACTTCCATTACATCGTTATCATTCTCAACAAAACTCATTTCAAAGTCAATCTGGCTAAATTCTGGTTGACGATTAGAACGTAAATCCTCATCTCTAAAGCATCTAGCGATTTGATAATATTTATCATATCCTGCAATCATAAGTAATTGTTTAAATAGTTGTGGTGATTGAGGAAGTGCATAAAACTCACCTGGATGAACCCTTGAAGGAACAAGATAATCTCTAGCACCTTCTGGTGTTGATTTTCCTAAAAATGGTGTTTCAATATCAAGAAATCCATTTTCATCCATGTAATCACGAGTGATTTTAGAAATCTTGTTTCGCATCATTAAAATATTCTGAAGTGATGGACGACGAAGGTCAAGGTATCTATATTTCAACCTAGTTTGATCGCCTACATTCGCATCATCACTGATTACAAATGGAGTAACTTCCGCTTCATTAAGAATCTTTAAGTCGCTAGCTATTATTTCAATTTCTCCGCTTGGCAAATTTTTGTTTATATTAGTCCCTCTTGACCTAACAATACCTTTGATACAAACTACAAATTCATTTCTAAGTTTTGCTGCTTTTTCAAAAATATCAACACTAGTTGTATCGTCAAAAGATACTTGTACAATACCACTTCTATCTCTAACATCGATAAAAATTAAGTTGCCAAGATTTCTATATTTACCAACAAAACCCATAACAACAACTTCTTTGTTTTCATCAGTTCCTCTAAATTCTCCACAATACTTTGTGCGTTTATATCCGCCAATTAACTCAGACATATTACTTACCTACCTTTATAAAATTAATTATTTCATCTAATTTAACTCTATGATTTTCGCCAGTATCCATGTTTTTTACGGAACACGACTGCTCGCTCAATTCTTCCTCGCCTAGTAAAATTACATACTTTGCATTAAGTTTATTTGCATATTTCATTTGAGATTTCAAGCTTCTATCCATAAGATCACTCTCAGCAGAAATTCCATTATCTCTAAGATTTGCAACAAATTTCATATACATTTCTTTAGCTTCATCGCATATTGGTGCAACATAAACATCAGGAGAATCTGGTGTCCCAGTGTTTAAACCTAAGTTTTCTAGTATCATTATTAGCCTTTCAATGCCTAAGCCGAAACCAACTGCAGCACATGGTTTTCCACCAACTTCTTCTACAAGATTGTTGTATCTACCACCACCACAAACAGTACCTTGAGCACCGATATTCTCACTAATAAATTCAAAAACTGTTCTTGTATAATAATCAAGACCACGGACAATTCTTGCATTAACTTTATAATTAATCCCTAAGCTGTTAAGACCTACTAAAACTTGATTATGATGCTCTTTACAGTCATCACAAATATAGTCTAAAATAAGCGGAGCATTTGCATTAATTGCAATACACTTAGCTTCTTTACAATCAAGGATTCTAAGCGGATTTTTCTCAAATCTATCATTACAAGTTGCGCACATATTATCTATATTATCATGCAAAAACTCTTTTAGTGCAGAATTATATTTTGGTCTACACTCGCTGCACCCGATGCTATTAATTTCTAGCAAAAGATTACCAATACCTAATGATTTAAATAAATTTGCAGCAACACTCATAACCTCAACATCAGCGTTTGCAGATGTCGCGCCATAGTACTCAACTCCAAATTGATGATGTTCACGAAGTCTACCATTTTGCGGTCTTTCGTATCTGAAAACAGGAGTCATATAATACATTTTAGTAGGCTGAGGCTGTCCATGTAAAGAGCTTTCAACAAATGCTCTTGCCACGCAAGAAGTCCCCTCTGGCTTTAGTGTAATGCTTCTGTTACCTTTATCTAAAAAAGTATACATTTCCTTATTCACTATATCAGTAGTATCGCCTACACCGCGCAAAAACAACTCAGTATGCTCAAATATAGGCGTTCTAATTTCGTTTATGCAGAATTTTTTAGCAATAGAACGTATTGTTTCTTCAATGTGATGCCATTTATATGACTGATCAGGAAGTACGTCTTTAGTACCTTTTGGTATATTTATCATAATTAACCTCTTGTATTTTGTTCAAATTAATTGCAACAAAGCTACTAAAATGAAATATTGTTTTATAAGATATATTTTCTTAAATTAAGTGTTTTGATAGTGCTATCAAGATTTTGCAATACATATTCACGATTAATATCGATAGTAATTTCCTCAGTTAAACCGCCCGCATTAAATGAAATTTCTGATAGCAATAATTCCATAATAGTATGCAGTCTTCTTGCACCGATATTTTCATTATTTTCATTCTCCGCAGCAGCAATAACAGCAACCTCACGGATAGCATCAGGGCAAAAATTAATATTAACATTATCGACTTTCAATAGCTCGGTATATTGACTTAAAATACTATTATCAGTTGTAGTTAAAATATCAATAAAATCTTGCTCAGATAAGTTATCTAAAGTAACTTTAATCGGGAATCTTCCTTGAAGCTCTGGTATAAGATCATCCATGCTCGCAATGTGGAATGCACCTGCTGCAATAAACAAAATATAGTCTGTTCTAACTTGACCATATTTAGTAGAAACAGTACTGCCCTCAACTATCGGAAGAATGTCTCGCTGAACCCCTTCACGTGAAACATCTTGACCATGAGAAGCCTTAGATGCAATTTTATCAATCTCATCAATAAAGATAATTCCTTCATTTTCTGCGCGTCTAATTGCCTCTGCATTAACTGCATCTTCATCAATTAGTTTATCACATTCAATTTCCATTAATATCTTATAAGCATCGCCAACAGTAACTGATCTCTTTTTAGTTTTCTTAGGCATCATGCCTCCAAAAATATCGCCAATATTAAGCTCCATACCAGCACCAGGGCCGACTTGCAACGATTTAGGAGTATCAGGCATTTCTATCTCAATAGTAATATCACGCAATTTTCCGTCATTGATATCAGTTTCAATTTGTGTGCGAAGTTCAGTTTCAGTCATTTCAGGATACAAAGGTTTTCTAATTGGAATGACAGCTTTAGTAAGTTGCTTAATCACATGCTTGCTTGCAGCGATTTCAACATCCTTTGCTTTTTCATCTCGAACAAGTCTAACAGCAACTTCAACAAGGTCACGTATCATTGACTCAACGTCACGACCAACATAGCCTACTTCAGTAAATTTAGTAGCCTCAACTTTTATAAAAGGAGCACGAACAATTTTAGCAAGACGCCTTGCTATTTCAGTTTTACCTACACCAGTAGGCCCCTTCATGATTATGTTTTTAGGAGTGATTTCATCACGAAGCGTAGCAGGCAACAGGTTGCGTCTGTACCTATTTCTAAGTGCTACAGCAACTGCTTTTTTTGCATTATTTTGACCGATAATAAATCTATCTAGCTCTTTCACAATCTCTCTAGGTGTCATATTCATTATACCACCTCCACTGTTATATGATCGTTTGTGAAAACGCATAATTCACTAGCAATAATCAATGCTTTTTTAACAATTTCATCAGCTTCTAAGTCAGTTTCGGCAAGCAAAGCACGAGCTGCTGCAAGTGCATAATTACCACCACTTCCGATAGCACATACACCACCGTCAGGCTCAATAACATCACCTTGACCGCTAACAATATAAAGACCTTCACTATCAGCAACAATAAGCATTGCTTCAAGTTTTCTAGGCATTTTATCATTTCTCCAAAGCTCCGCAAGCTCAACAGCAGACCTCATAAGGTTTCCTGAATATTTATTAAGCATACTCTCAAATTTCTCTGATAAGCTAAACGCATCAGCAACAGAACCGGCAAAGCCGATTACAACTTTATTATCATAAATTCTTTTAACTTTTTTTGCAGTTGACTTAAAAATAATACTTTCGCTAAAAGTAACTTGACCATCTCCTGCTACTGCTATCTTGCCATTTTTTTTAACTGCACAGATAGTAGTTCCCATTAATTTACCCATAAATACTCCTTTTTGACACGCTATAATTTGCGTATCATGATGACTTTCAAAATTAGTTTACTGTGATTTCGCACAAATTAATTTATTGTATATAAAATACTAAAAAACTAACTAAAATTACCGTTTATATAAAATTAGTACTTCTTTTAAGATTAAAAACTTAAAATGATAATATAGATTTAAATATATTAAAAATAGAAATCAATCATAAAATAAATTCAAAGTAGTAATTACCATATAAATTCTCCCTTCAAATTCACACTAAAACAGATGTTATACTAAATTTTGCTTGATATATTCAATCATATCAGCCTCTGCACGAAGTGAATATTCAGTTTTACGCAACTTTTTGTCACGTATTCTAACTTCTAAGTCAGGAAGAATGCCGAAATTAGCATTCATTGGCTGAAAATTGACATTATCCCTTGAAATATGCCTTTGAAGTGCACCACAAATTGTAGTAACAGGCGGCAAAAATTCACTTATATTAATCAAACTATTATGCAAGTTTATTGCCGAAATAAGTCCACTCATAATACTTTCAACATAACCTTCAACGCCAGTAATTTGACCAGCAAAGTATATGTTAGGATTTGTTTTAAGAGCGTAAGTTTCTGTTAAAACTTTTGGTGAATTAAGGAAGGTATTACGATGAATAACTCCATATCTAATAAATTCTGCATTTTCAAGACCAGGAATAAAGGCAAAAACTCTACGTTGTTCAGAAAAAGTCAAGTTAGTCTGAAAACCTACTAAATTATAAGCACTACCCTCAACATTTTCTTTTCTAAGCTGAACAATTGCATGATATTTTTCGCCAGTTTTAGGATTAGTAATTCCAACAGGTTTCATCATTCCATAACGAATCGTTTCAGCGCCACGCTCAGCCATAACTTCAATAGGCATACAACTTTCAAATATTTCACCTTTTTCAAATTCATGTAAGTTTGCACGCTTGCTAGATATTAAAACATCATAAAAAGCCTTATATTGATCTCTATTCATGCCACAATTAAGATAATCTCCAGGCTCCCCTTTATCATATCTAACTGCCTCAAATACTTTATCCATATCAAGACTATCGCCTGTAATTATCGGTGCTACTGCATCATAAAAATGCAAATTATTATCATCGCCGATTAGTTTATTAATACTAACAGCAAGATCATCTGATGTTAGCGGGCCTGATGCAATTATAGTAGGAATTTGAGTATCAATATTTATAAATTCAGACCTAATAAGTTCAAAATTTTCAAACTTATTAAGCTCACGAAGAACAGCATTTGACATTTGCATTCTATTTACAGCAAGAGCACCACCAGCCGGAACTTTAGCCTCATAACAACACCTAAGAACCATACAATCTAGTAATTCAAGTTCCATTTTAAGGGCGCCTGATGCAGTAGATTTATCCATACTTTTAAGACTATTGCTACAAACAAGTTCAGCAAGTCCATCCGTTTCATGACATGGAGTATTTTTCACACCTCTCATCTCATATAAACGCACGTTATATCCACGTTTTAGTAATTGATAACATGCCTCACTGCCTGCAAGACCTCCACCAACTATATTAATTGTTGTCATGATTTATCCTTGTTAATATTCTTTAAATTGATAATATTTTTACAAGCTGGATAGCTAGGGCAAGCATAAAATTCGCCATATCTACCATTTTTCAAAACCATTATTGAACCACATTTATCGCAAACAATATCCCCTTCTTTTGGTACAGGAGGAGGTGCATTAGGATCAAGTGCAGCAGCCTTAGTGCTACCTTTAGCGCCTTTCTCCTCTGGAACAATAGTTTCACCATTAATTAATTTTTTCATATCACCACTGCTAACAATTGTTTTGCAAGCTGGGTAACCTGAACATCCATAAAATTTACCATATCTACTTTGCTTAACTTGCATTGACTTGCCACAAGCTGGGCAATTAGCAAGCTCCTCGCCTTCGCCTTCTTTATCTTCAGCAATACCACCAGTTTTTTCATCATATTGTTTAATATTACTGCATGTAGGATAACCTGTACAGCCCAAAAACTTTCCAAATTTTCCATCACGAATAGCAAAAGGTTTTCCACATTTTTCGCACATTATTTCAGTTAAAACTGGCTCTAATTTTACTTTTTTACCATCATTTGCTTTCTCTAAACTTAGAGCAAAGTCAGGATAGAAATCACCTATAATTTTGTGCCAATCTACATTTCCGCCCTCGACTGTATCAAGTTTTTGCTCCATTTCAGCAGTGAATTTAGTGTCCATAATATTAGGAAAATACTGCACTAACTGGTCGGATACTAATAGACCTAATTCAGTAGGTTTCATAAATTTACCATCTTTTTCCGTATATTCGCGCTTACTTAAGACTGATATAATACTTGCATAAGTAGAAGGTCTACCAATACCATTTTCCTCCATAGCCTTAACTAGTGAGCTGTCTGTATATCTAGCAGCAGGTTTAGTAAATTTTTGCTCATGAGTGATTTCTTTAAGATTAAGTGCTTCACCTTCAGTAAACTGAGGTAGAGACGCTATAACTTCTTCATCATCATCTTCTTTAGTATGAGTGTATGCAATAGTGTAACCAGCAAAAGTCATAGTTTTACCTTTCAAAGTATAACCATACTTAGTAGACTGATAATCACTTACGATATGAACATTTAAAGTATCATATTGAGCAGGAACCATTTGAGAAGATAAAAATCTATCATAAACAAGTTTATATAATCTGTATTGATTAGCTTCAATTTTGCCCTTTAATGACTCTGGAGAATACTCTAAACTTACAGGACGTATTGCCTCATGTGCATCTTGAGCATTGCTTTTAGACGGATAAAAATTAGCTTTATTTGGATAAAATTCCGCTCCAAAATGATCAGAAATAAAGTCTTTAGCCATAGCTACTGCATCATCACTAACCCTAACACTATCAGTACGAATATATGTTACAAGTGCGATTTGACCTTCGCCCTTGATATTAACACCCTCATATAGTTGTTGAGCAACTTGCATTACTTGAGCTGCTGACATATTGAGTTTGTTAACACCATCTTGCTGCAAAGTAGAAGTTGTAAAAGGTGGATTAGGTTTACTTAAGCTTTTAGCTCTTTTAACTTTATCAACGTGCCAAACACCAAGTTTTGACTCATCTACTACTTTCATTGCAGAAACACTGTTATCAATTTTAGTTTTTTTGCCGTTTATATCATTAAACTGTGCTTTATGAAAAGTATCACCGCTCGGAGTAATATGAGAAAAAATATTCCAAAATTCCTCTGGTTTGAATGCTAAAATTTCACGTTCGCGGTCAGTAATCATGCGAAGAGCAACCGACTGAACTCTGCCTGCCGATAAACCCTTTTTAATTTTTCTTGACAACACTGGAGAAATTAAGTAACCAACCAACCTATCTAAAACACGTCTAGCTTGCTGAGAGTTTACAAGATTAAAGTTAATTTCATGTGGTTCAGAAATCGCTTTATTAACAGCTTTTTTAGTAATTTCATTAAATACAATACGAATATTGCTATCTTTAATTTTTAGTAGTTCTTTTAAGTGCCAAGAAATCGCCTCACCCTCACGATCGGGATCGGTAGCTAGATAAACTTTGTCACAAAGCTCGACTTCTTTTTTAAGTAGTTTAATTGTATTCATTTTTTGAGCATAAACTTCATATTCAGGCTCAAAGTTTTTATGAATATCAACACCCAGTTTTTTAGCTGGAAGATCACGAACGTGACCGCCTGATGCTAATACTTTATAACCACTACCTAAATATTTGCTAATAGTCTTTGACTTTGATGGTGACTCTACGATAACTAAATCCATTCTTATCTCCTTCTTTTCTAGTTAGGTTGCAACTCATAAAAGTTGCCAGGAATTTTCCTTATAACCTTACTAACCTCAAGACTCATGAGTGTTGTTAAAAGCACCCCGACCTCAAGATTAGACTTAGATAATATTTCTTCAAAGTGCATTTTGCCCTGTTCAAGCTCAAGAACAATTGCTTGCTCTACAAAATCCAGCTGAATAGCATGCACTATTTCTTGACGTTTTTTTATATCATACTTTTCTAATATATCATTTATACCAGTGACCATAACGCAATTATCATTACTTTTTATCAGATGATTACAGCCCTTACATTGTTCGCTGAAAATACTACCGGGAACTACAAAAAGCTCCTTACCTTGGTCAATTGCTAAATTGGCTGATATCCTAGACCCGGATTTCATACCCGCCTCTGTCACAAGTACTCCACAAGAAAGTGCAGTTATTATCCTATTTCTTTGCGGAAAATTATATGGAAGCGGTTCTGTCCCTAAAGGGAACTCGGAAATAATTAAACCGGTTGTTGCAATACGGCAATACAAATCACGATTTTCTTTAGGATAAACAACATCAATACCTGACCCTAAAACTGCAATCGTTTTGCCTTCAAAATTAAGGCATTCCGTATGTGCGACACTATCAACGCCACGAGCCATTCCGCTTATAATAGTAAATCCACTTGTAGTTAAATCTCTAGTGAACTTTTCCGTCACATCGCGTCCGTATCTAGTAATGCGTCTAGCGCCAACAACCGCAAAACATTGTGTTTTTATCAAGCTGATATCGCCTAAATAGTAAAGCACAATAGGTGCATCATCATCCAAAACATCAGATAAAAGCACAGGGTAATCATCGCTACAATTTGTAATTACTGATACGTTCTTAGCATCAATATCACTGATTAGCTTATCTATGTACTCAGTATTGCAAACATTTTTCATAATACTGTAATTCCGCTCGCCAATAACATTACAAATAATGTCTTTGCAATCTTCAAAATCCTCTATCATCTCGTAAGGAGAGATAAAGTTATTGATTAAATAATTTTTCTTAATAGTTGATATATTAAAGCTGTTAAGCCATATCAAAGCTCTTTCGTCATTATTATACAATTGCGCTCCTCATAAAATATTCAAATAAAGTTATTATTCCCAGTACTTTCTGTCTAGCGAACGATACTGAATTGCTTCGGAAACATGCTGAATTTTTATATCTGTTTCTTGATTAATATCTGCAATAGTTCTAGCAACTTTTAGTATTCTTGTGCTAGCACGTGCTGATAGTGAAAGTTTATTAAATGCAGCTTCAAGTAAATTATCTGATTTCTTATCAATCACGCAAAATTCTTTTAATTGTCTATTATTCATTTGCGAATTAGTAAAAATACCTGTACCTTTTAACCGCTCTCTTTGAATTTGCCTTGCAATCTCTACCCGTTTCTTAATATCGATCGAAGTTTCCGCATTTGCATTTGACCTAAGGTCACTATAAGCAATACTATCAACCTCAACTTGCAAATCTATCCTATCTAATAATGGACCAGATAGCTTGTTAATATACTTGTGTATCTCTGATGGTGAGCATTTACAAGGGTTTGAAGACCCAAAGTTGCCACACGGGCAAGGATTCATGCTCGCTACAAGCATAAAATTGCAAGGATATTCAAGAGTTTGCCTTGCGCGCGAAATTGAAACAATTCCATCTTCTAAAGGTTGACGCAAAGTTTCTAATGTTTTTCTTGAATACTCTGGCATTTCATCTAAAAATAATACGCCATTGTGCGCTAAACTTATTTCGCCCGGTTTACAATTAGATCCACCACCCGTAAGTGACGGTATTGTTGCCGTATGATGAGGTGTTCTGAAAGGTCTAGTAGTAACAATCCCGACAGAAGAATCAAGAACACCTGAAATACTGTGGATTTTTGTAACCTCTATCGCCTCTTCAAAAGTCATCGAAGGCATAATTGTAGGCATACATTTAGCAAGCATAGTTTTACCTGAGCCTGGAGGTCCTATCATGATGGTATTATGACCACCAGCAGCACCAATTTCTAATGCACGTTTAGCTAGAGTTTGACCTTTAACTTCACTAAAATCAACAGTATATCTGCTCTCATTTACATCCGAAGTATACTCATGACTAGCTAAAATTCCGATAAGCTTATTCCCTCTTAAAAACTCAACTACATCATGAAGTGAAGATGCTGGATAAACGTTAATTCCGTCAATATAGCTAGCTTCATTACTATTTGCAGCAGGTATAATATAATTAGTGTAACCGTTTTCAACCCCTGCAATAATAGTCGGAAGAATACCATTTATATGCCTAATTGAACCATCTAACGAAAGTTCGCCAAGAATAATAAAATCTTTGTACTTGCCGACCGGAATTTGCTCTGAAGCGCTAAGTATACCTATCGCAATAGCAAGATCAAACACAGCACCTTCTTTTTTAGTATCGGCAGGAGCTAAGTTCACGGTAATTTTCTTTATAGGATAATCATATCCGCTATTTTTAATTGCAGATCTAACTCTCTCACGCGACTCTTTAATTGCCGCATCAGGAAGTCCTACTACATCGTAAGATGGCATTGCTGAATTAATATCCAGTTCAATATCCACCTTATACCCTTTTACTCCGCTAAGTGCGAAGCTATTAATTTTAGATAACATAACACCTCACTAGCATTATATGCGAATAAAAAACATTCGCTTTAGCTTAATAATCAATCTTAATCTTATCAATAATAAAATAAACCTAGAGCATAAAATAATTAGATTATTTACTGCTTTTTGGAGCTCTCTTGAATTTAGCTGCATTTCTTTTTCTAAAATCACTAAGATTATTTTTAACATCAGTAATGTAATGATCGCTCATAGGTGTGATATCGCATTCAGACTTTTTGATCATAATATCGTACGAAACGTAGAACAAATACAAAGTAGTGAAAGTCACAATAATCGAACCAATAATATATAGAGGATCAGTATAATGGAAAGGTTTAAATCCTGCAGTAGTAGCATAATTATAAACTAGGTAACCACTATTAGTTTGTAAAACAGCCATATTTACAAACATTGCAACAGCAAGAATACCGGCAGCGATGTAAAGACGTCTTTCAGTTTTAAGAGTAGCATAAACAAATAGTAATGCTATACCAATAACCATATTTTCCATTTTAGCACCAACACCAAACACTGACCAAACAATGAATGACATCGCAGCAAGGAATAAAGCATCCGTCCTATTATTGCTCTGATAGAACATATAGAAAGCAACTGCAGCCAGAATTATCATTACGATTATTACGCAAATAGTAAGAGCTAGCGGAGAAGTTGTTTGTCCTAAACCAAATATTGCAAAGAAGTTGAATGAACTATTAGTAATCAAAGTATTTTGGCTGATTACGTTAAGTATGTTAGTGAATACCAACAACCCACCTGCAGAAGGATTAACGCC
>CAMQSU010000015.1 GCA_947037025.1 uncultured Clostridia bacterium | reverse complement strand
TAGGAACTTTAAGTGTTGTTTGATGCACTCTGCCATTGCCGACCTTATCAAGCCAAATCAATATATCGCTGTTCAGCCGTTCCATTCCGTAAAACTCATACCGATCAAAGAAGTTGTATTTAATGTATCTTATTACGTTCTCGATCTTTCCTTTTGTGTCTGGGTCTGACTTGTTGCAAAGATACACATCAAACCCCTCATGCTCTTTATACTCCGTGAATTCTTTTGTATAGATTATATTGCCGGCATTCTCACTTACAACCATTGTCCTGTCTTGGTCATAAAAGATAATACTCGTCCTACCACCAAAGTATCTAAATGACAAGTCATGCGCTTCCACGAACTGCCTCGCATTAAATGCCTCGCTCTGCACAGTAAAGAACTTCATTCGGCTACACGACAGCACCATTGCAAAGATATATAACCGCAAACTCTTACCATACATATCCCTCACAACTATCTGCCCCATATCAACTTGCGATTCTTCTCCAGGTGGACTTTCTCTCATTGCATACTTCCGATGCACCACTTGCAATGGTGGCTTTGGATATCCAAACTCCAACCGCAGCAGAACCATGTACCTCCTAAATGACGGATCGGATATACTAAACCCTACCGGCTTCTTTTCCTCGCCTTCATCATTCTGCATTGTCCCACTTCCACCATTACCGCCACTTACACCAGATATATCACTACACACAGAACTACTATCATCAGCCACCACATTCCCCATGCCGCCATTACCACCAGACATATCACAGCACGCAGCACCACTATCATCAGCCGACACAATACCGAGCCCACCATTACCACCAGACCTATCCGTTATGCCTTTCACCTTAATACTGTTATCTCCTCCACTTGATACGTTGTCTTTGCGATTACTATGACCTAGTGCAATCTTCTCTCCTAAACTTGCAATCCGCTCATCGCCTACACCCACACCAACTGTCATACTATTCGCAGCCGCGTGTTTCAGCAATCTTTCTCTCAATACGGTATCAGTCAGCAATCTATCACGACTCAGCTCTCCGACTAGAAAGTCTTTGTACACATTCAGCCGATCATCTCTATTCGTCCGACCATTTCCAAGGAAATCATCCTCACTCCGATGCCACCACCGCTGTACTGTCTTAAGATTCACCCCAATATCCTCTGCAACGCTCCGCTGCACATACCCATCCTTCTTCAGCGCCTTTATCCGCCGAAACGTCTCTAAATCAATCATCTACCTTTCCTCCTTTGTTTATAAATAGAATAAATTTAAATACTTTGTTTTCAAACTTTATCTTTCATCTTACATCTTACACCTCCAGTATAAACAAATAGCGACAGGTGTTCGCCCATCGCTATTAACATATTATTTATTTTATCAATAACTATTTATTCAACTATCTTGAATTGTGGCAAGTGGACATTGTTATCCATAACAATGTTATACTTAATTAGCAATTCTGTTTTCCCTGCCAATATACAAGACTCATTATGATATTCAACTGCCCACATATATTTCATTTGCACTTTTCTTCGCAAATCAATATCATTCATTGACCATTTCTTTTGATTTATAATATCCGTACAACATCCATATTCATTTATTTTAGCAACTAAAACTACTTTATGATTATACAAATCATAAAATATTCGCTGATTTTGTATCGGATCAAACAGCATACACTGTGCCCTTTGAGTAAATATTGCCTCTTTCTTAAAAAAGTCATCCTCGATAGAATCCCCCTGAGACACCTTTAAGTAATTAACGAAATACTGTTGATCACTATCTCGAGCGATTATTCTAGATAATATTTTACCTGCATTATCTTTCATAATTTTTTCAAATGTTTCTTTTGACATATTTAGTATTTTACGTATTTCTGCACTATCAATCATTATTTTAGGATACACTGCTTGTTGTTCATACGAATAAGCATTTACCAGTCCTTTTCCAAATACGAACTTATCATTAGCAAAAAACAAACCCTTTGATACACCACCGCGCAAAAATAATCCGTACCTTAATATAAACGAGGTCTGTATTATGGCAATTAGTTTAATTAGATGTAAAAAAGGCTGAACATTATCCTCATTTTTTTTATTGCACTTTATAGCAATTAATATATTATCTGAAAACAATCTGACTATTGGATCAAATTCATACTTAAGACTTGTTGCAAATGTTTTAATTCCTTTTGTAATTTCATCTATAGCACTTTCAATTAAATCCAGAAATTTATCAGTATCATTTTTATCGCTTTCGAAATAATCTTTGTAACCTAATATATCTAAAAATGCTACAAAATGGTATGATTGCTTAGTTGAAACCTTTTTCGTATTCTTATCCATTTTATCCTCTCTTAGAAAGTTTTTTATGGCTTGATCAATTTCTACTTATATAATTGAATGTACTCACAACTTTCGATTTTTATATTAGGAACTTTATTCTCGAAAATTATCACTTGAAGAGGCAGTTTAGATACATCCTTCAAATAATTTTCGGATATAGATACAATATCAACTTCCTTAACATCTGCCGTTTGCCAAATTGTATCAATTAATATAAAATCAAAGCATGGAACACCTATACTTTTCATTTGCATCACTAATTCAATAATCATAGCAGTAGTGCAAAAACCTTTATATCCCTTTGCTAATACTCTTCTCGCTGTTCCATCAAAAGTGAAATCAAAATTATCGAAGTCAAAATCTACATCTGTCTTTTCCGGTAATTTCCAACGCGTTAATCTCGCAGTCATCTTTTTACATATGCTTTTGATATTGATTTCAAACGATTTATTTATTTCATCATACAAGTCAATTTCATTTTCATCACTGTTCTCAAGTTCGGGCGTTAACAATACTTCCGAACTCTGTTTATATACCAAAAAATCATTAAATATTTTATCTAATTCAGTTTTTCTATCAACATATTTATTGTATTCTTGCATGTTGTTTTCTATGTAATTATTACTGTTATACAGGTTTGTTTGTAGGTTCAGAAGATTTTTATTTAAGTTATCCAATGTAATATTTACATCTTTACGCTTTCCTTCAGAATCATATATTTCATCATCTATACTGCAACCCCTTTCCCACTTGATCTTATTGCCACATTTATCACATGAGATTTCCGAGTCTACCATAAACATATCAATAGCCTTTGCAGCATACATATCTTCTATTTGAACCTCATACAAGTCTATTAATGAAAGAAGCCTATCACGTGTGAATTTATTTTGCTTAATATCTGCATCAATTGATAGTACTTCATGTTGCATAGATAACAATCTTAACTTAACTTCATTAATTTTCAATGATAAACTTTCTATCTCATCCAATTCTTTTTTCTTAGGATATACAATCTTTTTCTTAAATATTGCTAAAAACTTCTTCACTTTATCTCTTTCACCTGCTGCTTTCACTGTCGATTTTGCACTGTTTAAGCTAGTATTATCTATTTCTATTCCTGTAGTTAAATATTTGTAATAATTCGTTAATTTGATTTCCTTGCCTCTCCCCTCTACTTCTATTAAGAATTTATCATCTACAATCCTAGCTTCAGGGAAAAATAGAGTATTAATAAATTCAGGAACTGAAAAAGTAACTGTACCTATAGTAGTTGGGGCTTGAATAACTTTTATATTCTTGTGTCCAAAAATATTTCCTACCTCAAGCCTATAGTTAGCATTATTTTTACTTTCAAAACCTGTTTCATTGTTCATTTTAACAAAACCTGAAAAATCATTTGAAATAATTCTTTTAAAAACTATACCATTTGAAAATTCTAATTCAACATACTCTATTCCTTCGTATTTCTTTTCAACTTCAACAATATCAACCTTTGAATTTTGACCCAAAGCAAATTCAATTAGTTTAAACATTAAAGTTTTACCAGTTCCTGTGTAACCATATATAACAGTTGTGTTTATATTAAATTCAATATATACATCTACATTGGCCTTTATTTTTAATGATTTTATATATACATTCATTAATTCACCTCCAACAATATTTTTTCTTTTAAATAATTTTCATATAATTCATTATATATATCAAGGAACTTTCCTGTCTCTCCATACTCATAGGCAAATTTCACTTTTGTGATTAGTTGGCAGCTTTGATCTACTTTACTTAGCATTTTATACAATTCTCTGCAAGAAAACGATGGGGCAATATTTACGCCTTCAAAAAACAATAAATTATGCTCATTCATTTTTGCTATGGATTTATTTAAGATATTAGAATAATAAAGCAATGAATTTATATTTCTTATGCTTTTACTATTCATTTCTATATCACTACTTACAAAATCAGAAATTGCTAAACAGTACAATATATCATTCCTGCTGATTCTATACGATTCAGCATTACATAGTAAAATAGCGATTTTAGTGCAAGTAGCATTGACTTCATAATCTTTAATCATCTTGTTTCCTCCAAGAAAGCCTACCTTCATTCACTAAAAAATGACAAACACCCGCTCGATCATTATTGCATACTATATTCAAACCACGATCGAGATACGAAAAACTTGTATTCGCATTCAATGAGCTACTCATTATTTCAATATACCTCTTAAGTAAATCATTACACTCATTCATTCTTACGTATTTTATACCAGCTTCAACTTCATTTTTCACCTTATCAAATTCTTCATTATGACCAAACAAGTACTTATCTGTCTCCTTTAAACATAGTGCCGAGTAATAGTCCTCTTTAGCGCCTAATATAATACTTTTTTTAATTACTGGCTCAATTGACTCAAGCTCTTTCACGTATATTTCCTCTTCATAATTACTTTTCTCAATTTTTAGCCTAATGTTAGGGTAATCGGATTTAATAAATCTCATTTTTCCGTATGAACTATTATAATACTCGGTTATAATATCATCAACATCAACTTTTTCAACAAAAGAATAATCAACTTTCTTCATATATTCCATGAATTCTTTTGAAGACTTTTCTTTTTTCATATTTCCTAACGATTTATCGCAATTCTTAATTACTGCAGCTTTTAAATCGTCAACATTACCCAATAATGCTAATGCTGGTCTATTAAAAGATTTAAAAGCAACTACATATAACTTATTTGGCATAAAATCGATATTATTGTATGAATAATATAGAACCTTAGTAATTATTCCGCATAATTCTGTACTATTTATTCCTTTAGAATATTGCTTACATTGATAATATGTAACAATATCATTGTCCTTTTGATAAATATCAACGCCCTTATCACCACTTCCACCGACTTTTCCTATTAAAGTATTTGGGGTGATTTTCTTTTTACAATATTTAAGCCACTCAAAAACAAACTGCTCAAATTCATCACCTGAATAAGCTGAAACACATCCTTTAGCCATAGCAACATTTAGCTTTTTATTTTCATCGCTGATTATTGGAAATTTAATATTGTCATAATTTCTATTACACATAATTCCCCTCCAATTATTTTACTTGGACTTGGCCGGTCATTAGAAGCGGCAACAGGAATTCGCGAAGTTCGACAAATTCTTTATTTTGAATAATATATTTGCTTATTGTTTTGAATGCAATTTCTAATTGTTTTGTAAAGTTATATAATAAATCATTTTGAGGTATATGTTCACATGCTTAAATAAAACATAACTTAGTTAATGTCGATTCATTCAATTATCGTTATATCCATTTTTTATTGTACCAAAACACTTTTTCCAATATTGCTCTCTTATCACTATTTTTACAGGATCATACATCATTCCAAAATATTCCAACAATGTAAATGTAAAATTATCCTCAAAATATCCATCTTCTTCACTATTACAAAGTTCAATTAATTTCACGTTACCACCATGACCTGTTTCCAAATAATCCCCCCAACGTTGCAAAACACCACCTGTTCCCGTCGCAGATCCAATATATTGTTTTCCAGTATGATGATCTGTCAAACAATAAACTCCCGTTATTTGTTGCAAAGCTTCATAATAACTAGGCATAATTTCCCCTTGGAACACTGCTTTCAACATAGCATATTTGATATTTACATTATCATATCCATTAAACGTTTCGCCTGAATAAATACATGGCAGTATCTCTTTTACTATGCAGTCATCTATCCGACTAATCATATTAAATACATATCGACTAAATGTTTGCCCCTTTTTATGTTTTATAATTAATCGTCCAAATAATGGTTTAAATTTATCTACAACATATACCGTTGCTCTTTCTAACTTTGGCGTATCTAAAATTTCAGCCGCAGATATAAACAGCCATTCAATCGCACTAATTTGTATAAAACTAAAAACTGTATTGCCCTTATTAAAATTTCTTTGATTTGCACTATACCAACTCCAAAAAGAACAATCAGTAATACCGCTTTCTTTTATTGAATCTGACAATTTTAACCACCTGTCAATATAGCTTTCACCATTTTTTCCTGCCTTCATATTTAACTCAATCTTGCTATTATACATTTCGGCTTCACTTAGATTTAAAATGTCATTTAATTTGTATTCCATGATTCACGCTCCAAATTATTTAACTGATAATATGCATTAAAGCATGCACAAATCGCTCAAAATATTTATCGATTTCTAGATTACGCGCTACTTGTAAATCACTCCACTATGATATATGTTTACTAATATCCATACACAAATTAATCATTAATATGCCTAGAATTCATCATAATCAATATTCAGAGAACGTACTTGCCAAAAGCATTATAATTAACCGCTATAATATTGGCAACAAACTTATTTACTAGTCTGATTTTAGTTATTCTTCTTTTTCTTTTGATTTTTTTCTTTTTTAATAACACATACAACTCGTAATCTTTATCAATCTTCTGATCTAGCATAATTCCAACATCGCACTTGAAATTAATTATTTCATAATTTACATTATTAACCTGCAATGAAACAATATTAGCTTTCTTGATTATATCTCCCTTCTTGCATACTATAATATCGCTTACATTTATATCATAATTAAAGTCAACAATGCAAGCTATATTATTATTGTAGACTATATATATTTTACCAAGATTTTTATATGCACCATGTTGAATCAACTTTAATACATATCTCTTTTGAAAAATAGCATTAATTGCTTGAATCAAAGATTTGATAAATGGAATGTATTGATGCAGTATGAAATCCATACTAATAATTTGATCTGCAACCCCATGTGCTACATTGTTCCTTGCCTCAACTAGAGAATCAAGTTTCTGCAACGCTTTATCATGCCCTTTTCTTTCTAATGCTATTAGTTCTTCAGGAGTAAACTGATCCTTCATTTCAGCACAATCACAAATAATCTTAAATGTGACTTGCATATCTAAATTATTCAAAAAATCAACAACCTTTAACCCCGTCATATTACCACTATGTCTTAAAGCAAATTCGTACAACAAATCTTCTTTACCTTCTATATTCTTTGATATCCTATTAATGACGTCATTGCGAGATTGCATAGGAACAGTATACCTTTGAGGACTAGATAGATATTCGCCAAACTTATTATAATAATTATTCTCAAATGATTTTCCAATAAAGCATAAATCCTTAGAATATCCTCTTAAAGACTCTATATACGCTTTTGCAGTCTCATCTAAGTAATTTTCAAATATTCCATACAAACTAATAATAATTGCATTGTAATGTATATGTGCATTATTTAAATCTTTTGTTATTTTATTTAATTCCTCGATTTTTTCACAATGCATCAATGTATTAGATATTTTTTTTACTAATATTTGTTGTCTAATATAATTCTCTATGTCATTCAGCTTAGATAAAGATGTATTATATTGCGACTCTATATTAATCATATAAATTAGATTCCTTCAGAAAATCTACAATCTTATTTGCTCTTTTCTTTATATCATCTTGCGATTGATGTTTTCCATCAAACAAAGAAGTTTTCAAGCCATCTTTTTCTATGATAACGTTATTATTAAAAAAATCTTTATATTTTTCTATAAAATCATCTGAAGAAAATTGTTCAGGAACTACAATTTGCCTACTCATCAATGCAATTATTAACGGGTCATAAACTAATCTTTGAGGAGCACTCCATTTTTCTCCGTTGTGAACGCAAAAGGCCTTGTCTTTCAACAATCTAAATGCTAAATGTGTAGTATTTTCAAACAACAGTTTTAATTTATTCAAATCTTCTTCTTCATATCTATTTAATTTAATTAATGTATTATCTAAAAAATTGTTCAAACTGCAATTGAAATCATCAATATTTCTCATTGCAAAAAATCTTAAAACCAATTCAACATCTAGCATCCTCTTATATGTTGTGGCGCGTAACAGTTTTTTATTATCGTCCTCATTCACATAAAAACCATTATCATCGTTATCAATCCACGTAAACACCTCGTCATTTGAAAAGCTTGACAGCCCCCATAGTTTCTGGAATACAGGAGATTTTGACAAATCCTTACACATTTCATTTCCATCCCCTGGAAATACAGCGTTTCGTACTTCCTGACCTCTTAATGTTTCACCTCCAGTATTGAGCCGTTCAAATACAAGTCTTTTAATCCTATCTGCAGCTGAATCATCATCAAAAGCAGTTTCTTTTAACAATGTTATAATCATAAGTTGCCTTCTATCTATTCCCTCTTTTACCTTTTTAGGCAACATGCTGTACTTCTTTCCATTTAGTTCAGGCCACTCCTCTAATCCTGAAAGAGGAAACTTATCCGAATAGAAATCAACAATAGTTGATATGCGCTGTAGACCGTCCATCACTTCATACTTATCATATTCTATTTCATATAAGAAAACTGGAGGCACTGGAATATTAATAATAAAAGATTCAATCAATTTTGATCTTTTTTTTCTATCCCATGTAACTCTTCTTTGATACGAAGGCAATAAGTTATAGTTTTTCTGCTTAAAAAGATGCATCAATGAAGGCAATTTGTACGCTCCGGTTTCAGTCACAACTCTTTTTTCCCCATCAGAATATTTTAAATTTACATCTTCTTCAGAAAGATACGTACGTTCTTTTACACCTGACACTGTTTCATGTTTTTCAAAATCCATTAATTCAATCATTTATTCTCCTTAATTTATCAATCAACTTTTCGGCAATTATTCTTGCCATTTCAACAGGAACAGCATTACCTACCATTTTATAACCATTTTCCAACCTATCATATACAAAATCAAAATCATCAGGAAATGTTTGTAATCTAGCACATTCTCTAATTGTAAGGCGCCTATATTTATCTTCTTGTCCGATTTTAAATATGCATTTGTTTTTCTCTATCTTTTCCATTTTTGGTGCTTGTGGATGCAGTTGAGCCTGTCTACCACTAGCCTGAACAGTATAACCAAATTCATCCCACTGACGTACTCTATTCCTACTCATAAACATCGAAGAGAAACCACCTGTCAAATACTCATGTGCATTCATTTTCACCGAGCGATTAGTATGATTTTTTTCATCAGATGGAATAGCACTCTCACGCAAATTATAAATTACATCTTTTAAAACTTTCTTTTTTGATTTATCATGGTTTGGGAATTCAAACTCAATGTTTAAATCATTACGAATTCCAATATAAAAAACCCTCTTTCTATCTTGTGGAATACCATAATCTGACACATTTATTAAATTGACTGTTAAATTATACCCCGCATCAACAAACATCTTACTTATCTCTTGGACAGCAGATCTATGTCGTGCAGACATCATGCCCGCAACATTTTCAGCAATGAAAAACTTAGGTCTTTTATCTTTCAAGATCCTTATATATTCGAAAAATAATTTACCTCTATCATCATCTATACCTTTTAGAGCACCTGCCTCACTCCAACTTTGACACGGTGGACCTCCAATGATCCCATCGCAATCAGGAATATCTTCTGAAGGTATTAATCTGATATCTCTTTTATCCAGAAAACAATCATGATTTTTTTCATATGTAGACCAGATGTTTTTATCATATTCATTGGCGTATATTATATCAAAACCTGCCAACTTAAACCCTAAATCCATGCCTCCTGCACCGGAGAACAAACTCACTATTTTCATATTACCTCTCAAATCTAATTGCTTTAACTTGTTTTAATTTAGCAGGATTATTAGGATCACTGATTGTAATATCATTTATACTAATTTCGCTAATTAATTCTAGCTCTGCTATATCATCTTTATTTAGCACATTATACTTCTCTTCATTGATTATTGCAAAAAAAGAAAACTTCTCTTTAGTTGTAAAATTATGTATGTTATTAAACACTTTAAAAGGACTTTCAATTTGCCACATACCACGTATTCTTAAATTAGTGATACCTAGAGGATCTACTCTATTAATTCGTCCCAATTCATTAGTCTCGGAAAAATTATAACACGAAACTTGCTCTACACCATTCTTGATAGCTTTTTTAACATCATCATATATTTCAGCACATGCTGCGTAATCTTCTCCATATACAAAACTTAGCCATCTTATATTCTTTTCTTTAACTACACCAACCGCATATATGATATCCTTTTCTACCCAGTCATTATCTTCACACTCTCTACAAGCAGCTGTAATCATAGAACTGTCCCTAAATAATTTAGCTTTAGGTGATGAACTATTTAATGCGAGTGATGAACCAAAACTCTCTATCTTTTTAACTTCAATTGCATCACTATTTTTCAAAATCATATCTGGTGGATTATTTTGATTCCCTAAATAACTAAAAACTCCTTGATAAGCAACAAGAGAATCTTTCTCATTTAAACCATAACTATTTGCAAAAGAATCTTTAATAAAAAACTCCATTGCATCACCCATACTATTGGCACGAGTTTTACTTTTATAATATTCGCCAGTATTGTATACAGGACAATTATATATATTAATTATTGCTCTAATAATATTTGACATCTTATCTCCTTTGTTATAGAACTTGCAATTCTTGTCATCTTACAAACAAATTTTCATTATGGTATTCTAGTTTTTCACTTATAATGCTGTTTTGCCTTAAAGATATTGAACACTGATCTTGAATATTTAATTTACTTTTATCTTCATCGGTAATAAATTTTGATGTATATATCTTACCAGTTTTTAATATAGTAATTAATCCTGAATCAAACAATTTATCATATGTTGGAGTAAGTAATAATCCATTATCAACACTTAATCTAGAATCATTGTCGCTAATTGACCAAGGCACGATATGACTTGCTATAAGTAAATCGGTATTTTTCACACCAGTAACTACACATGCACTATATTCATTAATCAATTGTCGCCTAAATTTACCTTGACCTATTCTAGACTTAATTATTAATTCTTTTTCCGTAATCGCAACATTAGGATTTAATTCAATTTCATTCACCATATTCTGTACAAATAGATCTTTTGAACCACTAAAAACTAAATAGCATCTCATTCTCTTTAGTGCATTACTATACATACTATGACCTATAGTATTTTTAAGTATGAATTTCGGATGTGTTAAGACTTTAAATAATGCTATATCATATTCACTTACGCTCATTGAATCGAGTGATTTATTTATAACTTCCAGTTCCATCATCTCTCTTGAAATTACATTTACAGCACGAGTATACTTCTCAACTGATGAAAAACTTAATTTCGAATTTGAGCTTAGCCAATTATTAAACATAAAAACCTCCTAGATAATATTTTATTATATCACACATGTGCACTTAAACGCAAGAAACAAATGCATAATTAGACTATATTTTCATATTTATCAGATAATTCTCATTAATATAATCAATTACATCATCAAAGAATTTTGCGGCACTAGTCTTTGACTGCTCTATAACAAACAATTCTTTTTTTCTATTAACTTCGAAAATCCTTTTAACACGTTTTTTATTTTTAATACTAGCACTTTGGCTTTTCGCTACCAGTTGAAACATTTTCTCAAACTTATCCTCTACACTAACCCCTTTATACATTTTACGCTTATCATTAAATGTTTTACTTTTAACATTATATAAGCAGCATTCTATTTTAAAGGATGACATATCTAAAGCAGATTGAATATTAGATAATCTCATATCATTTCTTAATGCCTTATATGCTCTTACCATTTTTATATAATTGCTATTTGTAATACTATTCCTATTATTCATCATTTCTTTATCTAATTTTGAATAATGTTCTATCATTTCTTGCGTGTTATCTGCATATGTATCAATTCTATACTTACTAATTTTTTTTGCTACTACTACATCAGCATCAATCCTGTTTATGTTACTTAATACTGCCATTGCAACATTTTTTCTTTTCACATATGCTACACCAAAATTCTCAACAAGGACTTTATAGACATATTCTTTAAAATCTTCAATAACAATTTTATCGCTATTAAAAACAACTTGCAGATCAACATCACTGTTTTTTGCAGTAGCAGTCCCTTTTGATACAGACCCAGCGTGCACATACTCAAGTTCTTTTTTTTGAATCATAGAATGCAATAAGGTATCTTTATTTAAACATCTCTCAATCTCGCCTATAGTATTTTCAACTTGTTGTTTCTCGCTTTGATCTTGAGCATTATCCCATAGTCCCACTTTCTTGCCTAGTGATATCATTTTATTCCCCATCAATCCACCTCCACATCTAAAATGTATTCTTCTACAATATTCAACTTTCTTTTCTGGTTATACTCATCCCACCGAATAAATATGCAATTATTAAATTCATTAGATATATTACCACGTGCACGTTTTGGCACAAGTGATATTAGATTCTTAATATTTTCATTTAACCCACTATAGCATTTTTTATCCCTGTAGACTTTATTGAAATTAGCTCCCAACAAAAGATTATGATGCATCGCTAAATTTCTAAGTTTTTTAACAGCGGTTAGATTCTTATCAAGATCTTCAGTATCTACAAATAATTCTTTATGACACATTTTTGGAAGCAATAACAATATAGAATTAAGAACAGCTATATCACTCCTTTCGATAAATTCATATAAACTTAATTCTTTGTCCTCATCGAAAATGCAATCTATTTTCCATTGTGGCACATTTAATTTTTTCTTACTATTAATTACTAGTTTATCTTCAATTAATTGTTTTGCATTTTTTGCAGTAATTATTTTAATTTCAAATCTATTGCATATATATGCTTTAAAGGCAATTTCTAGTAAACCTACTGCTTTGAATATCATTCTTCTCAACTTAATATCATATCTATAATGATCTGATACAATTTCATAAGTTAACTCATCACAATATGGTTTTATTTGATCACATAATCTACGATAGCGTTCAATACCTTTTAGCTCTAAATAATTAACAAATTCGTCCTTGTGCTCTAAATTAATTTTTACATCATCAAAATTTTCTATCATATCATTTCCTCCGGCAATTTTTAATACTACTTTTAATTTGGTTTAATTTCAATATTTAAGAAAATTATATCTATTTTACTTGTTATAAATTAGCCATTCTAGATAGTTCTTTGCAGATCCCCTAGACATATCTTCATGACGTGATTGATTATCATAATTTCTCAAACATCCATAACAGCTAGTCTCCTCTCCACAACCACATTGACCAGAAACTTTATTTAATGCCTCAGCAAAAACCTCACCTATATTCCCCAATATTTTATGTGCATGTCCCGCTCCTCCAGGAACGGTATCAAATATAACAATACTTATACTATTGTTAGATAAACCATACAAACACCCATTGATTTCTCGCCTATCTATATCTAAGCTTTTGCAAGCTCCTTCTACCATTGCATACAAATATGAATAGTTTTCCAAATCCATGTCAGCCTTGATTTCCGTAGTGATTACTATTGCATCAGTATAGAATGTGTGACCTAGGAAAGCTGGATGCAGTTTATTTGTACAATCCTTACCATTAGGCGATTGATGAATATAATCCTTTGGGTAATCTTTTTTGACATGAACATATCCGCAAGATGAGCATATTTTGAATGGTATACCCTGACCAGCATATGCCTTAATACCTAAGTTCATTACTAGCATTTTGCCTTGTGGTGCGAATGTGAGCTTTGCTGCGTGAGCCCCAATTATAGCTTTTTGCTCTTGTTTTTTCACTCCGTCACTAAAACCTTCAAAAAACGACATGGAATTATAATGATTTGCATCACCTGTAGCCTTTTTGCCTTTTGCTGCTATTTCTTTTTTGGTAGTGAATCCAAAAATCGGCTTAACCATCTGCACATAACTAAGCGGCAAATTACAACAAGCACCCACCGCATTTGTATAGGGTTCACCTAATACAGTTTGATTGCTATAAATTCTATTACACTTCTTGCAAATTGCAACATCATATGTAGGCCACTTTTTACTGCCTAATGTTTTTAGTGCATATGGTCGCCACTGTTGTTTACCGGCTACAACTACCGCACCAGGCGCATACTCAGTTATCGCCATGCGCAGATCTCTGTCAAGTTCAATATCCTTTCTAGATGAATTTCCTGGATTATATAGTGCCAATGCAACTACATCTACAGGGAAGCCATATCTAGGAATGACTCCACCCTTTGATAGAAAGGAAACCATATCAATACTTTCAACAGTAGTTATTCGTGACTGCAAGTAATCTATTGATTTGCCTGAAATTTTTTCGTTGTTCCTAAACTCTGCAAGCATATCATTCAACTCTTTGATTTCCAGCTTATGTGAACCCATAGCATTATCCAGTGAAGATTCAGTTGAGTCATCACCTACTAAATATTTTACCCAGCCCCAGTTATCAATGTCCAATTTCTTATGTAGAGATTTAGGTATTGCAGTCTTTATCGACATATACAAATCATTTGGCTTAGCATCAAGAAGCTTTTTCAATAGAACATTAGCATCCTCTTTATCATCATCTTCGAAAAGCGATTTTGCATTCCTACTATAATAATTGGAATTACCCAAGAAAAACCATGCCATTACGATAGAGTGTATATGCCTTCTTATAATGTATATATTTTCCGTATCAAGATATGGACTAATTATTTCGCCCTTTATCATTTTAGTTGGGTCATTAAAGTATGTTAAATCATGAGATCTTCGTCTTGCGAATGTCAAAATCAGCGCAGCAGAAGAGTTTCGTCTGCCTGCACGACCTGCTCTTTGCACATAATTTGCTGTAGATGGTGGCACATTTCTTAAAACCACCGTCTCAAGACTACCAATGTCAACACCCATTTCAAAAGTTGTTGAGCAACTAAGTATGTTTACTTTCCCAGCTTTAAATTGTTTTTGAAGTTTAGTAGCTCTGCTACTTGATAGCTGTGCAGTATGCTCTTCCGACTGCATAGGAATAAGTCTAGCATTGACATATTCAGCTCTATAAAACTTGTTTTTTGCGGGAATGTCAGCAGACTCAAATAACCGCCCATCACAATTAGTTTGTGGGCATACACCTCTAACATTTACATATGTTACAGCACCACATTTATTGCAAACATTTATTGGATTATCTTGCTTTGCAAAATACCATTTATTCCTGTTTAATTTATGCCACTTCTCAGAAGTCTGAATTAAAAACTGTCTGCTAGTCATAGCACTAGTGAATCTGTTATCAATATCATAAATTCGCGACAAAAAGCTAACTGCTTTCTCTCTAGATTCATCATCTGAGTTGCAATTTTCATTAAACACCCTAGTAAGATAACTTGTCCTCATGTTTGTCCGCCCCTTGTCACTAGGAAGCCAACCTACACAGTACTTTCCATGCCCATTTTCACTACCCTGTCTCTTAAACGCGTAATTCAAATTACGTCCTTCAAATTCATCATCTTTATAGTCTATTTCATCAGGCAACTCGACAGCATACTGCCTGCGAATACTGTTAAACAATTGTTTTATAATCTTTTTCGTTTCTAACTCTGTAAAATCAAATTCCTTACTTAATGCAGAAATCATATTAGGCGGGAAAAATTCATCAATGTCAAATTGAATATCTATCATTCCTAAATTAACCAAGCTCATTCGCTGTTCAAACTCAACGAACTCTTTAATTACTTGAATTCTAATCATATTTGTTTTGTCTTCATACGATTCGCTACCGCAAAGCAATCCATGCTTATCTGCCCTATTGATTGTCTTCTGTACAAGTTCATCATATGAAACTCTATATTCACTTTCATTGACAATCTCGTATATTAGTTTTTTCCAAAGCAGATCATCATATCTTGATTGTATCCCCACGGCAAACTTAGCGGCATCTTGTCTACTATCAGAAAAAACCAACAACTTTTTTCCCGATAAAAACTTGGATTCCACTTCCTCACTCTCACCCCACCAATCATGTTTTTGCTGAGGCTGTACAGTGCTATTATCGTCTGGCATCAATTGATATAATGACTTTGTAAGGGTAATAGTAGAAGCATCTTCACCAGTAATCATCTTTTTAAGAATCCCCTCTCGACGCTTGCAGCATTTAGAACATTCTCTCTTGCCTCCATGCTCTGATACCAACTTCATATTGACAAATTGAACGCCACAGCAATCGTCAGGTGTCTTCACTCCTGCTGGATATAGTTTAGAACATTTTGGACACAATTCGAACGTTTGCAATTTTTTATTACTATCAGTGATTTCAATTTCATCTTCATCAAATTCTTTTTCATTTTCATCTCCGCTTAGCATGAATACGAACTCGCCACCTTTTTTCAAATTAGCAGGAAATAATATATTATTGCCGTATTTATCATTTTCAATTCTAGCTAAAATATATTCTTGTCCACACTTAATACAGTTCATAAGCTCATAAACATTTGCTCCGTCAAGCTCACGATGTCTTTCTGTCAATACCTTCACCTTCGGATAAAAACAAACAAAACCACCTTCAAGCGACCTTGCAAAAACATGATACTTTGCATTTATCATAGGCATTCCTGTTTTGACATCAATAACTTCCGCTCCAAGATTAATAATATCGACTATTATTTTTTTCATCAGGACTTTTTCATCTTCACCTTCTGCATCTATCATTTCAGCTACTTGATCGATAGTATATATATCTTTTATTATTACTTTCCTCACGAATGTTGCAAGAGCGTCATTGAAGAAAAAATCATATAGTGCCTTTTGAATATCGTCATAGTTTACATTCAATAATCTAATTAATTCTTTAGTATTGCCATGATTTAATGCAACCAACAATTTTCCATAAGTATCAATTGAATGACTGATATTTGCACCTTCTTCCAATTGCACTTTTTCTGCAAATACTATGTTTTCGCTTTTAAATTTTTCAGAAAATAAACTTGACGCAAATTCAGCAACTTCGCCCGCCGCATCAGTCCCAGTACTCAAAGTGGCACTGGTAGCAATACACGTTAAACAATCTTCAGATTTTTTGAATATTCTTTCTTTTAGTCTTCTTATAAGCATAGATACTTCTGCACCATGAGCACCTTTGTATGTATGTGCCTCATCTAATATGATATATCTAAATGAGTCAGAGTTTTTGCCCTGAAATAGAGTATTAACTTCTGGTCTCAATAACATATACTCAAGCATGGCATAATTCGTCACCAAAATATTCGGCGGATTACTGTGAATTTCTTCACGAGTTAGAAGCTCATTTTTAAGTGGGGCTTCATTATTATTATTTTCCTTATACACTTTAATAGCTTTCTTCCTATCACTTTTTTCAGTCTCACCTATGTATCGAGCAAAAGTAATTTCAGGAACACCACTCAAGCTGCTCCTTAATCTATCCATTTGGTCATTAGCAAGAGCATTCATTGGATATACAAGCATAGCCCTGACTCCTGATCCTAACGTACCTGCATCTTTTTCATCAAGTAGTGCGCTGATTACTGGATACAAAAAGCACTCCGTCTTTCCGCTACCAGTTCCTGATGAAATAACCACATTTTCATTAGCTAGTATTTTCTCAAATGCTTTCTCTTGATGTTTGTAGCGCTTATAAATTTCAAATTCTTCTTGCGTTACTGCTCTATTAATACCTTTATTCAACACGCCGTCACTTACTAATTGAACCATAGATCTACCTGTCATGTATGGTGTTGCACTTTCAATATATGGACCATGTATCAATTCAGATTCTTTTCTGATTGCAATTGAAGCTGCCTCATTAATGTCAGCATTTCTAAATGTAAATTGAGAATTAAGGTAATCTCTATATTTATCTTCAAGTTCTTTTACTATTTTAATTGGATTCAACATTAATTTAGTCTCCCATTTGCATTTCTTAACAATCCACTTGTTAATGTATTATAGTATAAATTTTTCATCATCCTTATACTACTTGCGATTTGCTCTTGATTTGCCTGCAAATCTATTCTTGCCACACTATCACAATTATCTAGCATTGAGTCACATAACACCTCTAAGAAAGCATCTTCTTGACGACCACAATCGCTTTTATAATATATCTCAGTTGTAAATGACTCATTGTCATATAATGCCTTATAAATTAGTTGCAATTTCGATAAACTCCAAGATTCTGCATCTTGATACCTACTACTTTCCTGAAACAATCTAAAAAGCAATTCAAGATTATTATGAGCATATGCATAGATCAGTAAAGTTATTTTATCATATTTATAAAGACACTCAATTGCACTATCTGATAGCTTTTCATTTTCAGAATTAAATATAGGGATATCTAAATTTAGCATTGCAGAAATTCTTTCGAACTTAGCCTTATCAATTTCATAACTAAACAAAATATTATATAGTTTTTCATCTCCATTGATATATCTAAGTTTAGTTAGGTTCAATCTTTCATCATTTAAATACTTAGAATTCATATTAAACCTGAATACTTTTTTCATATGGAATAAAAATGAAACTACTTGCTCTTCATAGGTATGATCTTTAACTACACTGCAATTCTCAGCTCTACCAATATATACAGCACAACTAGAATTGATTATTGATTTAAGTTCTACATCACCCCAATAGTCTACAGCATTAGCACTGACTTGTCTAATTTCCGCGACCAAGTCCCCATCGATTAAAATGTTATCATATTCAAGACTTACACTTTTTACGCCATCTTCAATTCTAATTACTTTGCTAATAATAGGGTTATAGGAATTTCTAAATATGATCTCCCTGTCTTTGCAAGACCCATCTTCGCTCCAATTTACACAAAAACCATTGTCATCATTGTATTCTTGAACTTTATAAATATTCAATGTGGACTTGACTTTGCATAAAATCATAATATCTTTATAATCTTGCTGCAATACTATTCGCGTATTCAATCCGGCACCAGCACTCATTGACTCCATATACTCTTTCAAATTAACCAAAGTTAGTCTTTTGCCACCAACCTTTCTGCTCATAAAGATTTGTTCATCATCCATGATATTCAAGTATACATCTTCAGATAAATTATTCTTAACCTGCAAATTAACCCATTCTGACTTACCTAGATCTTTGGTGGAAAGATTAACAGTCATATTTTCATCTCCAAATATTTTACTTTCACTGCTAACATCCCAGACTAATGCCTTTGTTATAATCTTAAATGGATACTTATATGAACAGTTTTGGACGCATCCGAATATTTCAGTAGCGTTAATGTCTATTAAAACATCGCTATTCTCTTCTCCATTAATAAATAGTTGCATATTATATTTATTGCATTTAGCACTATCGAACTTTAAACTTTGATCTCCGTAACCATTGCAACTCGGCATCCAGCTGCTTCTTGTTAATTTTATCTCTGGCAAATAGGCAAATTTTATATTAGTTGCACCTAAATTTTTGTTAATAAATTTAATACTATATTCACCATATTCAATATCAGAATAGGCTTCTTCTATCAAATCTGCTACACTTATTTCTCCTACCATATTTTTGTTTATTTCTACAACTTCTTCATTATTCCTGATGATTTTAATTGACCATTCTCTATCGCCAGGAACCAGTAAGTTTGGTAAAATTTCATAAGAATCAATCCTAGTAAACTCTGCATTCCCATCCATTAACAATGCACCACCAATTATCTTAGGACCTTTCTTAACATTAAACTCAAATATAGTTGAATCCAACTCTAGAATAGCTATACTATTATTTCCGCCATCAAAAGAGTATACATAATAATTGCAGTCAAAGCTTATAATATCAAAGCCATCGCCAACATTACATTGGTCACATGATAGAAAATATACTACATCCTCTGGTAGATACTTGCCAACGATTACGCGCCCATGCTTATTAAACTTTATTATTTCAGATTTATTTTTGATTTCATATTCTTCACCTAAACATTCCTTGTTCCCATCATAAAGTTTTACATATATAGAACTACAATTCATCAATGGCAAAACTAATTCACCGTAAATATATTCATTATTAACTTGCCTGCCATACCATTTCCTTTTCGAAATCTGACCGCCATCATTGACTTCTACAAGCAACTCACCACAATCTTGCATCGTCATTCCTCTATACTTTAATAATACCTTAGCATTATCAATGTCATAATACAACTCAGGAACAGACATACGCTTGATGTTTTTTATATTCTCATTATCTTTGTTTTGATCCATCCATTGTATTAAACATTTTTTAAATTCATCACTTGCCAAGAAATGATCTATACTTAATCCGTTTTTCAATGAATCAAACATATCTATGTCGCGCATCAATGTGTCGACAAGTTCACCCTGTTCTGTTAAGTACTTCATGTGCTCCATTAATATATCTGACTTGTATTTGCATTCAATATAGGCACTATTCTCCATATCATAATAGTTTGTTTGGTCATAATATAACGCTTCTATTATTTTCAAATAATGTCCAACAATATTTTTCGGCAAACCAGCATGTCTAATAATAGGATTTAGAATTGTAAATTTGCAGTTTGCACCACTTGGGAACTTGTTCAATCTATATAATTTTAGAGTAAATCCATATACACTTACTAGTGCTTTTTTTACATGCTCACTTCCTACACTATTTAAGCACTTGAATGTATTATCCCAAATTCCACCATCGCCATCATTATAAAATGATTTTGCACATCTAACTAAAAATATAGATACAGTTTCTTTAATTTCATATAAATTATTTATGCCTCGAATTCTTAAATACATTCCTATAGCAGCACCTAAAGGCTTAAGTTCACTATCGCTGCATATTATATTTTCTATCAATGCTGATGTACTTAGCTGCTCAAATTGCCTCTTATAATACTTATTCCAACTCTCAAGTATGAGCTGACAGGTTTCATAGCTAATGGATATATCAAAATCAGGACTTGCTAGGATATTCTCAAATGCATCTTTATTAGTATCTATTTTATCAAAATACAATTCTATTTTAGCATCTAATACTTTTAATATTTTAACGTAGTCATTTTCCGTCAAACTATTTAATAACTCTTTAGGCAATTCATAAGCTACACCATCATTCACTTTCTCACAAGAGATAAATCCATTATTGCGGATAAATTTATAAGGATTTCTAACTATCAAATCATGGATATCTTCTATTGACGATTCATTTGCGTTTTTAATAACAATATCGACATTCTTATCAGAAATTTTACCTGACATAATCCTATCAGAATAAAATTTTCTAAAGTCTCTAGCAATAGACATACAATCTGCTAATGCATGCTCTTTATAGCATGTTAATACTAGCTTGAAAAAAACAAGCTTATAAGACCTGCTGTAGCCTTTAAGCGAATCTGCACTACCTATATATTTATAAAACTGTTCCGTTATATCAAACATACGCCCTCTCTAGTGAATTTCTTACATACATTATAGCACATTTAATGCATAAAAACAATACTAAAAAGTAAATTAATCTACAATATATCGCATTATTCTCTCTTTTTCTTGTATTAATCGAAATACAGATATTACAAATATACTTACAGTAAATCAGCTTCTTATAACTTAAATACACGTAACATCATTTACCAGAATTGTACTTGTTTCAGAAGTGAACAATCTACAAGAACTATCTAGAATATATAAACAAAAGCAATCTTTCATATTTTTCAAATATGCAATGTGTTCGTAATACGTATTTTAGTAAAGAGGAACTTTATCACCATCACAAATTAAAATATTAAGCGAATAACTTATTCGCTAAGGATGTGCTCTACCTAAATTTAGAAAATTATAAGGCTTATTTTACTAATTTACATGAAATTAAATCAGGTGAAACATAGTATTTGCACATTATTTAGTAAGAACTTAATTATTTTATCAAAAAACATTAAAAGCTAAGCAGTTTAATAAAAGCTATAGAAAGCTAGTCGTTTTCATAAAAGATAACGCACTGCCGAGCATATCCTTTTTGCGTGTTTTTTGAGTTACATGCAAAAAAACCAATCTACTCTACCTTTTACTCTACCAAAATGCCAAAATCACCCTAAAAAAGGGTGATCTGAGAGAATTTTAGAGGAGTAAACTGAATTTTACTCTACCTTTTTCTTGCTTATAAAATAGCTATTTTATAGCATATTTTGCGTGTTTTATGGCATATATAGGCATAATATGGCATATTTTGCATGTTTTTATAGAGAAAATCAATAATGAAATATATCAGAAAAAGAGTGATTTATCACAGCATGACCAAAATGATACCAATGGGTGTGTACTTCCTTACCAAGAGTATGCTCATCCAAAGTGATAAATTAGCACGAACTTGCATCATTTTCTAATAAATTTCGATAAATGAATGCATTCGAGCAATTTCAGGTAGAGCTCTTTCGAAGCTGCGGAAATAGGTGTTTTTGGCACTTTATTAGCAATTATAAAAATTTACTCTACCAAATTCGATACCAAAAAGCAGAAAAGTGCCCAAATCGGACACTTTTATGAGTTAATATAAGAGATAAAACACCAGTTTACTCTACCTAGTTTTAGGTCAATTTTATCTAAACCAAACACCCTATATTGCCACTTATAGGCATATAAATTCAAGTATTTGCATATTTTGATTGATTTTAGAAATATTATGGTAGTGAAATTTTACAGTTTTTTGAGTGATTTATCACAGCACTACGGATTTCTAAAGTAATGCAGTCTGACGGCTTACCAAGAGTATGCTCATCCACGACATAAAAAAGAGACTTTATTAGCTATTAAAATCATAAAAAAAACTCGACATAAAACCATTTCATGCTGCTTTTGTCATGATATAATACAAACATAGTATTTGAATTATTTTTAAATTGCTTGTAATTTATTTTAGGAGGTATGATATAATATGGGTGGAGACGGAGCGCCAAGCGGTGGTGTCTATGTTGTTTACGGACGATCGGGAGATTTAGAAACAATAGGCAAACCTAATTCAAGAGTTGATTTATATGTAAATGATAAAAGAATACAAAGCCGCTGTTATAATTATAGAGGTCAAGCTTCGAGAAACAGGGATTATGATCATGAAAACGGACGTAATAATCATTTTTTCCACACGATCATCAGTGGACTTGGAATGGGAATAGAGGCGATAGGGGGAAAGTAGGATTGACCCCAGACTATGAAATTTACTGGTAAAAACCTAAAGGAGATAGATATGCACACACAATACCCGTTCGAAAGAAACATAATAAAAAAATGTGATATTTGCGACAACATAGTCTTAGTTGACGAGTTTGGACATGGCAGATGCGAACACTGCAATTGGGCACAAAGCAAGTCTCACGAAGAATCTGAAGGATATCACAAAATCAGTTATCCTGATCTAGTTCCATTATCAAAGGCAAGAATTCAATATAAAAATGGTCAACCATTTACACCTTCATTTGAAGACTTTATAAATGGTCTATTATTTTATAGTTAAATGGAATTTACATACAAAGAAAAGGAATATGGTGCATTTTATTTTACTAATGGTTTAATAGAATTTTTTCAAGATCGGATTCCAGAAAGCACACAAGATTATAAATCTACAGAAGATTTTGAATCAAATGCACATATCAATGGTATCTTATTAAAAGATATGTGGTATGATGTCAAAGGTGCACAGTTTATGCAGTGCCGCAGCAGGGAGGATAAATGAAAACTGAACTCAGTGAATATGAAATTTAAAAGGCAAAACACAAATTAGAATTAGTCAGAAACGATCTTACACTAACCGGCAAATATAATATACCTTTTATTGAAACACAGAATATCGATGTATCCGAAATCAACTTTTTAAGTTTCGTCGGTTGCAAAAAAGAAGATAAAGAAAATGCTGATAAAACAATACACTATTTCACCCACGAATGGCTCTTTAAAAAGGCGTACGATAAAGCCGCCATTACATATGAAAAGTTATAACAATATAAATATATTTTATCACCAGACTTTAGCATGTTTACTGACATGCCAATGGCGCTACAAATACATAGTGTATTTAAAAAACAGATGGGGCGGAGCTTACTGGCAAAGTTCTGGATTAACAGTAATTCCGACTATTAGCTGGGGTGATGAACGCAGTTTTGAGTTTTGTTTTGAAGGTGTTGAAAAAGGTTCAACTGTTGCCGTATGCACATACTATAGAGAAAATTGCGAAGAAGAATTTATGCTAGGGTATAATAAAATGCTAGAAATTATCAAGCCAAGTGCAATTATTTGCTACGACGAGCCATTTGACAAAATGACCGGTAACATTAAATCATTTTTACCTACAACTTATGAATGGACGAAAGCACTTTCATGGCAAGACTATTCGAAGTTCCATTTTGACAAAAAGAATAGAAATGTAATAAATTATCAAGCTAACAACTAATTACTTAATTAATAAATCATAAAACTAATGGGACTACGTTAATAATTGACGTAGCCTCATTTTTTTCTGTCAATTTAACTCATGCATTTTATGATTGAGTTCATTACCCATAGATTAAATAGTTCGAACTACCCGAACACGTAGAGCTAATTGTATAATATTCCTCAATCTATTATAAAATCCAATTGCACCATACCATTTTTTTCCATAATACTATACAAAAACATTATATATTATGCAAGCTATGTGGATTCATAGAAGAAAACTTACCACCGAGCACATCTCTTTTTCGTGTTTTTTGGCAATTTTGCTATTTCATGAAAAAACTCTACTATTTACTCTACCATGAAGCATAAAAGCACCCTAAAAGGGTGCTTTATGGAGCTAATGAGCGGATTTGAACCGCCGATCTGTGCCTTACCAAGGCACTGCTCTAGCCACTGAGCCACATCAGCATATATAGATTTAATTGCGTTTATTGCCGTATATTCGCATATTTTATACGTTTTTAAATGTTAAAATATGCTCTATATTTTCTCATGGGCGAGTGATTTTCAACTAGCACTACGGATTTATACCGCATGCTTACGATCCCCTTACCAAGGATGTGCTCTACCACTGATCTATATCAGCATATATGAGTATAATTGTATTTATTTCCGCTTATTTGCATGGATAGTAATTATACAATTACCACTCACAACATAAAGTTTTTTGCCTACTATTTAAATAATTGGATTACTGTCTGCAATTTTTGTACAGCACCACTGCACTACATCTAGGGTATCTGTTTAAAGATTTCTCTTGATTCGACTAGTGCCCAATTCAGTAGTATGAATTTTGTCTATATTGTAAATATATTATTATTCTTTTCTTACACTACTATATCATTAAATTATATTAGCAAATCTTTTTACTAATTTATTATACCATAATCAATTAAATATTGCAATATAATTTTAGATGTTTACAGTAATATATGTTAACAGATTTGATTATGCGACAATTATCCAATATATTTAGCTAATTAAAAAAGCTTATAATTAATCATTGTATTTGCTAAAATTAGAGGTAATCATACTGACTTTAAGTCACATAATCAGACTATCACAGTTTCATTTAATTAAGATATTTTTAAATAAATATAGTATATTCTCACCAATAAAAACCAGATAAAACCGAATATTTCACTATAGAAATCAACCACTACTTATAAAAATTCAATTTAATCATGAAAAAAGACGCACCTAAATGCGTCTTTTAATAAATGGCGGAGAGTTAGGGATTCGAACCCCAGGTAGCTTTCGCTATCACCAGTTTTCAAGACTGGCGCCATAAACCGCTCGGCCAACTCTCCTTATTTACTAGATTATTATATCAAATACTTGTACAATTGTCAATCATTTTGATTAAAATATATAATAAATAATTATTTTCATTTAAATTTTCAATCAATTATATGTAAATTACTATTATTGTAATGTATAATACATGAACAAATTATAATTTTAACGCTCTTTAGCATAAACAACTGAGTATTTGTATGTTTTAACATAATAAAACACCCTGCATCTTTCGAAACAAGGTGTTTTATTTTTGACTTTCGTCTATGTATTTATAATATCAGTATCATATTAGATATAATTTTAAACATCCTAATCACGTGTTTCTAAGTTCATGATTATTCTACTTATGTATTAATGCTTACGCTTAAGTACATAAATTTTGACAACTTCATATATTATAACTAAATACCTTCATATTATAGCGACTTACTTAGTGTCGCAACTGCAGTCATTTGGATAAAGTGGCAAGTCGAACACGCCAGCACATACATCATGAGTAAATTCTTGACAAGCTGGAATATACGCGTAGCCATAGCTAGGTACTAGCAACTGGACTTCCATTACAACTTTCATAATTATAGTAGCACAACATGTAATAGCAAAAGTTGGCTCGCTTGCGATTCCTGATTTATACTCGCCTGTTGGCGCAATGATAGTTGCATCTGCAATGATATGATATGGCATTAATGACTCTGGTGCTACATGCATAACGATATCACGTGGAACTGTCACTGTTCCTTGACCCATACCTTGCTTACCACATGCGTCAACAAAGACAACAGTAATTGGTATCAACACATTGCAAGTTATTCTTGCACAGCTGCAGCTATCAGGCAATTCTGATACTACTAAGTCTGCTATCTCTGCTCTAGCACCACAAGTTTTGGCGCTAATGAATTGGTATGGAGTACTAAGTCCAATTGGCATAATATCATAAAGAGTTACCATAACATCTGTTAGAGTTTCTTGTTTAATACATGCATCAAACACTTTCTCGACCTGAATACAAGTTTTTTCGCAAAGACCTGTAAGTGGATTACCTTTTAGCGCACCAGGCATTTTATCTGGTTTACAATTATTAGAAAAAGACATCTATTTCACCTCCTATATATAGTCATAGTATATTATGCAAGAAGTGAAAAATATGTGCAGAGTCACCAATTAATCTGATAAATGTATATTAATTATAAAATATGCGGTATTTAAGATAAAAAAAACAAGCAACCACCTAGTAGTAACTTGTTGATTATTTAATAGCGTTTATGTATAGATAAAATATGTGTTATAAATATTATAATATAACTATAATATAAATTATAAACTATTAGTATATATAATAGACTATTTCTTTGACTTACTATTTGACCTTTTATTTGATTTTTTCTTTGTATTTGATGGGTAATATTTTGACTCAGCCGCTTTTGCCGCAGCCTTTGCTGCTGCTTCAGCTTTTACTGCTGCAGACTTCTCTTTTGCAATAATTTCCTCTTCATATTCCTCACGAGTAAACTCAGCAATTGCCTCATCACTTACAATCGCGCCATCCATAAGTTCAGTAATTCTATCTAACACCTCTTGAACGCCCGTCTTTTTAAGTGCAGACGTAACATAAATACTAGAAGGGGTCAGCGATAAAGCGTTTGCAACCACTTGCTTTGCTTTAACTAATTGAACTTTGCTTAGCTTATCGCCTTTAGTTGCAATAACAGTAAAAGGAATATTATAATGATAAAGATATGACATCAACTGTATATCTAACGGAGACGGCTCATGCCTAATATCAACAAGCATAAACACATTGATTAGGTTAGGTCCAGTTGATAGATATCCCTGAATTAGAGATGCCCACTTGTCTTGCTCGCCATGAGGAACTCTTGCGTATCCATAGCCAGGCAAATCGACTAGCATTAGCTCTCCATTATTGATATCAAAGTAATTAAGCAGTCTAGTACGCCCCGGCTCGCCACTTGTCTTGGCTAGCTTCTTAACATTAGTTAGCATATTGATAAAAGATGATTTGCCGACATTTGACTTTCCTGCAATTGCGATCTCAGGAGCGTCATGTTGGTGTATCATATTAAAGTCCGCAACTGATATTACGAACTGTGCATTTTTCATTTTCATTCCGAAACCGCCTCAGCAAATACTTGCTCAATAGTGTCCATTAGCTTAAACTCAACAGAGCTTTTAACTGACTCTGGAATATCTTCAATATCCTTTTTGTTCTCGCTTGGCACTAATATTGTCTTAATTCCCAGTCGATGAGCTGCAAGAGATTTTTCTTTAAGTCCGCCAATTGCAAGCACGCTACCGTTAAGACTAATCTCCCCAGTCATTGCTAAACAATCGTTTACTTTCCTGCCCGTAATGCTAGATAACAATGCTGTTGCAATAGTTATTCCCGCACTTGGACCGTCCTTAGGTGTAGCACCTTTTGGTACGTGGATATGAATATCATTCTTTTCAAAGAAATCTAATGGAATGCCATACTGTGCACTTCTTGACCTAACTACAGAAATTGCTGTTTGAGCAGATTCTTTCATAACGTCACCAAGTTTACCAGTAAGTTTAACATCACCTTTGCCTTTCATTGTCGCAACTTCTATATCTAAAGTTGTACCGCCAATGCTAGTCCATGCAAGACCGCATACTCTGCCAACACTTCCTTTTGTTTGGTTGCTTATTTCAGGAACTTCTCTTACGCCCAATAGTTTGCCAACACGTTCTTTAGATACTTTTATAATAGTTTTGTGAACCATTTTATCAGTGTTTCCATCAGATTTCATGACAATATCAAAGGCTATTTTTCTGCATAAATTTGCTATCTTTCGCTCAAGTTCACGCACGCCTGACTCGCCTGTATAACCTTCAATAATCTCAACAATTGCGTCATTATTTATTATTAGCTTGTCCTTTTTAAGACCATGTGCACAAGCTTGCTTAGGCACTAGATACTTAACTGCAATAGCAGTTTTTTCCTCAACAGTATAACCTTCCATCTCAATAATCTCAAGCCTATCAAGTAGCGGCTTATCCATGCCAGAAATGTCATTTGCAGTAAGCACAAACATCACATCTGATAAATCATAAGGAATCTCTAAATAATTATCTCTGAATGTTTTATTTTGATTTGGGTCAAGTACTTCTAGCAATGCTGCAGAGGGATCGCCTCGCATATCACGAGTAATCTTATCAACTTCATCTAGTAGAAATAACGGATTATTTGTCTTAGATTTAGATAAGCTAGACATAACTCTTCCCGGCATAGCGCCAATATAAGTTTTTCTGTGTCCGCGTATTTCCGCCTCATCATGCACTCCGCCCAATGTCAGCTGCACATAATCTTTTCCTAGTGCCTCTGCAATAGATTTTGCAATACTCGTCTTTCCCACTCCTGGTGGGCCTACAAGGCACAATACAGCACCTTTACTCTCACCTTTTGTAAGCAATCTAACTGCTAAATACTCTATGATTCTTTTCTTTACTTTATCAATACCATAATGATCACGGTCAAGAATTTGCATAACTTCTTTAAGATTTTCCGCGTCATTGCTCATATTTCCCCAAGGAAGCTCAAGCACCCAGTCCAGATAATTTCTAATAATTGCTGACTCTGGTGCAGACTCGTTCATTCTTGTGTATCTGCCTAAATCCTTTAGTAATTTGTCTTTAATCTCATCATCAGCATCAAGCATATCAATCTTATATGCGTACTCGTCATATACTTCCTTTTCGCTATCACCTAATTCTTCTTGAATAATTTTTATTTGCTCACGAAGTAAATATTCTTTGTTGTTTTGAGAGATTTTTGCATGAACTTTTTGCTCAATTGAATGCAACACAAGTGAAAATTCAACTTCCTGAGCAAGCGCCTCTGATAGCAAATCAAACTTGTTTTTAATGTCACGCTCAGCAAGCAAAGGCTGCTTATCAGTGCTTCCACTAATTAGCCCCGTTGCTATATTAAACATTACTTCATGCTCATCACTCGACTCGATTGTATTGCGGATATGCTTAGGGTATTGCCTACCTAACTGGTCAATAAAGATATCTAAATTCTTCAAAATAAACGTCTTGTATGCAACAAACTCGATATCCTCTAGTAGACCAGTTACAGCTACTTCCTCAACATCAACGCAAAGAAACTCATCATGCTCAACATAATCAATAATCTCGACAGCACACAGTCCATCAACAAGGATACGGTAAGTATTCTCGTCAATTTTAAGTATTTTGTTAATATCAATTAATGTACCGATTCTATGCAAATCGCCTTTAGCCGGATCATCAATTTCATTATTGATCTGACAGCTAGCAACTACTTTAACTTTATTATCAATTGCAAACTTTATAGCAGCAATCGACTGTGGTCTAACTACATCAATAGAAATAGAAGTATTAGGAAAAATAGTTAATGCCCTAAGTGGCAATAATGGTAACTGCTTTAACATATATAACTCCTCCTGTCATGATTAGTATGAGCGGCAAAACTGCTACTCACACTCAATTTAACCTCAAATTACCATGCAAAACTGCAATGCAATTTGAAGTTGCAAACTAAATTTAATTAATCAGGTAATACAATATGATATACATCATTTCTTTTAGAAACTCTATATAAAGTAATTTTGCTACCTACAGTTTGCACAAGCGATGCGCGTAGAGACTTTGCAATAAAATTACCAACCTCTTTAACATCAAGGTCACTGTTTTTAAGCAATGACACTTTCACTAGCTCACGATTCTCTAATAAATTATCAATTTCACCGATTACACCATCAGTAACTCCCGCCTTACCAACGCTAGCAAGTGGTGCAATATTCATTGCCGCTCCTCTAAGGAACGCCCTTTGTTTACTTGTCATTTTATCTCCTATTACTAAGCGATCTGCTTAGTGACTGTTAATATACCCTGCAATTTTTATTTCTGCAAAGCATAATAATGTATTTATTATCAATATGTGATTTAATCTACTTTCTACTCAACATACTCAAATTCAATATCAGTAATACGAACTATATTACCCTCTTTAGCACCTTTCTTTTTCAGCGCAGATATTACACCCTTATCTTTAAGCATTTTTTGGAAATACCTGAAAGACTCGTAATCTGATAGTACAACATTTCTAACTAGCTGATCGATAAGTCCGCCCTCAACAAGGAATGATGCATCGTCAAGTTTAGAAACATGGAAACTCTTTTTATCAATAGCTTCGTATGTGAAAGCGTTATACTCAAGCGCTTCTTGCTCAGGAGCTTTTGCAAGCTCTTTAAATACTTCACTGATCATATCATCAACGCCCTTTCTCATGATAGCACTGATAGGGTGAACTTTCTTACCTATTTTAGCCTCAAAATCTGTGATAATGCTATCATCATTTATAAGGTCAATTTTATTTACACAAACAACTTGCTCAAGTCTAGCTAGCTTAGGACTGTAATTATTAAGCTCACGATTAATCATCAAATAATCCTCATAAGGATCACGACCCTCATGTCCTGAAATATCCACAACGTGAACAATAAGCCTTACTCTTTCCACGTGACGAAGGAAACTATGTCCTAGACCTGCGCCCTCGCTTGCACCCTCAATTAGTCCTGGGATATCCGCCATAACTAAAGTATCGCCATATTTTTCAACTACTCCGATATTAGGAGCAAGTGTAGTAAAGTGATAATTAGCAATTTTAGGTTTAGCACCGCTGACGATAGATAGCATTGTTGATTTGCCTACATTAGGGAATCCAACAAGACCAACATCGGCAATTGTCTTTAGCTCAAGAGTGATTTCTCTCTCCTCACGCTTCTCGCCTTTTTGAGAGAAACGAGGAGCTTTTCTAAGTGCGTTTGCAAACCTAGCATTACCCTTTCCGCCCTGACCGCCTGACTCTAAAACGAAACTAGCATCATCCTCAAACATATCCATAATAATACTACCCGTAAGTTTATCTTTAATAACTGTTCCACGTGGCACTTTTATTATTAAGTCTTTACCTGTCTTACCTGTACACCTTTTAGGTGCACCATTTCCGCCATGTACAGCCCTAAAATGCTTAGAAAACTTAAAATCCATCAGAGTAGAAGAATTTAAGTCAACCTCAAAAACTATACTACCTCCATTACCGCCATCGCCACCATCAGGTCCTCCCTGTGATATAAACTTCTCCGTATGAAAACTGACTACGCCGTCACCACCGTTACCAGCAGTAACGAAAATCGATGATATATCTAAAAACATAATACTTCTCCTTGCACTAACATGCTAATCGCAAAATAGTGTGTGTCATGCTACCCCCGCTGACTAGTACGTCGCAAGGCAAGGGATAATGACAATATAATTATTGAAATAATATCAACGGCATAAATATATATACAATGAATATTCGCAAAGTTTCCTTCACTTTTAACAACAACTATCTTAGAATAATGATTGCGTGAATTTTGATTAACAAACCACACAAAAATACTCGATAATTATTTAATTATTTACTACATTTTGCAATAGCACGAGCAATTATTGTTTCGCCCGCCTGCTTACCTGCACCCATTGCAAGGATAACAGTCGCAGCACCAGTAACAGCATCGCCGCCAGCAAAAACATTATCAACACTAGTTTCTTGAGTTTCCTCATTAACTACTAGAGTGCCCCACTTATTAATTTCAAGAGCGCTATACTCATTCACAAGTAGCGGATTTGGACGAGTACCAATAGACATGATTACTTGGTCAACATCTAATATAAACTCTGATCCTTCCTTGACTACCGGACGACATCTACCACTAGCGTCAGGTGCACCTAATTCCATCTCGACGCACTTCATGCCAGTGACCCTTGTTTCGCCTAAAATTTCAGTAGGATTAGTTAAAAGCCTAAGTTCGATACCTTCCTCAATAGCGTGTTCAATCTCCTCAGCACGTGCAGGCATTTCATCCCTACCACGTCTGTAGACTATAAATACATGCTCAGCGCCAAGTCTTTTTGCAGTCCTAGCAGCATCCATTGCAACATTACCTGCACCGCAAACTGCTACGCTTTTTCCGCAATAAACTGGAGTATCAGAACCGACAACATATGCTTTCATTAAATTGACACGAGTCAAAAACTCATTAGCGCTGTAAACTCCATTCAAGTTTTCTCCAGCGATATTCATAAACACAGGAAGTCCTGCCCCCGTACCAATAAATACTGCATCGAAACGCTCAAGCAATTGCTCCATTTTGATAGTTTTTCCTATTACAGTATTGTAGACTATTTTAACTCCGATTTCCTCTAGCTTAGCGATTTCCTTTTTAACGATAAAATCTTTAGGAAGCCTAAACTCTGGTATACCATAAGTCAACACACCACCTGCCTTGTGGAAAGCCTCGTAAATTGTTACATCAAGACCAGCCATTGTACAGTCAGCAGCACAAGTAAGTCCTGCAGGGCCGCTACCAACAACTGCCACTTTATAATTAAGCTTAGTAGTTGAAGACGTAGCAACCTTGCCATTAGTCAGCGCATAATCGCCAACATATCTCTCAAGTGCACCGATAGCAACAGAGCCGCCAAGCTTTAACTTCCTGACACATAACTCCTCGCACTGCTTCTCCTGAGGGCAAACTCTACCACATATAGAAGGTAAATTATTATCAATTTTGATTACACGTACAGCACCTTCAATATCATCATTTTGCAAGCATGTGATAAACTGAGGAATCTTAACGCCAACTGGGCAACCCTTAGTGCAAGGTGCAGTTTTGCAATTAATACATCTCTCCGCCTCAGATTTCATAAGTTCATAAGTGAAGCCGTTTGATACTTCCGCAAAATCTTTTATTCTAACATCTCCAGGTCTAATTACTTGATGATTTCTTTCAGTTTTTACCATTTTTCTCTTGCTCCTTATTATAACACTCACACTCTAGTTCACGATAAAATTTACCTCTATTAATTGACTCCATAAAGTCCACCTTGTGACCGTCAAATTCAGGGCCATCAACGCAAGCATACTTAGTCTCTCCGCCGACAGTAAGTCTGCAACAACCGCACATGCCAGTTCCATCAACCATTGTTGAGTTCATGCTAACTATTGTGTGCACGCCGTACTGACGAGTTAAGTCGCAAACTGCTTTCATCATAAATACAGGCCCTACTGCAAACACGCAATCGATAGGATGACCTGCTTTGATAAGTTCCTCTAGCTTGTTAGTTACAAAACCTTTTTCGCCGTATGAACCATCATCAGTCATAACATATAAATTATCAGCATTTGCACGGAATTCATTCTCATAAGTTAATAAGTCGTAATTTCTTGCGCCTACAATAACATCACATTTAAGACCTTTTAAATGTCTATCTTTAGCTTGAGGATATATAACAGCACTGCCTATTCCTCCGCCAACTAACATTACATGCTTAAATTTTGAAAGATCGGTAGGATTGCCTAAAGGCCCTACAAAATCGGAAATACACTCACCCTCTTTTAGCAAAGAAAGCTTATAAGTTGATGCACCGATTGTCTGCACAAGTATAGTAATCGTGCCTGCTGCGCGATCATAATCTGCGATAGTGAAAGGAATCCTCTCACCGTCTTCGTCTACACGTAGAATAATAAATTGACCTGCGTTAGCATTATTTGCAACATCAGGAGCACTAATAACATACTCGTTTACATTTTCACTAAGGATTCTCTTTTTGATAATCTTATTCATTCTGCCCTCTACTATTTTTGGTTATTTTAGTTATTGGTTTTGCTACATTTTGATTAATTTTTCTATCAAGAAGAATGTATAGCATCTTAATACATTTCCACTTTTTTGTATATTAGTTAATATTATCAAGTAAGGTATTTATATATAATCACTTTGCAAGTATATCGCAAAATGCTTGATATTGTTTCACGTTTAACATAAATAATTCTAGTAAACTTTCTCAAATATTTACATTGTTTTATTTGCTAGGCAAAGATCAACTACACTGCAATTATCACAATTCGGCTTCCTCGCCGTGCAAGTATACCGACCGTGATGGATTAATAAATGATGAAACCTTGTCCATTCACTGTGAGGCACTACTTGCATTAGCTGCTTCTCTACCTCTAATACTTTTGTAGAGTTTGCAATACCTAACCTATTACTAACCCTAAATACGTGCGTATCGACTGCAATGGCTTGTCCGCCAAACGCAACCGAATAAACTACATTAGCAGTCTTTCGCCCAACCCCACGCAAACTCATTAAATCATCGATATTGTTAGGTACTTGTCCGTCGAAATCATCTACAATGCTTCTTGCACACTCAACGATTGCAGTAGCCTTGTTATTAAAAAAACCACAAGTCCTAATATACGGGATAAGGTCACTAACTGAGATATTTGCCATAGTATAAGGATTATTATAATCTTTAAACAACTTAGGAGTAACTAGATTCACACGTTTATCCGTGCATTGAGCAGACAATATAACCGCTACAAGTAACTCGTAAGGGGTGGTATAATCCAGCTCGCAAACCGCATCGGCGTGCTCACTAGATAATCTCTCAATTATCAGCAAAATATCATTCTTCATAGCATAACTCCATATTGCTGATATTATAACATATTATGCTCAATTTTTCAAGCACTTTAACAGCTAATAGCAAATATAATATATAATTTATGCTTTTAATATACAATAACCATAATAATGCGACTGATAAACAAGTAATAACCTAAAAGCTTTGTAATCTAATTACATTTTGCTATCAAAAATGCAAAAGATTGTCACAATTATCACCTACATCACATATATTAAATAAAGAAATAAAGTCGCACCATGTAGCCTTACGACCACACAAGTGCGACAATATTGTTTTAATGTAAATACTATAAGGCTGTTTAATTCCGCACTCATTATCTTAGAGGAACGGCAACCGTCTTGTTTCCACTTTTCATTAGTTTATATGTTCCTAGATAAGAATGTTTGTCAGTATCTATTAAAATACTCTGCACCTTACTAGTAAATCTCGACTCTACACGAACGCTAATGCCACAACCTAAAGATAAATCTCTAGGCGTGTTAACTAGTGTAGATGGAACTCCGCCCTTCCGCAATGCCTCGCTAAATCGCATACTAGCATTGCGTGAAGAAAATGCAACAATGATATTCATCACGTCCACCTCCAATATTGGTATGTAAATAGTTCCTAATATAATATATTAAAACAAACAAAATAATGTTACAAAGAGAGGTTATATAATGATATATTTTGACAATGCAGCGACTACAAGATTCAAGCCGAAAACAGTACTTGAGTCATTTTATCATGAGTGCACACATTCTAGCAATAGTGGCAGAGGTGGACATAATGACTCAATGGATGCCTCTAGCAAAATCTACAAAGCACGTACTGATATACTAGATTATGTTGGAGCGAGCGAAGATTATGAAGTGATATTTACAAGCAACTGCACAGACTCGCTTAACTTAGCGCTGCTAGGATACTTAAGCGGCAAGAAAGGCCATGTAATCACAACTATGATGGAGCATAACAGCACTATAAGACCGCTGCACCATTTAGCTGATGTAACAGATATAACAGTCACATATTTAGCGCCTGATGCTTCTGGGCACATAACAGGCAAAATGGTGCAAGATGCAATTCGCACGGATACAATTTTAATATCAATATCACACACAAGTAATGTGACGGGTGCAACGCAACCGATTGCAGACATTGCAAAAGTCGCAAACTCACACAATATTAAAATGCTTATTGACACCGCCCAATCATTAGGACACTGCCCTATTAATATGGCAGAGAGTGGCATTGATATGCTAGCTGGATGCGGTCATAAGGGATTGCAAGCAATGCAAGGAATAGGCTTTTTAGTTGTCAAAAACAACATACAACTTACACCTATTAAATTTGGCGGAACAGGCACTGATAGCCACAGCCTAAAGCAACCAACCATTATGCCAGAAGGATTTGAATGCGGCACGGTAAACGGCCCTGCAATAATATCTCTAAGTGCTGCAATAAAATGGCTAAAGATTAATGAGGAAAAAACTAATAGAAAAATGCATAATTTATCTATGCATTTATTTAATGGACTTAACAAAATAAAAGGCATAAAATTATATAGTGAGTTTCCATCTTACGTTATATCATTTAGCATGTTTGATATACCATCAACTGAAGTTGCTGATATGTTAAATTATAAAGGCTTTGCAGTACGAAGCGGACTGCACTGTGCTCCACTTGCACACAAGCATTTAGGAACAACGGATAATGGATTAGTCCGTATTAGCATAGGAAATAATAATAATGATAGAGATATACGCGATCTTCTTATTGCGCTAGAAGTAATTTCTAAAGAGTTATCATCACATTAATCAAATAGTTAATCTTCAAATTTCACGTAATGTAAATTGAAATTATATTTTTGCAAAAAGAATTATTTTAAATATAATAAGCAATTATAAAAGCCAAAATAATAATTGAAAATTTTACTATAAAACATAAATATATATGCAAAAAAAAAGAACGAAATATTTCGTCCTTTTTTTTATTATTTTATACAGTTTTAATGCTATTTAATAACATTATTTATAATTGTTTTTTCATGTTAAATAATAATCATTTATAATAAAATACAATTACTTTTTAACATAATCCATAACTGCATTTTTAATTTGATCTTTTGCTACGCAATCATTAAACCTAGATACTCTACTCGCTAGTCCAACTAGCGGCTCTGGTATTTCAATACCTGTATAGCTAGCTAACTTTTTAACAGCAAGAACAGCTTCATCACTTAAATCAGTAGAAGAAAGCGCATAATATACATCAGTTGCAAACTTATATGGGCTAGCTGTTGACACTATAACAGTGCTTGACTCATCACTGC
>CAMQSU010000014.1 GCA_947037025.1 uncultured Clostridia bacterium | reverse complement strand
CAGTTATCGAGCCTATCGTTGAGGAAATAGTTGAGCCAGTTATTGAGCCTATCGTAGAGGAAATAGCAGCAGCAGTTATTGTACCAGTAATTAAAAAGGTTAAACCAGTAGTCGAGAAGAAAGCAGCTGAACCAAAACCTAAAAAAGCTAAACCTGTTGCTGAGAAAAAACCAGTTGTTGAAAAACCTAAAAAAGCTAAGCCAGTTGTTGAAAAACCTAAAAAAGCTAAGCCGGCTGCTGAGAAGAAACCAGTTGTTGAAAAGCAGAAAAAGGTACTATATTTTGAAACTGTTGACGCAAAATCTAAACGTGGCAACAGACCTAAATCTGAAAAGACTGCTGAAGTTACACACAATCAGCCTAAACCAAAAGTACTAACATACACAAGAAAAAAATAATCAATTAACTGATTGTTTTATGAGGTTATTTGTATTATAATTTAGATAAATATTATATTCAAATATCAATAATAAATACCGCCTTATCATTAGGTTGATAAGGCGGTATTTTAATTTTATTTTAGGTAGATATATTTGTATAATTTAATGCACTATATCTTAGTACTTATTTGTTAGAAAAAATAGTTATATTTGCATAATTATGCTAATTACATTTTCGACATTTTAGTCTTATTATCTTTTTAATTATATTAAATATATCAATAAATATATTTTAATATTATGGCTTTTAATTATTGATGTTTTAATCGTTTTAATTACTCATACATACTTAAAAACTGCAACAACAATTAAATCACATGGCGGTATTTTTAGCTGCTGATTTTCATATAATTATACATAAGCATTTACACTATATTTCGGTCAGTTTCTAGTGTGTTTTTACTATAGTGAAAACTGCGTGTTTTTATATAAATAAAACGCACTATTTATCTATTATAAATAATGCGTTTTTTCCTTTATTTATTTAATTATTCTTGTTAGAAGACTTGTTAATTCTCTTGGATCTTTTGTATAATAATCAGCACCTATTTCTTTTGCAACTTGCTCCGTTAATACTGCTCCGCCTACGCATATTATTATATCTTTATTTATCTTTTTAACGCTGATAATTGTTCGCTTCATGTTGACAACTGTTGTTGTCATTAATGCACTTAATCCTAATATTTTTGGGTTGTGTTTTATCACGCTTTTTACTACATTTTCGACTGATACATTTCTTCCTAAATCTATTATTTCATAGCCGTAGTTTTGCAAGACCGTTTTCACAATATTTTTACCGATATCATGTACATCGCCTTCCACTGTTGCAAGCATAATTTTGCATTTCGCTTCTACACTATTTTCCGGCATATTTGCCTTAATAATATCACAAACTTTTTTTGCAACTTCGCTAGAACTTATAAGCTGCGGTAAAAATATTGTTCCCTTCTCATACCCATCACCTACAATATTTAGTGCAGGGATTATATGCATATCAATTATCTCTATCCCTGTGTATTTTAGCAAGTACTTTTTAGCAATATCAATTGCATCAACTTCTAGAGATTTTATAATGCACTCACCTAAAGTCCTGTCTGAATTTAATAGCGGTGATTCGCTGAACACTTTACCGCTTACTCCGTTTATATAATCCTCGCCATTTTTATCGTTATTTGATAGCAACATATATGCTAGATAACTCTCATTCATAGGAGCTAGATTTGGATTAATTATTGCAAGGTCAAGCCCACTTGCTAAAGCCATTGTTAGAAATGTTCTGTTTATAATAGCTCGCTCTGGCAATCCAAACGATATATTTGATACGCCTAAAATTGTTTTAACACCTAAGTTCTTCTTAACATATTCAATCGCTTTTAGCGTCAACATCGCTTGCTCTTGCTCCGCTCCGGCTGTTAGTGTTAGGCAGTCAATTATTATGTTATGTCTACTTATTCCGTACTTATCACACGCTGCCACTATTCTCTCTGCAATGGCTATTCTGTCTTTTAATGTCTTAGGTACGCCGCTCTTATCTATTGTTAGTCCTACAACTAGCGCTCCGTATTTAGAGGCAATCGGTAGCACTTTATCAAGAACCTCACTATCTCCGTTAACTGAATTTACAATCACCTTTCCGCTTGCATATCTAAGCCCCGCTTCGATAACATCAGGATTTGATGAATCAATCTGAAGAGGTAAGTCAACGATAGCCTGCACATGCTGCACCGCTTTTATCATCATTGCAACTTCATCAATGTTTGGTACGCCCATATTAATGTCTAGTATGTGCGCGCCTGCCTCATTTTGCTCAATTGCTTGCATTTCTATATATCCAAAATCATCTGCCAATATAGCTTCTCTCATAAGCTTTTTACCCGTTGGGTTAATTCGCTCGCCAACAATTAGCGGTTTATTTATTTCCTGATACTTTATTCCGCTTGCAACGCTTGTCACTTGCTTTGCTGCAATTTTTACTGACTTGCCCTTGATTTTGCTTGCTAAATTACTAATATAATCACTAGTAGTTCCGCAACATCCGCCGACAATACTTGCTCCCATATCTACATATTCGCTCATTAAAGTGCCGAAACTCTCCGCATCTTCATTAAATATAGTTACTCCGCCTTCAATTACTGGTAATCCTGCGTTTGGCTTTAAAATAAATGGAATACTGCATATTTTGGCTAATCTTTGCACTAACGGTTTGATTTGGCTCGGAGAAAGCGAACAATTTAAGCCTACTGCATCAACGCCTAAACCTTCCATAACTGCAACCATTGACTCTATTGGACATCCCGAAAAAGTTCTTCCCGTGATGTCAAAACTCATTGTTACCATAACTGGCAAGTCGGAATTTTCCTTGACTGCAAGTACTCCTGCTTTTAGCTCATATAGATCACTGATCGTTTCTATTACAACTAAATCTGCATGATTTTTAGCAATTAAAGTAATATCCCGATATACTTCATAAGCTCGGTCAAAAGTTAAATTGCCCATTGGTGACATCAGCTCGCCAAGCGCGCCAATATCTAAGGCAACCATTCCGCTGCCAAATTTGTCAACTGCACGTCTTGCACAGTTAAGTCCTGCTAGAATCATGCTACGATAATCATCATTTGGCATCTTAATCACATTTGCTCCAAAAGTATTCGCATACACAATATCCGCCCCTGCTGATAGATAATCAAAATGAATTTGTTCCACTATTTGCGGGTGTGTTAGATTAAATCTCTCCGGAAACTCGCCTATGCCCAAGCCTTGCGCTTGCAGCATTGTCCCCATTGCGCCATCTAGCACTAGCACTCGCTCATTTAATATTTGATTGATTTTTTCAATTGTTTTCATTTCTTTCTCCTTGGGCATTTATCACTTCCGCACTCTTTTAGTGTGCAACTTTTGCAATCAAAACTGACTGGTTGCTCGCAACTTCCAAATCCTTGAAAACCTGTTATAGTCTTGAGTGGAGTCATTAAATTGTTGTTATTTATACAAACTCCAGCTCTTTTTGTCGCATCTAGGTGCAGCAAAATTTGCGGTTGCAGGTCAAGCGATAAATCGCCATATCCCGCACTATATCTGATTGTCATGTGCTTGTCACTATATTTCGCTTTCAATTGAGCGGATAACTCATCCGCTATCTGCTCTACATATACATTTGCTAGTGCATCAAGTACTATCATGCGAATTGTACTTGCTTTTGCATAATAATCGATTCTTTTATCGACTAGAGATCCGATTGTCACGCATTGCACAGCTATCATATCAACACCGATGAAATATCTGTTAATATCCTCACTTTTTAGTGTTATTTGCGTGCCTTCAAGATGATAATTGCCGTCTATTTTGATAACAGTATTAACTTTTGCTAGTTTTCTTGGCGTCGCAATAGACAGCAATTCATTCTCCATTTCCGCCATTATACCGTCAAGCTCTGCCGTCGGCTCTGCTGTTTTTATATAGGCATACACCTGTTTATAGTCTATAACACTCATTTATAGTAATCCTTTTATGTTGTTTGTTATCTTTGTCGCGACATATACATTATTCATTGTGTATAAATGTATTCCGCTGACATTGCTTGCTAGTAAATCAACAATCTGCTCCGTTGCATATAACAGTCCCGCCTCTTTCAGTGAGTCTGCTTTTGATGCGTACTTGCCTATTAGCTTTGTTAACTTTGCCGGCAGCGTCGCCCCAGACATTGTTACCATTCTTTCTATTTGCCTAACATTTGTAAGCGGCATGATTCCGCAGACTATTGGTACATTTAATCTTGCTACCTCCGCCCTTTCTAAAAAATCATATAATTCGTTATTGTCAAAGAAAAGTTGTGTTGTCAAATAATCGACTCCACTATCAACTTTCTTTTTTAAGTTTTCCATATCTTGAGATAAACATGGGCTTTCCACATGTCCTGCTGGATAACAAGCGCCACTTATGCAAAACTCATTTGGTCTAGTCTTGTGTATATAACTTGCTAGTTCGCTTGCATATTTAAAGTCTCCGCTTGTATTTCCATCAACTGCGCCATCACCTCTAAGTGCTAAAATATTGCTCACTCCGTTAATGCTTAGTTGAACAAGTAAATCATCAATATCCTGTTTTGTTGATCCTACACATGTCATGTGTGCAACTGGCTCAATATCCGCTTTATCAGCAATTAGCTTGCATAACTCTACGGTTTTGTTGTCTTTGACACCACCACCTGCACCATATGTTACACTCATATAGTCTGGAGATACTTGCAATAAATCAGAAATTACACTTGTAATACTCTCAATTCCTGATGTTGTCTTTGGAGGGAATACCTCAAAAGAATAAACTGTATGATTATCTCTAAAAAGATCTTTATTAAACATTGCTTTCTCCTATTTGCTTATTCTCTTTTTTATTCTTTATACAATAATAACATTAATTAATGTATTTAGCAATTATATATTATTGATTGGCTGATAAAGTATTGGTTTTTTTAGGCAATTTTGCGGCAGTCTTATAATTTTTGCTGTTTGTATAATTTTTGTTCACTAACACTTAATACATTATCACCAATTTATAGCATCATATGATATAAACTTAATAATCATCGTTGGCTTTGCGACAAATTTCATCATTTTTCATTCTCTATTCCCTTTCTATTGCTAATTTTGCTAGAACGTTCAAAACTTTTTGTAAATTTTAAACTTTTTTTCTAAAATAATTGACTATGCCCCTTAATTAATGTATAATTAATAAAAGACTAAATTTAAGGGAGAAAATTATGAAGAAAAAATTTTTAGCACTAACTGCTTGCGCACTAGTAGTGGCAACAACTGTAACTTTTGCTGCATGTTCATCATCAAATTTTGATGCAAGTCTTGAATCTTATAAGATGAATATACTTGACTTGTCTGCTGCCCCTGCCGGTGTATCGGCAGAACATGAGTATATGTTCACAAACAATATCGTTGATACGCCTGATAAGGAAGTTATCGTCGCGAAGAAACCTCAGTCTTACTTAGGTCATCCTGACAATGTATTGCTTGATAATGGCGATATTATAACTGCTTACCCAGTAGGTCACGGCAAAGGAGAGACACTTCTAGCTAGAAGCACTGATGATGGTATTACTTGGAACCAAATAACTGGTATGCCTGAATCTTTTAAACTTACTGAAGAAACTCCTACTATTTATAAGCTTGACTTTACCGGCGCTCGAGCTGGCGATCAAAAACTTATAATCGCATCTGCTAGACCAGGCTGGAACAAAGTTAAAGGCGAAGGTTTTGATGTTACTGTTTCTAACTCTGGCAAAGAAGTTGATGGAGAATGGCAAACTGATGGCGCTGTTTGGCAGCCACACAAAAACTACTTCAGTGAGCACGGCGAAGCTGGGCACGTTGAGAAAGATGGCGTTTTTGAGGCAATCGTTGCAATGGCAAGTCTTACTCAATTAAAAGACGCTAGCGGAAATCTTGAGAACAGATGGATGGGTATCTTCCATGACTACGATTACAATGTTTATAAGACTATGCTAACTTTTGACGCTGATGATAACATGAAGTGGTCATACCCTGCTAGAGTAATTTCTGACGAATACCGTGACATGGAAAAAGATTTAGCTTTCTGCGAGCCTGAAACTCTTAGATCTCCTGATGGCAAAGAGCTTGCAATGATATTCCGTGCTCAAACTAAAATATCAAACTCTTATGTTATTTTCTCTACTGATGAAGGCGTAACATGGACTGGCCCAAAAGCTTTATCTCGTGAGCTTACTGGCGAAAGACATAAAGCTGAATATGATCCTTTGACTGGCAAACTTTTAATCACTTATCGTGCAATTAACTGGAAACTTGGTCAAGAACATGAGAAAAATGCTTGGTACTCTCGCGGTTGGTTGACATGGGTTGGCGATTACGACGATCTTAAAAAGGGTAATGCCGGTACTGGTGACTACGTTCTTAAAATGGCACATACTTATAGCGGTGAAGATACTGACATAAGCGAATATGCTCATGCTGATACTGGTTACGCTGGTTTAACTATTGATAACTCTGGTCTTGCGGTAATGGCTTCATACGGAAAATTTTCTCCGTTTGGCCATGCAACACTAAGTGATAAAACTTATATCGTTGCTAAGAGATTTAGACTTAATGATATCAATGCACACTTCGGATTAACTGCTTTCCCTACTAGATAATTAATTTTAGGATAGCTTGTAATTAGATTTAATAAATAAAAATATATGCTACCTGCAATTGCAGGTAGCATATTTTGTTTGCTCATTTTTACGCTTTGTTTCATGTACTTTATTAAAGCGATTTTATTTAAATTGTTTTGCTTTCTATCTTGACTATATTATTTTCTATTATTGTATGCATTAACCTTGTTTTTTGTCGCCATCCATACTAATTAGACAAGTAGTATCTACTGTCTTGATAAAGCATCCAAGTGTCGCAATAAAGAAATCTTGCTTGCCTCTTGCTCCGTATATTTTGTAATTAAACTGCGGATACTGTTTTTCTAGCATATTGATAATCTCGCTATAATGCGCCCAACCATCACTATAATTCTTGCTCTTTTGCATGTATTCTGCTACCTTGCTCCTTAGCTCGTCTTTCTGTGGTGCTGCTACATTTTCATCTTTTTCTTCAGCGACTACTAACTTTGGTGCAACTTTTACAGCAATTTTAGCAGTAGCAGTTTTCTTTGCTTTGCCTGACTTTTCAATCTTTTCTACCTTTTCTATCTTGTCCGCTTTAGGCTTAGTAAATTTAGTTTTTTGATCATCAAGTGACTTCTTTAGCTTATCTAACATCAAAAACTTGTGACATGAATTACTTAGTGACTCATGAGAATTTTCCTTACCTGCGATAACTACATACTCGCCGCCTTCCTTCAAACGCTGCGCAAGTCTGCAAAAATCACTGTCCGATGTTGCTAGGCAAAATGCGTCAACCTCATGTCTGTGGTGCAAATCCATTGCATCAATCGCAATTGACATATCCGCCGTGTTTTTGCCTTTAACCGGTGTAAACGCGTGGACTGGCATTATTCCTTTTGATGTTGCTAGCTTTGACCATGAGTTATTTCTAACATCAGAAAAATCTGCATATGCCCTTTTGTATCGTACCTGACCTAGCTCTGATAGCTCGTCTAGTATAATATCGTAGTACCCTGTTGATAGATTGTCGCAATCTATTAAGAGTGCTATTGTTAAATCTTTATCCATTTATATCTCCTTGCACGCTGTTTGCGTGATTATATTTTATATTAATTTGTTTATTTTCTTTCTTCTTCATTATACCACATATCGCAGTTCATTACAATGTATAGACTAATATATTAATGATTATTATCATTATATACTAAATTTATGTTGATAAAAGAAATAAAGCGAGCATAACTCGCTTTATTCTGCCTTTTTGCAATCATATTTTTATCGCTATCAATTCTATCTCAACTAACACGCCTTTTGGCAATGCACTAACTTCCACACATGAGCGTGCCGGCTTACTGATAAAATATTTAGCATATACTTCATTAAATATGCTAAAATCTTGCATGTTTGTTAAAAAGCAAGTTGCTTTAATTACTTTTTCCATACTACTTCCGGCTGCAGCTAGCACTTGCGATAAGTTTTCGCATACTTGCTTTGTTTGCTCCGCGACATTACTTGCGTCTATCTGATTGTTATTAGGATTTATCGCTATCTGTCCAGAAGTATATATCATACCGTTAACCTCTACAGCCTGAGAATATGCCCCTAAAGCAATCGGTGCGGCTTTTGTGTTGATAATATTAATTTTGCTTTCGCAATTGTTGCTACTACTGTTAATGTCTACTGATTTGCAACATGACATTTTAGTTGATTTGTCTTTCTTCATAATTTCCACCTTCAATTTAATCAAAATAACTTAAAGCCTTCAACGATTAACTTGCTTTTTATTTGCTCTACATGCTCAAAGTTTCTAGATTCAATTTCTATCCTTAAAAAGCATCCTGTTACCGAGCTGCCCTCATTAGATCGCTCATGATGAACGGCTATTACATTAGCGCCCATCTCCGCTATTATACTTGAAACAAGTGACAACTGCCCTGGTTTATCTGGAAGCTCTATTGACATTGCATAATTTCTGCCAGACATTATTAGTCCTCGTTTAATTACTCTTGATAAGATTGTAACATCAATGTTACCGCCTGATACTAAACAGCATACCTTTTTGCCATCTATAGGAATTTTTCCAAACATCGCTGCCGCTACCGCAACTGCTCCCGCGCCCTCAGCTATCATTTTGTGCTGCTCAATTAGTGTTAATATTGCCGATGATATCTCATCATCTGACACCACTGCGATTCCGTCAACATATTTGCTGCACATCTTAAATGTAGTATCGCCTACTTGCTTAACCGCTATGCCATCTGCTATTGTTGCGACACTTTCTAGCCTTGTAATACGTCCGCTCTCTATCGACTCTAGCATGCTTTTTGCACCCTCTGCTTGTACACCATATACTTTCACTTCAGGTCTTAATGATTTAATTGCAAACGCCACTCCAGAAATTAATCCGCCGCCACCAATTGGCACAATTACTACATCAACATCTGGTATTTGATCAAGAATTTCTAATCCGATAGTTCCTTGACCTGCAATTACATCTTCATCATCAAATGGATGTATGAATGTGTAGCCGAACTCGTCACGCATTTCTATTGCCTTATTATACGCATCGTCATATACACCTTTAACTAGGCATACTTCCGCACCGTATTTTTTAGTGGCTTCAACCTTGCTAATCGGTGCTCCATCTGGTAGACAAATTGTCGATTTTATACGATTTTTTGTTGCTGCTAGCGCAACGCCTTGCGCATGGTTTCCGGCAGAACATGCGACAACTCCTTTTGCACGCTCCTTTTCATTTAACTGTGAAATCTTATAATATGAACCTCTCACTTTGAATGAACCAGTGATTTGCAAGTTTTCAGTTTTTAGATAAATCTCTGCACCTTTCCTTAAATTGGGTGCTAAAATAACGTCAGTCTGCCTAATATTATCTTTTAACACATATGCCGCGTGATACACTTTGTCTAATGTTAACATTTATTTCATCCTTTATTCTTGATTATATCAGTAATAATGACTTATCACTAACCTTAGCTGCCGATATTAATTGTTTTATTTTAATATTGCTCCTTGATCAGCACTTGTAACTAGCTTTGCATATCTTGCTAGCCATCCTGTTGTAATGTTTGGCTCTGGCATTACGTGCACTTTTCTTCTTGCTGCAAACTCTTTGTCAGTTATTTCTGCGTTTATTGTGTTGTTTGGGATATCTATTGTAATAATATCTCCCTCGTAAATTAAACTGATATTTCCGCCCATTGCCGCTTCTGGTGCAACGTGACCTATCGATGCGCCTCTTGATGCACCGCTAAATCTTCCGTCCGTGATTAGTGCAACGCTTTTATCTAAGCCCATACCCGCAAGTGCCGATGTTGGGTTAAGCATTTCTCTCATTCCCGGTCCGCCTTTTGGCCCTTCATACCTTATTACAACAACATCGCCTGCTACTATTTTGCCATTATAAATCGCCTCAATAGTTTGCTCCTCGCTGTCAAATACTCTTGCCGGCCCGCTGTGCGTTAGCATCTCTTTTGCTACAGCACTACGCTTAACCACCGAACCTTTTTGTGCAATGTTTCCCCACAAAATAGCTATACCGCCATTAGAGCTGAACGGGTTGTCTATGCTTCTGATTGTCCCAAACTCCGTTAAGTGAATATTTGCAATATTATCAGCAATGGTTGCGCCCGTCGCTGTTATTGCAGTCGTGTCAATTAATCCTACTCTTGCAAGCTCACTCATTACTGCTTGCACTCCGCCCGCTGCATTCAAATCTTGCATATGTGTATTTCCAGCCGGTGCTAAATGACATAAATTAGGTGTGACATTGCTAATCTCATTGATAATATTTAAATCAAGAGGGAATCCCGCTTCGTTTGCAATTGCAAGTAAATGCAATACGCTATTACTAGAACAGCCTAGTGCCATATCACATGATAGTGCATTTCTGATAGATTTTTCATTGATAATATCTCTTGCTTTTACATCGTTATTAATTAAATCCATAATCGCCATGCCTGCATGTTTTGCAAGTGCAATTCTGCTGCTTGCGACTGCGGGTATTGTGCCATTTCCCGGTAATGCAATGCCTATTGCCTCGCATAAACAGTTCATAGAATTTGCTGTATACATTCCGCTACATGAGCCGCAAGTTGGACAAACTTTAGTTTCATATTCTAGCAATGCTGCATCATCAATAAGATTCGCTTTGTGCGCTCCGACTGCCTCAAACATTTTAGATAATGAAACTTCTTCTCCGCCAACACAGCCTGCCATCATTGGACCTCCGCTACATACAAGCGCGGGGATGTTCATACGACATGCTGCCATTACCATTCCTGGAACAATTTTATCGCAATTAGGTACAAGCACTAATCCATCAAAACAATGCGCCATCGTCATAGTTTCCACACTATCTGCGATAAGCTCGCGTGATGCTAGTGAGTACTTCATTCCGATATGCCCCATTGCTATTCCGTCACATACTCCGATTGCAGGTACCATGATTGGCGTGCCGCCTGCCATGCGTATTCCCGCTTTTACCGCTTCTGTAATTTTGTCTAAGTGTATGTGTCCTGGTACAATATCACTGTGCGCTGATACCACTCCGACTAGTGGCCTGTCTAACTCCTCTCGAGTTAATCCGCACGCATATAATAATGACCTTTGTGGTGCCGTAGCTGCTCCGCTTGTTAAATACTTGCTCCTTAGTGCCATGTGTAAAACTCCTTTTTCTTGCGGATTAGTATCCGCTTTTATAATATATCATGTATTTTATGCTTTATATGTTTTATAATAGTTTTATATCTATTATATGTCATTATTCAATCGTTATAATTGCTAGATACCTTTTTATTTTTTATGTTTATTTATAAATAAAAAAACCGCTAGCCAAACTAGGCAAGCGGCTTTTATTATATAATTACTTTTTAAGCCAGCTCATCATGTCACGAAGCTCCGCTCCAACTTTCTCAAGTGGGTGCTCTGCCTCAAGTCTTCGTGTAGCTAGGAACTTAGCGCAACCGCCACTCTTGTTCTCTGTCATCCACTCGCTTGTGAATGTTCCGTCCTGTATCTCTCTTAAAACTTTCTTCATCTCTAATCTTGTTTCATCAGTGATTAGACGGCGGCCAGTACGGTAATCACCATACTCAGCTGTGTTAGATATTGAATATCTCATCTTTCCAAATCCGCCGCTATTGATAAGGTCAACAATTAGTTTTAACTCATGAATACACTCAAAGTATGCCATTTCTGGCTCGTATCCTGCCTCAACTAATGTGTCGAATCCTGCTTTCATAAGCTCTGTTACTCCGCCGCATAGTACTGCTTGCTCACCAAATAGGTCAGTTTCAGTTTCTTGACGGAAAGTCGTCTCAAGTATTCCTGCACGTCCGCCGCCGTTTGCACTAGCATATGCAAGTGCATAATCTTTCGCTTTGCCAGAAAAATCTTGATGTACTGCTATTAGTGATGGAACGCCACGGCCTTCCTCATATTGTGTCCTTACTGTATGTCCAGGGCCTTTTGGTGCTACCATGATAATATCTATATCCGCTCTAGGCTGAATTAAATTATAGTGTATGCTTAGTCCGTGTGCAAACATTAATACGTTGCCTTTTTGCAAGTTTGGTGCAATATCTGCATTGTAGATATCTGCGCAAAGCTCATCAGGTACTAGCATCATTACTAGGTCGCCAACTTTAGCTGCCTCTGCTACTGGTAATACTTTGATTCCTGCTTTTGTTGCTTTTGCTGTATGTGCACTGCCTTCTCTCAAGCCGACTACTACATTTACTCCGCTATCGTGAAGATTCATTGCGTGTGCATGACCCTGTGAGCCAAAACCAATTATAGCAACTGTCTTGCCATCTAACAACTTAACATTACAATCTTTATCATAAAACTTATTTACCATTTTTCCTATCCTCCAAATATTTATATCTATTTCAAAATTATTTCATCAACTATTTTGCCCGCTGGTATCATTGGCAATACTTTTTCATCTTTATCTATTATCGCGTCAATTATACATGGCCTGCCACTCTTGAATGCTTCCGTCATTGCAATTTGCAACTCTTCTGCCGTGCTCGCTCTATATCCTTTTGCGCCGAATGCCTCCGCTAGTTTTACATAATCTGTCGATCTATCTATACTAGTTTCCGAATACCGCTTGTTATAGAACTCCGTTTGCCATTGTCTTACCATACCAAGAACGTGATTATTAAATACAACTACAACTATCGGTAGATTGTTTTTGACCGCTGTACACATTTCGTTCATGTTCATATGGAATGAACCATCGCCTGTCGCTAGTACAACTCGTCTATCTGGACAAGCCATTTGCGCGCCTATAGCTCCGCCTAATCCGTATCCCATTGTTCCAAGCCCGCCTGATGTTAAGAAACTTCTCGGCTTTACTCGCTTGCTATACTGAGCTGTCCACATTTGATGTTGTCCTACATCGGTTACGATTATTCCATCATCGCCGACTGCTTTCGATATACATTCTACTATCTCATGCGGTCTTAGTACTCCGCTTTTGCTAACTGGCTTATAGTCGCCTTCTCTCCATTTATCTATTTGCGCTATCCATTTTGCTCTAACTGTTTTTTTGATGAGCGGTATCAGTGCATCAAGCACATCCCCTACATCCCCGACAATTCCGATATGACTTACTACGTTTTTATTAATTTCCGCCTCATCTATATCAATGTGTATTATCGTAGACTTTGGTGCGAATCTTGTTTTGTCTGTCGCAACTCTATCAGAAAATCTTGTGCCTATCGCTATCATTACATCAGAGTTTTGAATTGCAAGTCCTGCTGACATGCTTCCATGCATTCCGACAAGCCCTAAGTTTAGTCTTTCGCCATAGCTCATGACTCCCGCTGACATTAACGTGTGCGTACATGGAATATCTGCTAGTTTAGATAATTGCGTCAACTGTTTTTCCGCGCTTGATATTAGTACTCCACCACCAAATAATATCGCTGGCTTTTCCGCTTGGTTAATAATTTGTGCAATTTTCTTAATTTTTGCCATGTCGATTACTGGGTTAGGTGTTAATGGAAGTATAGGTTTTGGCTCATAGTCGATAGTGTCTGACGTTACATTTTTAGTAATATCTACTAATACAACTCCCGGTCTGCCACTGCCGGCTATCTTAAACGCCTCGCGTATTGTGTCATGTAATTTATTTATATCTCGCACTGCAAATGTATGCTTTGTAATGGGCATTACTATTCCTGCGATATCTACTTCCTGAAAACTATCTAGTCCGATTAGTGCAGAATGAACATTGCCTGTAATCGCAACTAGAGGTACACTATCCATATTTGCTGTAGCAATTCCTGTGACGATATTTGTCGCTCCCGGGCCTGATGTTGCTAGTACAACTCCAGTTTTTCCCGTTGCTCGCGCATATCCGTCCGCTGCATGCGCAGCTCCTTGCTCATGAGCAGTTATAACGTGATTGATTACATCTTTGCAATCGTAAAGCGCATCGTATATATTTATTACCGCTCCGCCCGGATATCCAAAGATTGTATCAACGCCTTGCTCAACAAGCGATTCTATTAAAAGTCTCGATCCATTAATTTTCATAATCTATCACCTCTCATTATCATCGAAAATTGTGTAATTTCCTCCGTTGTCATCTATTTTGCTACAATATCTGATTGCTTTCGCTTTTCATAGCGCACAATCCTTTATTAGGTAGTATTATACCACATTTCTACGCATAATTCAATACAATTTGAAAAGTTTTGTATATTGTTTCCTGCATGCCCTCTAAACGTGTGCTTATGACTAAACCGCCTTGAAAAATCAAGGCGGTCGCTTTTGTCATGTTTTATTGAATTATTTGCTATTTATTTTATTTGTGCATACTAAAAACTATAATTTGTCATTATTTCTTCAATATACTTTCTTATACTTATTGTTTTGATATACCTTAACGTAGTCTATCTCGGCAGCTCCTGTTGTACTAAATGGTGACATTTTCTGCTCGAATGGAGGGATATTATCTCCTATAATCTCGTTTGCTATGCTGATATACGCATTCACGCTTGAAACCCCACCAAAATCAGTCCCCCATGTAGCTTCTCCGTTTACGTAAAAAACATAACTTTTCGGTGTCCATAATAATGAATATGTATTATAATCTAAATATAGATTGCCTTTAGTTTCGCTGATTCTCTGGATATAGCTATCTCTGCGCGCTTTTGTATCGTAGTGCACAGCATGTCCTACTTCTGCATTGTTGCCATTGTAAAACGCTGACTCAAATATATCTATCTTTGCCCCGTCCCGTCCGCCGTTACCTGTACTACTTGCCATTGGACTTTGTACTGTCATAGTTGACCACACGCCCGATACTCTAGGAACTCGGATTCTAGCCTCAAAATATCCATATGCTTGCTCAAAATTTTGTTTTGTATGCATTCCTGCTGTAAAATTGCCCGACATTGGACATACTTCACACTGATGATCGGTTAGCTTTTCCGCTTTTATTATTGCTCTGCCATCTACGACAGATAACATTTGCGGACACCAATACTCAGAATTTCTCTTTCCATGTGCTATTGGCTCCCAAATTTCTGGGTCAAGCTCATTTCCATTAAAATCATCTATTAGAGTTGCGTACCAACCTTCGTCATTCACAATTCCGCTCTCAACAGTTAATTCTTCGCCCAACATTGGTTTTTCTGTGTAAAATAGGGCTTTCCATTCATCGCCACCGCGCATTGGTATGCTACTACACCCTGTTAGAGTTGTTGCAGCAATTGCGAACAGGCTTGCCACCGTAATTAGCAGCTTTTTGCTTACCATGCTATCACCATTTATCCTTTATCATATATACCTCTAGAATACCATGTTTTTATATTTCCAACTACCTATTTCATGTAAACACTTTATATATAAATAGTATATACTTTTAACTATAATGATAAGCTTAATATTTCTTTTTGTCAAATTTTGCTTATATTTGACATTTTTTAAACTTTTAATCTAATATTTGTTATATAATGTAATGTTTTGCTATGCTACTTTTCTGCTTATTCTATTCTCTGTGCACAATTTTATATTATACTAGACTTGCATAATCGTGTTTTTTTTGCTTTATTTTGCTATTTATTATTTTGCTATATTTGCTATATACAAAAGGTTTTTCCGCGGCAAAAAATGGAATATTTAACTAAATAAATACTCCATAATATTTTATTATTTGTCTTCTTAAATCAAAATAATTCTACTGATAAATAAATTGTTTTATATAAATATTTGAAACTTTATTTATCATCAGCAATCTCTTGCATTATTTGATTTTTAATTTCTTTTGCAAGCATTTTCGTTTTGTGTTTTTCCGCAGTTTCTTCTTTTGCGTCTTGCACAATTTGTAGTTTTATTTCATCTATTATAGCATCTTTGATTATGCTTTCATTATTAATTTTGCAAGAGAGATTTCTATTATAATTATTTGATATTATTTCGCTCGTTTTTTTTATGTTATTCTGCTCTATAATATCATATAAAAGTACGTCCTCAAACTTGCTAATTTTTGGCTCAATTTCACTTTCATTATTGTGGATATTTTTCTTCTTTTTTCCTGCTGGAATCTGCTTAATCATTTGACTAAATCCTATAGAAGATAATCCACTTGCTGCGCCCATTAATATAGCTATAAATATATTTTCTGCCATAAGCATTTCTGGCATTATAAAATATAATATTACTCCTATTACACTACCAAAAAGTAGCGCTAGTAGAGGTATCAATCTCTCAAATATTTCACTACTCTTAAAAGCGTGTTTTAACACACTAATTAGCGTATAAATGACACTTGTCATCATTGGCACACATATAAGCTCGATATATTGCTCCATAATCCTTTCCTCCTACAATGCAAATATGACTTTACTATAAAAAATATTTTTAAAGTTTTTATGTCATATATATAGCCCTTATTACATTATATGATATCGTATATTTCTGCGTGATTATCTGCATATTTTTTATTAGTATATTTAAGTGATTATATACTTAATTTTGTATTGCTAATTGCGTTGTTATAATTGATATTATATATTGTAAAATTTTGCTTTTTTGATATATTAATTCACTTGCTTTTGTTTTATTTTAACAAACTGAAATTTACACATAAACAGGACGAAAAAAACAGCATTCAATTACAAAATTGACTGCTGTTTTAATATTTATTTATTCATTGTTTAGCCTGTATTTTCTGCGTATAACGATTGATTTTGACCTGACATTTTTAGTATTTTTTCAGTTATTCTGCTGATATATTTATTTGTTTTTATCATTTATTGCAGATATTTGTGCTTTTATTTTTTTGTTTTTATTATATATTTTTTTTCCGTAACTATAACCGAAACTGATTATAACCATTGCAATAGTTGTTGTTATTAATACTATAAACATATCTGATATTCCAATCATTGTTCCGAAAGCATCAAGTTTAAAATCATACATTGCTGCTAAATTTTCTGTGATTGCTGTAACTACTGATTCTGGAATCCCTTTAGGTAGACTGCTACCAATATTTTCTAGTGCCCCATTCATCATAAGATTTCTTATAATACCGCCTGTATGGCTTCCAGGAACAAAAATTGATATTCCTCTTGCAAAGCTTGGCATAATGCTCATTGGCATAAAGGCACCCGTCAAGAAACCTATGCCAGCTCCTACAATTCCTCCAAAGGCTCCTAGTGTTGCATTATTTTTGAAAAATCCTGATATGAATACAGTTACACTTGTTGCTGATAGCGATCCTAATAGTATTGTTCCGATAAGTGCAAATACTTCGCTAGCTGTCATGTAAAACCCGCCGGTTGCAGCTAAATATATAAAACATGCACATAATGCAACGCCAACAATTGATATTGTCACTACAAAATTAAAGAAATAATAACTCAACTTTATTATCCATTGCTTAGCTGGTGATGCAATTCCATCTGCAAGAACGCCTCTGCTCTTGTCCTCTACCATTACATTATTTGCCGATAGTGAAACAGTTATTATCGCAACAGTGATCACGCCCGACACCATCCAACTATCGATAAAGCCCTTTATAACCGAATCGCTTATTCCGTTTTGCATGCCAAGCGTATTTTCAAGTTGTGCATTTAACATAGTTTGTACTGTTTCTAGCTGCATATCTCCTAAAAATAGCACATACAAAACCAATACGATCATTGGCGATAGAAGTGCAAACATAACGTTCATTTTATCCCTGAAAAACAACTTTATACATCTTGTTGTCATCATATTAAAAGAATAAAGATCATCTCCGATTTGCTTTGTGTTAATCTTCATATTACACCTCCAACGCTACACCAGTAGCCTTTAGGAATACGTCATCCATGTTTCCCTTTATAAGTTCAAAATCTACTAGTAAGGCATCATACTTCGCAATGAACTCTTTTGCCTCTTTAATATTGTTGACGCTAATAATGTAACAATTACTATTGTATGTATATTCCATTTTTTCATAATCTAATATGCTAGATATCTCTTCACTGTCACTCGTGTACCACTTGATATAATCTCCAGAAAACTTCGTCTTAAGTTTAGCAGGCGTATCATCGGCAATAATTTTGCCTTGATTTATGATTACCACACGATCCGCATTGTTTGCCTCCTCCATGTAGTGAGTAGTTAAAAATATTGTCATCCCCTCACTTGACTGCAAACTATATATAATATCCCATATTGACTGCCTAGTTTTTGGATCAAGTCCGGTAGTAGGCTCATCAAGAAAAAGTAGCTTAGGCTTATTAATCAGTCCTCTTGCAATATCAACACGACGCTTTTGTCCGCCTGATAACTTACAATATCTCCGATTCATTATACTTGATAAATCAAACATTTTAATAAGTTCGCTGCATCTTGCTTTCCATGCTTCTCCTCTAATGCCGTAATAACTCGCCCTGCACTTAAGATTGTCCAAAACTTTTAGCGAACCATCAAGCACTGTCTCTTGAAACACAATGCCGATTTTGTGCTTAATTGCATCAGCCTCTGTATCCAGATCATGTCCGGCGATGATCACACTTCCTAAATCTTTGTCAAGCAATGTACATAGAATATTTATAGTCGTGCTTTTTCCTGCACCATTAATACCTAAAAAAGCAAACAAGCTGCCTTGCTCTACATTAAATGTTATATCATCTACCGCTTTTACTTCGCCATAGTATTTTTTAAGATGTTTAATTTCTATAATATTTTTCATAAATGCTCCTTAACTTTTTTATATTCATTATTATATCACAGGAATCTTGCGTTGTCAATCATGGCATTCCCCACTATATCAATAATCTATGCTGCTAATGACTAATATTTATACCTGAAATTACATATTGCATTCGTAAATACCCTAAATTAACTTTACAATTGCATAACTTATGGTTATTTCTGCAAAATATTCAATAATTTTTAGCCGTTTTTTGGTAAATATCTGCATTTTTTTGCTATTATTGAAAAAAAATAAATTATTTTGCATTTGTAGTTGACATACTCGCTTGATAAGTATATAATATATATAGAAACACGATCAAGTTACTCCATTTTAAGGATATTTAATCAACTTTCTAATTTTTAATGGAGGTATATAACTATGGAAGACAAGAATTTAACTTGTAAAGATTGTGGCTGTGAGTTCGTTTGGACTGCAGGTGAGCAAGAATTTTACGCAGAGAAAGGTTTTGAGAACGCTCCAATGCGTTGCCCTGACTGTAGAAAAGCTAAGAAGAGCCGTAATAACTCTTTTGGCGGAGACAGAAGATAAGTTTGCTAAAAACTTTATTATAACCACGGTTTAGACTGTGGTTATTTTTTTGCGCATTTTTTTATATTAATGTAAACAATTAGCAGTTATTCATAAAGTTTTATCAAAAAATAGTAGCAGGCTAAATTTAGCCTGCTACTATTTGCTTTATTTATATATATATATCATATATATTATATAAGAATATATATGCTTTATTTTATATCATTATATTAATGTTTAATATTTATCACTATATAACGCATATTCTGCACAATATAATTAACTATCATTTATCTTGCGAGTAGTAAATTAATCTACCACTTGAATCTTAACTATATTTGTCGCGCCTGTTCTACCGATATGCGTGCTTGCAACTAAGACTGCTTTGTCTCCAGTAGCTAGCAGACCTCTCTCTTTACAAATAACAGTTGAGTCATTGTAAAGCTCCTCAAAAGAATCAATACTCTCCTTAAATATTGGGAAAACTCCCCAGCTCAATGCTAGCTTGTAATATGCTTTTTTTGTGTGGGCAATTGCATATATTGGGCTGATTGGTCGGAATCTACTTACCATTCTTGGACTTGCTCCAGTTTCTGTAACAACAATAATTGCATCCGCTTCTATATCGTAAGATGCTTTTACTGCAATACTACTTATACTATCTGCAATATTCAGAATATTGAAATCCTGATTATTGAACCTCTTTTTGTAATGAATATTTTGCTCAGTATGCTCAACAATATCCGCCATTGTCTTTACTGCCTTTACCGGATGTCGTCCTGCAGCAGTTTCGCCGCTTAGCATTACCGCACTTGTTCCATCATATACCGCATTTGCAACGTCACTAGTCTCCGCTCTTGTTGGGCGAGGGCTAAATATCATACTCTCTAACATTTCTGTCGCAACAATAACTCTCTTGCCTGCTTCTCGAGCTTTTTTAACAATGCTTTTTTGCAGCTGAGGTAGCCTTTCATAAGGTATCTCTACTCCCAAATCGCCTCTTGCTATCATTATTCCCTGACAACTTGTCATTATTTCCTCTAAATTATCAACACCTTTTGCACTCTCTATTTTAGCAATTATATCGATGTTTTTGCCACCATGTTCATCGATAAATGCAATTAGCATTAGTAAATCTTCTCTTGTTGATACAAATGATGCTGCGATAAAATCTACATCTTGACTGATTGCAAATATCAAATCACTTTTATCTGACTCACTAAGGTATGGCAATTGCAAGTCTATTCCCGGCACATTTATAGACTTGTTATCACTAACCATGCCGCCAATTACGACAACTAGGTTAATATCCTTATTCTCAACGCTTAATACTTGCATTTTGATTAGTCCATCACATAACAATATAGAATCGCCAGTGTTTACGTACAAATACAAATCCTTATATGTAATGCTTGCTTGGTTTTTGTCGCCAAGAACTTCCTCATATGAAAACTTAAATTTATCGCCTGTCTCTAATTCAACAATACCTTTCTTAAACTTTAAAAGCCTAATTTCCGGGCCTCTTGTATCCGCTAGGATTGCGATAGGTATATCTAACTCATCTCTAACTTCTCTAATTAACTTGATATTATTCTCATGTATCTCATGATTAGCATGGCTCATATTAATACGTGCAACATTCATTCCTGACTTTGCCATTTCTGTAATAATTTCCTTGCTATTGCTAGATGGTCCGATAGTTGCAATCAATTTGGTTTTTTTCATAGTGCCCCCAATTATAACTTTTATTATTAATAATTACATTTATTATAATATTATAACACAAATATTACAATTATCAAGCGTTTTATACTAAGTTTTAGATATTAACGATATGGTAATAAATTAATCATCTTCAAATTCTTTAATTACATACCACTTATTGTTATACCTATCAAAGTACAATTTCTTCATTTTCCCCTTAATTAAACAATTATATTCAAGCGCCGAACCAAAACTGCCACGTGGAGTTACCATCTGTTGCTTATAGACTTTATCTATTAAGTAAAGATCACCTTGTATAAATATTTTAAGCGGGGTAATTTGTCCTAACTCACTATATTTAACTAACACCTCAACAGGAACTTGTACAGTAGTTTTCATAATACCTCCTATATTTATCTTAATGTTAGTCTTTGTTAATAAGTGATTTTTATGCAAAAGCTTTTTTATTATTGATATTTTTTTCATGTAATTATACCAACTTTTTTCTGCATTATTTGCTCTCCATGGATTATATAACATATAATATATTGCAAAATTATAATACTATATTTGATTCGTTTTTTCTATCTATTTCAGTAATCCTTTTTATTATTTAATTTAATAATATATTTATTTTATTGCTTGTTTATTATATCAAATTGAATAATTTTTGTTTCCCGATAATCATTTTTTGTTTCTTTACATTTAGCTATTATTACTTGATTATTTTTTATATTTTCTTATTGTTTTTATTGTTACTATTACCATATTATATACTGTTTTAACATTAAACAGGTGAATATTTATATATTTTGAGCATTTTAATTTTTATTTTTAATAATATTTTTCTGCTATTTATTGTTGTCTTTTCTACATTTTAATATGCTATTTTATTTTATTTAACTGCTTTTTTTGCGTTATTTTTGCGGTAAATTATACATTTTTATTCGATATTATTACAACCATATAAAATATTTTATATATTATTATTAGATTGATATTTCTGTATTTTTCTGCTCACTTATTACACATAATTTGGCAAGATTTTTTCCACTTAATCAGCAAAATTTTTGTTATTATACAGCTTAAAAATGCTAATCAATATTTAGACAAATAGGATATTTTTCAGAGTTTTCTCTTGTATATTTTTGCATATATTTCGCATGTTTTTGCATTGTTTGCTGCTAGTTTTTATCAATTATTTTGCATGCTTTAATATTAATTTTGACATGCTTTAGCACCATTTTTTTTGTTTTCTTATTGATTTTTTATTAAATTTGAATGCAAATAATATAAAGCATTGTCGATATAACTTTTTGAAGACCATACTCTGCAATCAAATATTATTTTTTTGCTGACGCCAAATGCTAACAAATGAAAGTTTTTCATAATACTGTTTATTAATTAATATTTACGCAATATTAGTGCTTTCACTTATCATTATCATCCAAATTCATTATTTTTCTTCTATAATATTACTACAATAGCAAATTATTATACTTTTTTGTCGATATTGTGTGCTTTTTGCTTGTAAAATTGTTAAAAACAATGTAAAATGTAATAGTAAATACTTTATAGCTGATTTGAAGGGTTAAAAATACACTTTCTGCCATTTATATTGTGTATTTGTAACAGCACTTTGTGCTATCATCCTAATATAACTAATTTAATTTGCGTGAAAATACTTTTACATGCAGCAAGGAGGCACAGTGGAAATACTTACTAAAATAACCACTTTTGTATGGGACTACATATTACTTTTTACCTTGGTAGGTTCTGGTATATTTTTTACAATCAGGCTTAAAGGTGTGCAGTTTACCCATATTGGGCTAGGCTTTAAAACGACTTTTAAGCGTAGACCTAAGCCAGTGGGATATAAATCAACTTATACTCGCCTTCGTAGCGGAGAAAAGTATAAAGATATAAAAAGCTCTAGAATTGATTTACCACTTTCGCCTTTTCAGGCACTTGCTACTTCTGTTGCCGCTCAAATTGGAACAGGTAATCTTGTAGGGGCTGCAACCGCAATTACTATGGGTGGAGCTGGATCAATTTTTTGGATGTGGGTTTCAGGTCTATTCGGTATGGCTACTATTTTTGCTGAAGCTACAATGGCGCAGCATTATAGACGTACTATTAATGGCGAAGTAGTCGGCGGCCCTGTTTGTTACATAAAAGGTGCATTTAAGGGGAAATTTGGCAAAGTGCTTGCTTGTATATTCTCTATCCTAATTATTCTTGCACTTCCTATTGCCGGTAACATGGTGCAAATAAATTCAATTACGGACGCTTTTAGTACTGCAATCCCTCAGATACCTAAATGGGGTTATGGAATAATAATTGTTTTCTTTGCATCTATTATATTCATCGGCGGCGCTAAACGGATTGTTAGCTTTACAGAAAAAGTCGTTCCTATTATGGCTATTTTGTATATTACCGGCGCTGTTGTCGTACTTGGTTTTAATTATCAAACTATTGGGTCTGCATTTTCTTCAATTTTTGTCGGTGCATTTAATCCGATGGCTGTTGTAGGCGGTGTTGCAGGAGCTACTGTTATGAAGGCAATGCGTTTTGGTGTTGCTCGTGGTCTTTTTTCCAATGAAGCTGGAATGGGCTCTACCCCTCATGCGCATGCTCTTGCTAAGGTTAAACACCCCGCAGAACAAGGCACAGTTGCTATGATGGGTGTTTTAATTGATACTTTTATCGTTCTTACTTTAACATCTTTAGTTCTATTATCAAGTGGACTTGTAGGTCAAGAAGGCATGGTAGGAATTAAACTTGTTCAACACTCGTTTGTAAGTGTATTTGGCGATTTTGGATTCTTTTTTATAGCAATATGCTTATTCTTTTTCGCATTCTCAACAATTATCGCTTGGTACTTCTTTGGCGTTACTAATGTAAGATACTTGTTTGGAGAAAAATCTGTTATTCCTTATTCTATACTTGTTCTTGTGTTTCTGATGATTGGTTCTTTCCTAAAGCTAGACTTAGTTTGGACATTATCAGATCTTATGAATGGTCTTATGGTTATTCCTAATATCATCGCTCTTATTGCTCTTAGTGCGATAACTGCAAGAAGTCTGACGGAATATAATAAACTTCGTAAGGATGCTACTCTTGATGAGTACACTCAATTAGTTAGAAATTATTCTTCATTAAAAAACTAATAAAACCTGGCAATATTAAATAATAGCGAATAGATTATCTGTTTTACTATTATACCTATCGATATTAAATACCCGCTGTAGCTTAAAGCTTACAGCGGGTATTTGCCTTATATATTTATTGTATTTGAATTTATTACCACTACATTGGTATTACATGCAATAAGAGCGACGATAAAATCGTCGCTCTTATTGTTATTATTGTTTAATTAGTGTTTAAGTTTTTCGTTAGACTTATCTTCTGCTTTAGCATCAGTATCATCTAATTCTGTTTTATCTTCTACTTGATTATCTGTTATTGATTCGTCGACTTCTGCATCTTTCTCTGCATCAGCATCATCATCTTCAGCATCAATTAAAACAGAATCACCCATGACAACCGAATCCATTACTCCCATATTTTGAGTATTTGGAAGAGCGCCCGTGCCTGCCATTGTTTCTGACATATTATTCAACTCATTAATTCCAGTTTCTAAAGCAACAGCATCTGCCTCGTCTTCAGTAGCTATAATAATGTTGTTTTCTATAATGTATTCTTGTAATGCTGTTAAATCACCAGCCTCTAGTTTTTCCTCTAACATATATCTGTCATCTTCAGAAATCACTCCATCATCCTGTAATGCTCTAGTTTTAAGAACTTCCATTATGATTTCGTGCTTATTGTCTGGTAAATCCCAGAATATGTACGGGATTGCAGCTAAAATACAACTTACAAGACTTACTCCTGACAGTATTGCTATGATTGAATATAATGCATCTGTATTTTCACCCATCAACTGACTATCAAGACCAGTGTATCCTTGTGACTTGTACACGGCTGGTGCAATAAGGGCAGTCGCCATGCCTACAGATAACGCAATCATTCCACCAAATTGTGATAAGAATCCTTCAATCCTATCGCCCGTTTTGTACTGCTGATAGTCATTTATCTCGGCTTGGAATGCCGGAGTAATAACTAACTGGAATCCTGCGCACATTGTCGTACAATATATAAAGAATATTCCCGCCCACGGATTATGTATAAACGTTAATGGCAGCAATGATAATGCCATTCCTAAATTACTTGCAATGATAGCTTTCTTTTTTCCGAACTTCTTGATTATCGCTGGCGCAAATATCATTCCCGGGAGACTTGCTGTTCCTATTATAAGTATTAGTATCGATTGCATAATAGCTGCTAAGTCACCTAGCCCCTGCGCTTTTAGCTCTGGACTAATTACAAAGTTTAAGTACCATATTAAAAATGTTGTTGATGCAGTAATTTTTATAATACCAAATACCGCCGAACTATTATGTATCCAGAAATATTTATTCTTTGCTACTTTTTGAATACCATCTAAAAACTTCTGTTTCTGTTTATATTCTTTGGCTACTACCATACGCTCTTTTACACCAAAAGCCATTATCAGTCCGAATGCAAAGAATATAGCTACTACTATTGGCAACAGTACCTGAGCAGTTGCTACTGTATTAACTCCATCGACGTCGCCTTTTGTATATATCATGTTAGATATAAATGGATATGCTGCTGTTGCAATTGTAGGCCCTAACGATGTGAACACCGAACCTATAGACATAAGTTGCGTACGCTCCTCTGCACTTGGAGCCATTACTTGCGCCAAACTCGTAAATGCTAATATGTAAATCCTGTTTAATAAAAATGCTATGTTAAATACTACTGCGTATACAATAAGCATTGTGCCATAGTCAGCAATTCTTAGTACTTGACCAAGAGCAATAAAACACGCTACGATTGGTATCGGTAAAATTATAAGATATGGTCTAAACTTACCATATTTGGTATTTGTGTTGTCAATCATCCAACTAACTAGCGGTGATGTCGCGATAGATACCACTGATGTGATCATTCCGATAATTGCTAAATGGTACGGATCCATAGTTATTGCATTTGCTATATAGAAGCCTGGTGTTAGAGTGAAATACGTCAAAAAAACTGATGCACCCATTGCGCCCATTCCGCCAATTGCATATAAAAGCCACTCACGTAGCGTAAGTGATTTTCCCGCGCAAGGCTTGCCCCATTTCGGCAAGCCTTGAATCATCTGCTTTACCTTTGATTGTGATATTTCTTTGCTCATAATACCCTCCTGTAATTTCCATTTCTCACCACTATATATTTCCCCATATATGCGGTACTAAATTTAAATATTATATGATTTATCTTTATAATATTTTTAAATGCAACATGTAATTAGTTTTTCCCTCAACCTAATTTATTAGTTCCATTTTTTTATATACTATCATACAGCGGACTGATTGTCAATACTTAAAGTGATAATTAACTATAAATAAATATTTATTCTTTAATATATATACTATTATAGCATTTTTTGCATAATATAGCGGTCGCATAAATTGCTTTTACTTGCTTTTTTATATTTATTAATATATTGTTCTTAAAATATTGTTAATAATAAAACTCCTTCTAAACTGCATTAAATTTGCGTTTTTTTGCTTTTTTTGACTTATTTTGCAGAATAACTTTGATTATTATATATTGTATTACTCCTACAATTACTGCAGTATTTATTTCAGTTTTCGGCATAAATTTGCTTGTTTTTATTTACCTTTTTTAAGGTCTTTATGATTATATAAAACATTTTTTACAACCTTTTATGATGTGTGTTGCAGTCATTGTTTCAAGGCGTCTGCTTGTGTTTGGCAACTATTCTGTTTACACTATTCTATGTTTTCTTTCGCAAAAAAAGCACTCATAAATATGAGTGCTTAGTATTTTGAATTATCTTTTTTCTTTTGTCTTTTTGATATTGTTGTAAAATTATATATTGCCCAACAACACAGCAATGATAAGTAGGAATAGCGTTATGAGAAAACCGAAACTGCCCATAATAAACATGTTTATTTTCGTTGTTTTCTCTATTTTACTTAGTTTTTCAACCGTTATCACTTTTAGCATTACATCTGTTGCTTCGCTATCAAGATCAGGCGTTGTAAGTCTAAAATATTTCTTTTCTTCCCCTGCACCTTGAATCTGAACCTCTCTTGGTATAGTTTTGCCATTAGCGATGAGTTCATCAAATTGTGCTGTTTCTTCTTCGTTACAATACTGCTTAATGATTATGTCATTTTCTATTAATATATTTTTTAATCTCTTTTTCATACAACTCCTCTACTAATGTTTTATGTGATCAGTTATTTTCTATTGGGTTTAACTCTAACTGGCTTTCTTCTTGCTTTTGAACCTCACTGAACTCTGCCATGTCATCACTGATTGACTGCTCATCAAACATTGCAAGAATATCTTGCTGACCTTCCGATGAGGCGTAGATGCTGTCATTTTCCACATATGCGGACTCTGCCATTTCAAATGTGTCAAGCACTCCTTCAAGACCTTCTTCACTATTCATCTTTTTTGCATTAACTGCATTAAGGAATTTAGAAAGTTCTGCTGGCTTTGCAAGCATTTCGTTTAGAGAGATATTTGCATTGTTTGACAGAAATTCTCTATCATCCATTGCTGACTTCAGCTGATACATTGCACCCATATTTGATGCTATATACTGCAACCTTTTGCCTGCCATTGCATTGCTTTTCTTTAGATTTTCTATGTTTTTCGCATAAAACATTCGCATATTTGTATCTTTTTCGGCTTTGCCTTTTGCAAATGCCTCCTTGATAGAAACATTGTTTTCCTCTACACTTGCAACAACACTTTCCTGCTGTTTCTCTAGCTGAATAATAGAGTCTACTACTTCAGTGCGAGATATTTTATCAAACTTGTTTTTCTTTTTGAAAATATCGAAAAAACCCATTTATTCCTCCTAGTTTGTAATAACTTTTCGCTCAGTAATAAGCACGTTTAATTCAAATAACTCATCCGCTACCTGCTTATCTTTTCTTGGATTACTAAGTACTATTTTGATGTCGTCTAACTTTGCCAATATCTTTAATTCAGCTTTTTCCGCACTTGCAGTGCTGCATGGACTAATAAACTTCATGTCCTCTAAATTCTTCTCAAGAGTGCTTTTGTAATCTGCATTATCTGTCATTTCAACAAGTACGATTATCCTGTCACATGCTTGTGCTTGCTTATCTCTATCTGCTACTTTTACTAATTTCTTCTCGCGCTTATTTGCACGTCTTCTTGCTAAAAATCCCATTATAATATCCTCCTAGTATTTATACTTGCTCGCCACATTTTTGACAGAAATTGCTGCCTGCGATAACTACTGTGTTACACTTTTTACATATTCTGCTTGAGCCTTGTGTTGAACCGCAACTTGAACAGAACTTGCTGCCGATTGGCATAGAAACACCGCAATCTGCGCAAAATGACCCGCCCGCCCCCATAACTATAGGTCTTGCAGACTCTGCAACACTGATTGTGATGCGCTCATTGCTTTCACGCTCTTGAGTTTCTTTTTCAATCTCTTGTGCACGTAACTCCTCATGGCTAGTGCCTTTCTGTTTAAGTACATATTTCTCAGCCATTAGCTTCGATCTAATCTGTTTGATTTCATCAGGGAATACAAGATTATCAACAGTAAACTCGATTATTGCAACGCCATACTCTTCAAAACTAGTCATAAGCTCCGCTTTAATCTCGATAGCCAACTCTTTTACATTGTCAGCTAAATCAAAGTAATTAACCTTTTCCGCAATTAGTTTTCTTGCAAAAATATCTTTAACATTAACTGATATAGTGCTTTTTAAGTATGCAATTAAAGCTTTAACATCAGCAATACCGCCTGTTCCTAGCAGCCTTTTGTATACTTTCATTGTGTTATTTATCTCAAAAACAACAGTTCCGCTTGCGCCTAAATACGCTGGCATTTCTGTTTCACCATCGATAAATTCGATTCTTGATGGTGTTCCCCACATCGATTGCATTCTAACTTCTGTGTTTATAAATGTCACATCGATATCTATTTTCTTTTCGCCTTTAGGCTTTGCAATTTCATGCTTTCCCGACTGCAAAATGCGTTGATCAGTGCCGTTTACAACTAGTACTGCCTCTGTGTTTACTGGTACTATTACATATGTATCCGCTTTTATTGCTTGATGACTTACTCTCTCAATAAGATTTTCACCCATATCGCCATTAAGTCTAATTGTTAAATCCTTTTTAAATAATCCCATTTTCTATTCCTCCTGTTTAGGTTTGTTTTATTTGTTTTTTCTCATATCTTGCTCAAATTTCTCTAGTGATTGTATGTCGCTTGATAGTACAGATGATCCAGTTGACCCAATTACTTCATCAAAATGCTGTCTTGTTATTGGTAGCATTTCCTGACTTTTATTTTCTATAAGCTCCCTAAGCACACACATTTTCAGTCTATCGCACAGCTCATTACAATCTGCTCCGTTATGGCCGTCCGTTTCTGTTGCCATTTCTGCAATTGTTACGCCACTTAGAACTAAATCTTTTAACTTTCTACCAATCAAATACTTTCTTGCTTCAAAATCTGGTAGCGGAACGTATAACAGCTCATTAAATCTACCCGGTCTTAGCAATGCTGAATCAATATCCCACGGTCTATTTGTTGCAGCTAATATTAACAATGTGCCTTTACTGTCACCGAATCCTTGCATTTGTGCTAGCAATTCTGGTACAATTCTGTTCATTGCGCTAGAATCTCCGCCTCTTTTAACTCCGATTGCTTCAAATTCATCAAAAAATATTACCGCTCTGTCATGGCTTCTTGCTTGTGCGAATAAGTTCTTTAGGTTTTTTTCCGCCTCTCCAAACCACTTGCTAACAATATCACTACACTTTATTTGATAAAAATTGCCGCCAACTTCGCTTGCAATCGCTTTAGCTATCATAGTTTTTCCCGTTCCCGGTAGCCCATACATTAATATACCGCCACCAGCTTTCAAGTCGACCATTTTGTAATATTCAGGGTATTGCATTGGCAATAGTATCCTGTTTTTCACAGCTTCCTTAACTTCCTGCAATCCTGCAACGTCATCAAATGTTATACCAGTTTCTCCTGATGCTAAAAACTCATTACCTTCGTCCCCATCATCACCGCCACCTTCTTGATTCTCGATTCCGCCGTCATTATTGCGTGGCTTTGCAGACTTGCTTGCTCCACCGCTGCTTGGCGAGTTAGCGCGAGCCGTCGTGTCAATTCCTTCGGCAATTTCTATAATGCTTTTTGCTCTTAACATTTGGCTTCGCTTAACAGAACCATCGCTTTCTTTAGCCGACTCAATTAGCTTTTCCACCGCTTTTAAAAGAAACTTTTTACATGATAGCATATCGCCTTTATCTTTGTACTCTATTGCTTTATCATAATACATCTTGAACATTTCATAATGTTGACTTGCTGACATATATTACTCCTTAATGCTTTGTTTTAATTCCGCTAAAGATTTTTCTATCTCTATATCGAACTGTGCATCTTCTTCACTTTCCTGAGCCTCAAGAAACTTCTCAAGCTCTTTATCGTCAATCGATGAACCTTGACTTGCAACACTGCTATAACTATCGCTTGTTGTATCCATCAATATCTCTAACTGATCAGAGGCTTGCTCAACTCCCATGATTGCATTTTCAAACTCTTTTTGAACATTTACAAAATCCATCTCTTTAGTCGTTTTGCTCATCTCTTTGCTAAGCATACTCATTCCGTCTAAAAACATTGATGTAACTTTTGTTAAATCTTTCATCTGAGAGGCAAGCTCAAAGTTAAGCTGCATTTCTTTCGCTTTCTTCTGCTGCATCATTGCCATCTTCAATCCAGATAGTGCAAGATTATATTGTGCGTCCAAACCCTCTTGTTTAGCTCGCTTTGCTGCCGCTAAATATTTGTCTTTTTGGTCGTCCAATTCCTTAATGTGTTTGTTAAACTGCTTAATTGTACGTTTAATTATCATTCTTTGTTCCATTTCTTTTTCCTGCTTAGACTTAAAAAACCCCATAATTCCTCCTATATGTAGACAATGCATACATAGTTCTGCACGCCTCTAAATGCTACAATATATGCGATACATATATTTGCTTTGCTTTGCATTATTTGCACTCTATAACTTTTCCGCAAAATACATGACTTAATATCATTACGATTGCGATTTGTGTAAAATGTGTTCTATACTCCATAATACCAAATTTTACAAAAAAAGTCAATAGGTTACCACAAATACACCTCTTAATAGCAAATTTTAATATGAAACCATTATTTATCTATATATAATATCACATTTGCTGATGAAAAGTGTTTAATCCGATCTTAACTTATAGTTAGATTACATGCTCTACATTCATCTTAATCTAATACATCATACTTTTACATGTGATTACCTTATGATTATAATATACCTATACATTTAAAACAATTATAGATAATGCTAGTATGTCTATATGCAACATCACAGCAAATACATCTTCCCTTGATAGTTAATACTCAATCACGCCATATTAAGCCGCCAATTTATTTTTGCACTTTTCATTATGTAAGAATAACTATTTGCGTCTTTAATTTAGCTAAATATTCATGATAATATATTTGCAGCATTGCTAAAATAACTTGATTATTTTTGCAGATATTTTTAGCATATTATGCGATTAATTAGATAGTAATTTTGCGTGAAAATATATATAGTTTTTCATGTAAATAAGGGTGTTTCTGTTCAGTATTAATCATATTAAACCTGTACTTTTATTCTGCATTTTTATTCTATTATATTATAATCATTATGCTATTATTTCTCAACTTTTACCCTATTGTTTTATTACTTATATTCTACATTTTAAATTGCTAAAATTTCTATAAAATTGTTTGTTTTTATGACATAATTATATATAATAAACGCAAAAAAAACATCAGTATCAAATTGTTTTTTTGATACTGATGTTTTATATTATTCTGTTGTGTTTTCCGCTATATTATTTTACTTTTTATAAATATTTTTTCAGTTGCTCAATATTATTTTGCTCTGTTTTTTGCAGTTTCCCCATTAACTCTGTACACTCGGCACAAGCATCTGGATAGTCTTTTAACTTTCTAATTGACTGAATAATACCCATATTACTGCCTATGATAAGCATTTCTGCTATATGCGAGGGTGAATTGTCAGTCATTGTCTGAAAATTAATCATCATATAAGTTCTGATTTTTGCGAATGTTCCTATGTCTACACTTTTTTCAGCTTTAGCATCAAGTATATCTTTTGCCTTGCAGCTAATATCTTTATATTCATTGAATTGGACTTGCAATTGCTGTATAAAATCCTCATCCTCTACGATAGTTAATAGTTGCTTAATTGTATCAACTCCCATCTCTGCATTTTGATAAATATAATTTAATAATTCTCCATGTTGTTCCATAATAATTTCTCCTCATTTTTTATTAAAAACTTCCGCAATATATCAATAGTGACTTGCGATTATCTTTATATTATTATGAGCAATATTATGTTATTTATAACAATTAAGTCGTAAATTATTTTTGCTTTTTATTATTCTATTTGCTTATCGAATTAACATCTTGTAATAGGAAAATACAAGCAGAAATTTCGCATTCCTACTTGTGTTTTGTTATTATTTGTAACTTGTATTTTTTTACACCCAATATGTAGCTAATATAAATTTATTCCACCCTTTTCCCAAATTATATGTACTCATGTGGTTAGGCATATATAAAGATAAAGAATTGCAATCCTCAAACGCACTTTTCCCGATAGATACCACACTACTGCCGATTACAAACGTTTCCATGTTCTCGCATTCTTCAAACGCACTTTCGCCTATAGATACAAGATTGGCACTGACTTTCACACTAACTAGTGACCTGCACATGTTGTATGCATTTTTCGGTATTTCATTCCATCCATCAAAGCCCTCACCTGTCACTTTAGTTAGGTCAAAGCATGCCTCAAATATTGGATACTCTATTATCTTTGCATCAATAACTACTTCTTGTATTTTAGTATTATAAGTAAACAAATCGTTTTCCGTGAAATACACTGGTACGCCTTTGATGTTTTTCACTATCTCGATTTTTGTTGAATTATTTATATCAGAAACTTCATAGTAATATGATTTTAACTGGTAATCCACACCTTTCATTGTTACGACTGTCTCTTCTGTTTGATCTGTTTGACTTTTTCCAATATCACTAAAATACTTCGGAATAAACACTGCCATTGTAATTATTACTGGCACTAATACTATTAATATTAACACTATCAATGCAATCCAATTTCTGCTTATACCTTTCCTTTTATTTGCACTAGTATTTGCAAACGTGTTATTTGGATTATCATTATAATAGCTTGGCGTGCTTCCCGCAAAAGCTTTTTTCATATTATTTGCGACAGCCTTTCCTGTATCTAGCACCGAACCGACCACCCCATTGATAGTGTGCTCAAACCCCGACTCGCCACCATTATATCCTTGACTTGCTGTTGTTGCCGCTATTTTCGTCTTGTATAAATTGTCTTTTGCTCGATCCACTAGCCCCATCCATATTATCTTTTGCTCCTGATCTGTTGCTAGGTTTATCGCGTTTATATAGTTTTTGTCTGATGTGTAATCTGCAATCTCTCTTGCTACCTCTTTGTCATCAGCGATTCTATGCGATGCCAAAAACTTCATCCACCACATTTCCGCACAATCATATTTCTGCACTTCTATACTATCTAATATTGATTTTGCTGCAACAAAATTAAGCGTTTTTAACTTTTTCTCCGCTTCATATAGCAGTGTTGCAACATCGTTTGTTTCCTTTGCTACGCTTCCTGTTACGCCATAATCACTATTGATTTTGCTGTTTTTCTGGTTTCCTGCATCTATTTCTCTAAATGCTCTTATACATAAATCCGCTAGCTGCTTTTTTGTATTTCCAACGCCTACTACCCATGCATTGCCATCAAAAAAACTATTGAACAGCGATGTGTGCGTGCTTGCGTCTATTTTGTACTCTAATCTATCCTTTTTTAGTGATTTTGCAATATTTATCTCGCTTTTAACATCCTTTGACATCATCGCATCTTCGCTTGATATCACTAGGAATAATGAGCAGCTTTTGATTGCACTTCTTATATTTTCCCAATAGTTCACAGTGTCATTTGGTCTTAGATTTCGTGTTGATATCCAGCAAGTATGGCTATCTTCCTCAAGCTCTCTTACTACTGATACCGCTACTTGTTTATCTGTGCTTCTATGACATACGAATATATCACGAGGAATATCATCATAATTTTCCTCAAGCGCTCGTCTTGTTGCATACTGTGCTTTGTATAATCTTAGCTCTGCTGAATTGTCGACCCCTTCTAGCGCCATGATATACTTTTCTACATCTAGCCTATCTCTTAAGTCACTGTACTCGTAAATATGGCTCAGAACACGCCTTTTGCCGCTTGGAGTCAACTGAACATCGCCATTATCATAGTACTCGTTAATATACGCGTTGTGACCTAAAACATTCTCCGCATAGGCATAGTAATACTGAGATAGTCCATCTCCTGCTACTATCTCCAATATATCATATGATGACTTTGACGTGCTTCCTATATCGTTAGCTTGCACCGCAACAGCCTGTATCGCCCTTAAGTTTTTTAGCCTGTTTGCTATCGTTTCGTCAATGTCTGCTATCTTTTTTCCGGCATCGACAAAATACTCGCTGCCACATGCGGGACACTCTGCTAATGATATTCCATTTTCCGCATTTACCGTTGCCCCACACATAGGACATTTCATTGATTCTAGTTTCATTTCCTTTTATTTCCTTTTCCAGAAAACGTATAGTTCTGGATTGCTATGATTTTACTCTTGTTTTTTATTAGTAATCCTTATTATCAGTTTAAGCATTGATTACTTTTTCAAATTAGTGTTTATATCATTATATAATAATATTACTGATTTGTCAAGATGTTATACTTATAGAGCACGCAAAGTTTATTATGCAAATTTATCAACGCATTATTTATTAATAAGATATATACACTCTTTATGATAGCATGCCAGCAAGCAAAAAGCCGCATAGCATAAGTTGCTACACGGCTTAAAACTGTATTCATTATAACTATTTTTCTGTTTAATCTTTTGCGTTATAACATAAATTAAAGGATAATTTTTTTGTTTATTCTGCCAACTCTTAGGTTATATCCTATTGTCATTATTCCTAAAAATAATAGCATTGACCCTATGGCAACTATCCAATACATAGTAAGGTTTTCCCCTGAAAAGGCTATAATGAATGCGCCTGTTTCTGTTGTTTCAAAAGTTATGTATCCTTTAGAGTCAACTTCGACATTTTGATGTACTGCCTCTCCATCCTTCATGTATGTTATTGCAAGAGCATCTACTCCTTTCACTTCTTCATTTACCTTAAATCTTACTTTGATTATTCCGTTAGGTGTTACTTCTTCCCCGTTTAGCATTAATTTAACTTCATAACCTTTTAGTTTTGCCATTCCTGCTTTTGGTTTTATATTGCTTGATACTTCCTCTGTTTTGACTATTAGCTTAGTTCCAACAGCAAAGCCCTCTTCGCTTGTTGCTGAAGAATCATGACTTACGTTATCTGTACTGTCACTAGTAATACTATTTACTCCCGGTGTAATAACAAGTCCGCCATCAACCGTTTCATTATACTTAAAGTGTGGCTTTGTAAGATCTCTTGTTATTGTTACATTATAAGTTCCTGCTTTGCTTGGTGCAACCGTACTATCATAACCACCATTATCAAGAGTGTAGTGCATATTGTAGCCTGTTAGCTGTGCATCAGTTCCGATAATGTTATACTTTAATGATTTGCCTGTAAATGGTTTTGCAGTAACGGCACTTATGTCAATGCTTACTGCTCTGTAATCGCCTGCATTGATTGTTAGTGCTGTATCTATTGTTGTGTCATATGCATTATGGAATTTTGTTGCTGTCCTTGTAACTTGTACTGCGTACACTCCTACATCAACTGGTGCCGAATTACTTTCGTATGCTACGCCTACTGTGCTTACATACTTAAACTGGAAACCTGTCAATGCCTTATCAAATCCTTGCACTTCGTACTCAAGCCCAAAGCCTGTAAAGTCTTTTGCTATTTTGTGATCAATATCTATCACTATATCAGATAAACAAGTTAACTCAAGTAATGTTGTATGGTCATCAAATACCGTGTCCTCGCTTGTATGTCCGTCTGGCTCAACATGGCTTAAGCTTAACCCCCAGTTTGCTGCTTCCGGCAATCTGTAATCTAAATCAATTGCCCATACATTGTTGTCGCCCATGATGTAATTCATTGGCATATTTGCGAGCTTAGCTTCTTTATATACTATTGTTTCGTCTTTATACTTAAATGTAATTGTAATAACATAAGTCATCATACCTCCACCTCTAATCTCATCTGACATTGGGTGTCCTACTACATTGTACGCTTGATATACACTTTTGTTTTGTACAAGAATTAGTACTTTATTTGATACTCCTTCAAATACTCCTGCACCGACATTTGCATTTGTCAATGCAACATTATGCATTAGCTCAACCTCTGCAAACTTAGTGTTTTTGAATGCCTGTGCACCTATGCTTGTAACTTGTTCACTGATTTTAAGCTCGCCCGTAAAGTTAGAACTTTCAAAAGCGTTCGCTCCGATAGTTGTTACTGTTGATGGCAAGTATAATTTGCCGATGAACGCTGACTGCTTAAATGCTCCTGCATCAATAGTTTCTAGCTTTTCAGGCATTATCAACTCATGTACAGCTGCTGTACCGCTAAAAGCGTTAACACCAATTGTCTTAACATTCGCTGCTCTTGTAAGGTCAAATTCAACTACATTGCTTTTATTTGCAAAAGCATTATCTGCAATTGATATTACTTTGTTTTCGCCGTTAATTCCGTCATTGTAAGTTGCAGGGATTACTATTTTAAGTCCTGCTGTTGCGGCTTCTGCTGGCAATATTCCTAATACTGTATATCCGCCTGTAACTGTTTGATACTCTAGTAGTGGATCGACTAGTCGACCTCCTCCACGATTGCCTTCAGACATATTATGACTTGCATCTATATAATCATTATATACGATATAGCTTGCTACAAATATTAATGTGTCTTGTGACAAATTGTCGAATATTTGCTGCCCTAATTGCTCGTTTGTTAATGGTGCTTCATGTGACATTTCTACTCTTGAGAATGTTATGTTTGCAAACGCACGATTGCCTATGCTTGTCACGTTTGCAGGAATGATCAATCCACCACTAAAACTTGCACTATCAAATGCACTTGCACCGATTGTTGTTAAACTTGCCGGCAATACTAATTCACCAGTGAATGCTGATGCTTTGAATGCACTTGCTCCGATTGTTGTTAAACTTGTAGGCAATGTTAATGTGCCAGCTGCGTCTGTTTCAAAGAAAGCATTGTCACCGATTGTATCAAGATTTAACGCCTCACTAAAATTAAAATCAACTACATTTAAATTGCTCTTGAAAGCATCCATTCCGATTATTTTAACTTGTGCTGAGTTGATTCCGTTATTGTACACTGCAGGGATTTTAACAATTAGACCTGTTACTCCGTCTTGTCCTGCTATTAATCCTTTAACAGTGAATGCACTGCTTTCAAATACAAACTCAAGTATTGGATGAACTACATATCCGCCACCACGATTAGCGTCTGACATATTATGTGACGCTGCCAAAAACGCATCAAACATTAATTGGTTTTGTACGATTATTTGAGTTGGACTAGCAAGTCCGTCAAACACTGTGCTGCCAAATATTATACTGTCAGCCTCGTGCATAAATGTTACTTTGTTAAATGCTACATTTGCAAATGCTCTGCTGTCAATATTTGAAATGTTTTCATCAATTACTAACTCGCCGCTGAATGCCGTGCCTTCGAATGCACTAACTCCGATTGATGTAACACTTATTCCGATTGTTAATGTACCTGTAAGTGCTGTGTTTTTAAATGTATTAGCCGATATTGTATTAATACTTGTAGGCAATGTTAAGTCGCCACTGAATGCCGCATTTGCAAATGCACTTGCCCCGATTGTTGTAATATTATTGTTCAATATCAAAT
>CAMQSU010000013.1 GCA_947037025.1 uncultured Clostridia bacterium | reverse complement strand
TTTGTCTAATGGCAACCACTCGTAACCTTTCATTGTACCTCGCTCATCAACATATGTTTCTTTAAAAACACCATAAACAATGACGGACGGCACTCCATCATCATTGATTACCCCAACAGAATACTCACTACCATTATCACTTTCTATATTAACCCAAGTAGAGTCAAACACCACTTCTTCAAGCTCAATATTGTGCGGATAGATATCAAATAATGAATTTATATCGTTATAAATAGTAGCATAAAATTCAGCATTAATTTCAATCTTCTTTTCCTTTGATTTCATTATTTTACTAGCAAATTGCACTGCATTTTCGTAATTATCATCAGGCTTGATATATATTCCTTCTCTAACTTTAGTCGTGTTTGCATCCTTATTTTCGTGTTTAAATTCACTAGAATTAACATAATCAAGATGTGTATTTTCTTGCAAATCAGTTGCTTGATTCTCTGCATTAGCAGTTTTGTTATCAATCAAATCTGCATGCATAACGCTTGATTCAATTACTACTTTAGTAGCTGTAGTACTAGCTTTTTCTACTAATAAGTTAGTGTTATCTGATTGATTATCATCAAAATTATTACAACTTGTTGTGCTGTTTTTAACCTTATAATAAGCATCAAGCATGGCTGATCGATTAACTTTTCCAATCTCAGATCCGTAACCAATCATTTTACCATCACTATTCATTATCATACATCTATCTACTTCAAAGTTGCATGAAACATCAATATTATCACTATCAATAGAATACAACCTCATATTATCGCTACTTGCAAGTATAACTTCACCGCCTAATACTTTTCTGTTAAGCTTAATTTTGATAGTTTTACCTATAATTATACTACCTGAAATTTCCCCTTTAATTACTACTAACTTCATATCTACCTCCTAACTATTATATAATATATGCGACACCTTTCAATATTATGTAATGTAGATATGACTTGAATGATTTAAGTTATTATAACTTGTTGCTTTTTTAGAAAAAAATTTGCATGTTATAAATGCTTGTCAGCATGCTATTTTAGAAAAAAATTTGCATGTTATAAATGCTTGTCAGCATGCTATTTTATAATACTTTATATTTGGCATAAAAAAAACACCTATCTAAAGATAAGTGTTTAATATTTAAAATTAATAAGTTGATTACTCAGCAGCGTAAACAGAAACCTGTTTCCTTGTTTTGCCTTTTCTCTCAAACTTAACAACGCCACTAATTAAGGCGAATAAAGTATCATCTTTTCCGATACCTACATTCTTACCTGGGTGGAATTTAGTACCTCTTTGTCTAACTAGTATATTACCAGCTGGAACAAACTGACCGTCCGAACGTTTAACGCCTAATCTTTGAGACGCACTGTCACGGCCGTTCCTTGAACTACCAACACCTTTCTTGTGGGCGAATAACTGTATATTAATAAACATACTATTGTACCTCCAATTCAATGAAATCTTTATATCCTAAATGAAGATCTGCGACTCCTAGTAGCATAGTATCGAGAATGATATCTACTGCTGTACGAGTACTATCAGGCATATTCTCAGGTAATTTGAACCTGATATAACCATCATTATCACGTCTATCCATGTCCAACTTTACTTTTGCTACCTTAAGTAACCCAAGTATCGCAGTCTGAATAATACAAGACAACCCCGCACAGACGATATCCTCGCCTTCTACACCATAACCAGTGTGTCCATCACATATCACTTCGGCAATGCTATTGTTTTGCTTTACTACTCTAATCTTAGTCATTAAAATTACGCCTCTAAAGTTATAATTTTAATAGCAGTAAATGGTTGACGATGACCTTGACGCTTTCTAACATTCTTTTTAGCTTTATACTTATAGATGTTGATTTTTCTAGCTCTGTCTTGTAATAAAACTTCCGCTTTAACTACAGACTTTGCTACATCAGCACCAATTAGCACTTTACCGTTATCAGAAATCATTAAAACTTCAAGCTCGATATTGTCACCAACATTAACATCTAGTTTCTCAACTTTTATAGTAGAGTTTTGCTCCACTTTATATTGTTTACCACCAGTTAATACTATTGCATACATAAAAACATACCTCCTCTCACCAGTCTCGCTAAGTCAGGTGGCAATCGCTTGCTCTTAAAACCTTTATTATGCGGCTATAACTAAGTTATCACATATCCGAGATTTTGTCAAATGAATTAGTGACATTTTATAAAGAATCATTAAAATAAAACATTTTGATAGATAAACTGTATACATACTCGCACAAATTGCATAAATTATCCTTTAATACAGTAACTTTGCGTTATCTGGTAATGTTATTATACTAGTCCTGATCCTCTCACAATTGAACTTTTCTATGTGACAAAGCGGGTCAGGAATTAAGTATATACGAATATTTTCCCATTCTAGACATAATTCCTTCTCTAGTACATTTAGCGAAAAAAGCTTGCTATATACATTAGGATTTACGGTCAACTTTACAGCTACTATCGTATCATCCTTGAATATCTCATGCAAATAATCTTTAATCCTATTTACAACGTGTTCTATTGCGTGAACGTATGAGTTTCCTTCACAATATGGACATGGCTGAAGTAGCATTTCATCTATCATATTACGCATTTTTTTTCTTGTGATTTGTACAAGTCCAAGCCCGCTCATTCCAACTAATGTGCATTTAAGTCTATCTCTAGCTGTTTCTTGCTCTAGTATTGATAGCACTTCCTCTTTATGTGCATCATCCATCATATCAATAAAATCAATGATGATGATACCTCCTAAATTGCGAAGTCGTATCTGTCTTGCTATCTCCTTTGCAGCTATTTTATTAGTTACAAATACTGTATCTTCTAAGTTTTTTTCGCCGACATATTTGCCTGTATTTACATCAATAACAGTCAACGCTTCCGTCCTATCTATTACCAAATATGCACCGTTTGACAATGCAACATTCCTGTGCAGCAACTTATCAATCTGTGTGTTTAGCCCATAATGATTTGTTAGTGAGTCGACTCCTGAATAATGTTCAAACATTTCCGGACGCTTACTATATAGATAAGCAAACTCCCTTTTAATCATCTCTAATGTCGCAACATCATTCACAATTACTTTATCTACTGTATGATTTATGAAATCTCTTACCGCCCGCACTGCTAAATCATCCTCTCCGTACAACTTCTCATATTGCCCGCATCTTTCATAATCATATTGTATCTTTTCCCATCTAGCTTCAAGCTCCACAAGCTCAAGTTTCAACTCCTCATCAGTTGCAACCTCCGCCTCTGTCCTTATTATATACCCCGCATCATTTGCCCTGCTTGAACAAACTAATTTGTCTAGCGCGGTGCGTTTATCTTCATCCTTAATTTTTCTTGATATCGCAATATGACTTACAAGCGGTGACATTACAAGCACTCTGCCCGGTAGAGAAATGTTCATTGTAAGCCTTGGTCCCTTGCTGCCAAACTGCTCTTTTAGCACTTGACACATAATAATGTCACCAGGGTTTAGCGGTAAATCAATCGGCGCATTTGTGCCGTTATGCGATACAAGTTTGCCATCTACACACATATCCCCACCATACAAAAAACCATTTTTCTCTAGCCCAATATCAACAAATGCAGCCTGCATCCCTTTAAGGACATTTACGACTTTACCCTTGTATATATTGCCAACAAATTTTTCTTCACTATTCTGCTCAATAGAAAATTCCTCAAGTATTCCGTCCTCTACTGCGCATACTCGCGTCCCTAGATTGCTAGTGTCAATTAATATATTTTTCATTAGATAATTCCCCTTATCCTTAAAAATTATTTTGCTGCATTGCCTATGTTTTGTGTTTTTAGGCACAATTTATAGACAATTAATCACTAATTGCAAGACTTGCTATGTACTCATCAACAGTAATTATTGTATCCTCAGTTTTAATAAATTGATTAACTCTTACTGTTTCATTCGTGCCGATTTCTAGCGGGTACTTTGTCATCATATCAGTAGTTAGCCTATCTGGTCTTAGGTTAGGGTTTCCTGTTGAAATGGTAAAGTAAATACCTTGTTCAGTGACTTTTATATCGTATATTAGCGGTGCTATATCTTGCGTTTTCATAGCACCTTTAAAATTGAATGTTATCTCGTGAGTATCTAGTTTTGAATATGCTTCAAGCTCATCTTTATACTTAATCGCAACCGGTGTAGGTGCAAAATATTCGCATAAATTGACTTTTGCACAAAGATTAGGATTTTTTTCAAGTGATGTACAGTACATGCCTTTCATTCCGCTTGGAACGCTATTATTAAACTGCTCTAAAACTTGCTCCGATGTCATATCATCATTCGACATTACAAAATATTCGCACTCGCTAAGCACGCCTAACGGCAAAGGATGCGATGTGTATGTAACTGGATGCGGATTGTATCCTTCAGAAAACTTGACTATTATATTCGCTCTGACCAATGTCCTTTGCAATACTCGCATTGTGTCAATGTGCGATACTAGCGAAATGCTATCTTTTTTAATGTGTTTAATTATTTTCACTTGAAGCACCTACCTAATTTATTTGCTCCGCAATTGCGGCAATCTCCATCATGGCAAGCAGCAGTTACGGCTGCTTCTTGAGACTTATGCCTTTCGCTGAGTAAGTATTTGTCAGTTACACCATGATCAATAAATCCCCATGGCAACACTTCTGACTCACCCCATTCTCGCATATACTCATCCATGCCAATACCGCACTCATCAAATGCTTTCTGCCATGTTCTAAACTCGAAATACTCTGACCAACCATCAAACTTAGCGCCTAACTCGTAAGCTTTTTCTATAACCGGAAGCAACCGTCTATCTCCCCTTGCAAGCACTGCTTCAATCATACTAACCGATGCACTATGATAGTTGTATCGTACGTTACGAATATGTTGAAGTCTTTGCTTTAAGTAGTCTTGCTTGTAGTACATTTCTTCACGACTTACTTGTCTTTCCCACTGAAATGGTGTAAGAGGTTTCGGGATAAATACGTTAGTTGCAACAGTGATATTAATTGGTCGCTTTTGCTGACTGAACTCTTTTGCCATGTCACGAATTAGCTGCACAATACTGATAATTCCATCAAGATCCTCATCAGTTTCCGTTGGTAATCCTATCATGAAATATAACTTAAACCCTCTATACCCACGCTCAATTGCAGCCTTAATAGTGTTTCTTATATCATCATCAGAAATGTTTTTATTTATAACATCACGCAATCTTTGGCTACCTGCTTCGGGTGCAAATGTGATTGAACCAAGACGACCTTTACCCATAAAATCTTCCTTATAAGTATCTAGTCTAAGTGATGGCATACATAACTTAACAGTACTGCTGCATACACCAGATTTTAGTCCTGTTATCAACTCATCAAGTGCATAATAATCACTAGTAGATAGGCTTGAAAGGGATAACTCATCATACCCTGTTTGTGCAACTAAATCACTACCTAGCTCTAGCAAAGTGTCTAACTTTCTGCTGCGAATTGGTCTATAAAAAAAGCATGCTTGACAAAATCTGCAGCCGTTATTACAGCCTCGATATAATTCAAGCACAGCTCTATCATGTGTTATCTCTATGTTTGGTACAAGTATTTTTGTAGGGAAATATGCACTGTCTAAATCAGGCACTATTGCCCTTTTGACAGTTGTATTAAACGGCATAAGTTTGCCATTTTCATAAATTGGAGTAATGAAACTAGGTATATATACGCCATCAATTTTGCCCGCTGCAGCAAGGAAATCAGCACGTGATTTACCTGCTAATTTATATTCGTTATAAAGAATTGTGAACTGCTTTAAGTTTACCTCACCCTCACCTATCATGATAGCATCAAAGACTTCCGCAAATGGTTCAGGGTTTACGACGCAAGGCCCTCCAGCAATTAAAATTGGCATATCTAAACTCACTCTGTCTGCCGCCCTAAACGGTATTCCAGCAAGATCTAACATATACAAAACATTTGTATATAGCATTTCATATCCAATCGAAAATCCTACGATATCAAACTCCGTTAAAGGCTTGTGTGTGTCAAGCGAAAATAGTGGAACACCCTCTTTTGAAAGCTCGTTTCCAAAGTCAATAAATGGTGCAAAACATCGCTCGCAAATAATGTTATCCATATCATTTAACATATGATATAGTATCCTCATGCCAATGTTGCTCATTCCCATTTCGTATATTTCCGGAAAGCACAAACATAGCCTTGACTCACAAGGCTTGTCCATATCAGGCATATTAAATTCTCCGCCTACATATCTTGCGGGTTTTTCTACTGATGTTAAAATCTTTTGTAATCTCTTATCCATATTACATCACCAATGCAGCAGCGCCAATGATGCCTGCATCATTGCCGAGTGTAGCGCAAACCACTTTGACTGTTGGATACATTCCGCTTGCATGAAAATTATTATCCATATACTTTTGAAGTGGCTTAATAAAAAGATCACCTTCATGAGAAATTCCACCGCCGATTATAATTGATTCAGGATGAATAATATTCGCTAAATTTATAAGGCCTATTGCAACGTATTTAATATATGTATCAACTAAAGTTTGCGCTACATTATCTCCTTCTTTTGCAGCAATAAATGCTGTCCTTCCATTAATTATTCCGTACTTGCTTGCTACTGAATGCAGCTTAGAAAATGGATAAGATTGCATAGCAATTTTTGTTTGTTTAATAAGCGCACTTGCTGAGGCATATTGCTCCCAGCATCCGCATCTTCCACAGTTGCATAACTCGCCATCAATTTGTATCACCATATGTCCTGCTTCTGCACCAGCACAAGCAAAGCCTTGCACAAGTTTTTTATCTAAAATTATTCCACTTCCGACACCTGTTCCAAGAGTGATAAATACTATATCATTGAAACCTGCTCCGCTTCCAAATTTTTGCTCACCATATGCAGCACAATTTGCATCATTAGAGATTATAATTGGCACATCAAAATACTTGCTAAATTCCTCAGCAACTGGAATGTTTTTCCAACCAATATTTACAGCAGAAGTCGCAATGCCAGTCCCGCTGTCAGCAGTCCCCGGAATTCCTACTCCTATTCCTATTATTGAGTCAGCTTTGATTCCGCTTTCGCGGCATAGTTCAAATACAAGGTCTGCTGATCTTTTGATCATGTCTTCATACCCAAGCTCGCTATTAGTAGCTATTGCTCTATTATTAATAATTTTACCGTCACAACTGACTAAGCCAATTTTTATGCTCATTCCGCCAATATCAATTCCTACGTAATACATATTACACCTCTTAAAATTTAATCAATTTATTATAACATATTAACGATATATTATCAACCATATAATCATATTGATTAATAAAAGGTCGCAATTATTGCTTTTATGGTATATTTGCAATTTTAACCTTAACTATATTGCATAAATAAGTAATAAAATTTTGCTAAATCACCCTTTATATATTAAAAATCATTTTTTTAAATGAAAAAGACGACCATAATTTAATAGGTCGCCTAAATAATCTCACTTATCTTAGTGCTTGGATTGCTTTTAAGTATAAAATTTTGAACATCAACTTCACTAAAATCCATTATGCTAGTGCCGCTTTTATCAACAATTTTGAATGTTGTAATATACTTATCAGATACGTATCTGAGCAAAATATACACACGCATTTCTATGCTAACATTTATACACCGCTCCGTCACTCCATGCACATAATCTTTAGCATAACTCATCTTGCTTGCAACAAAATAATACTCTTCCTTTTTACTGCCAAACAATGCACCAATTAATATAAATGCACCCGTTGAAATTAAAGTGATATTCGGCACAAACCAAAAGCTTGCAATACCAAAAGCAATCATTATAACACTTACTAAAATACCGAGTATTTTTAGTATAAATAATGCTTTCATTTTATTGGTAAATAATGCCAAAACTATTCGCGCTCCATCAAGTGGAAAACATGGCAAAAGATTTAGCACTAATAGCATAATATTTGCCGAGAGAAAATCACTTAGACTGTCATATAACTCAGGGACAATCCAGCAAACTGACAACGTTAATAAGGCACATAGTCCACTTGAAAGTGGGCCTGCAATAGCAATTTTCAAGCCTTCTTTATCACGAAATTTTTCTCCGCCATAAATCATTGCTCCATACGGCATTAAAACAATTTTCTTCATTTCATAACCGCAATATCGACCAGCAAAAGCATGTGCTGCCTCATGCAACATTACGGCTACAAAATAACATGCAAACATCCATATTTTGCCAATGATTACATAGTAAAGCAAAAGTGCAAAATATAGTGGATGTATAGATATTTTATAACCTTTCAATACTTTTAGGTCTAGCTAAAAATTGACGATATAGCAGCCGATAAATCGCCACTAACAGCTAGTGATATTACGCTAGTAAATAGCAATACTAATGCGAATGAGGTCGCACATAGAACACCGCTAAGAGCTAAGTCTAGAGTATTTTTTCCCTCTAAAAAACCTTTCTTTCTTTTACCCATTTCTTTACTAATATTTTCGTTTGGGTAGTCTTTGCACTCTACTTTTTCAAAATCATCATATTTCATATTACACTCTCCTCAGGATTTTATTATCTATAATACTCTATGAGGAAATGTTTGGTAATATACCTATATTTACATTATTTTTAACCGCTTTTTATTTTTTTCTAAATGCAAGCTGAACGCCTACAATGCTTGCCACAATTAATACTTCGCCATCATCTGATGTTGTGATATTAATTGCCACTCTGTCATTATCGACAGTCATGTACTGCGATGCTGCGGCAACTAAATCAGACCTCACTGCACTCTCTACAAGCTTTGGCATTTTCAGTTTATCATTATGCAATATTGACGCCATCTTGTCATAATAGCTAGACATTTATCATGCCCTCCTAAGTATTATCTTAAGCTTGCCCATTACTCCACGATACTCTACAGTCGGATCATATATTCTTCGCTTGCCTGATATTATATTATCAGCAATTGATATGAATGATCGCCTTGCTTTGTAATCGCTACTATTCAATCTGCCAAGTTCGGAATAAATATGTATATTATCATCTTCTGGTATGACTCCAATAGTCCTACATCTAAGTAGACTGCTAATATCATCAGCACTCATCATCCCACCATTTACTACCATATCACCGCGTATACGGTTAATAACAATATTTACTGAGTCTAACTTATAATTTGTCAGTATGCTTAAAACTTTATCAGCATCACGCAGCGATGAAATATGCGGAGTTGTCACAACAATTGCTTCCGTCGCAGGCGCTACCGCTCTATGAAACCCTCTCTCTATTCCCGCTGGGCAATCTATAAGTATAAAATCAAAACCATCGCGCAATCTATCTATAAGCGTGCGGAAGTTTTTCATGCCGATATCTTCACTAGTATATGCGTGCTGTGACGGCATTATAAACAAATTAGGAACATCATCAGAACATACCAACGCTTGCTTGATTCTGCAGCGTCCTTCTATCACATCAGCCATGTCATATATTATTTTATCATTCACTCCGATCAGGACATCCAAATTATTTAGACCTACATCAGCATCTATTAATAGAACTCTATTGCCCGCCTCTGCAAGAGCTGTACCAATACTTGCGGTGCATGTAGATTTACCCACTCCACCTTTACCTGATGTTACTACAATAACTCTAGACATATTATTATCCTCCTCTGTCATTTTCTGCATGCAATTCATTATTTATTTTTTTCATTATAAATAATTTGCCATTAGTATTTAATCTGTATTTATTAATTTCTACAACTAATTATATAACAAACTTTTGAGTAATTTGTTACATAATTTGATAGATAATCAAAACTTTTGTCGCATTATGTATAATTTGCTTCAATCTAGCTTATCAAGCAAATTAAAAAAACATTCTCACTAAATTTAACGCATATTAGCGTGCAATTATAAAATTAGTGCATGCAGAATATGGTGCACATTTTAGTAATATCATTATTAAAATATGTATGGATAAAAGAAAACTATCTCCCTTAGCTTACTAAGAGAGATAGTAGAAGTTATTATTAAGTTAATTTAACTTTTAAATTTATAATTTAGATACTAAGATTTTCTACATTTAATAATCTTGCAAGTCTTTTCTTATCTCTAAAGAAATTAGCACCACCTCTTGCTACTGCGGTTGTAGGATCTTCAAGTTTAATTATATTAATATATAGTTTATCAATTAAGTATTCTATAATTCCGTTCAAATCAGATACACCACCAGTTAAAATAAATCCATGTGCTACTATTGCATTTGCGTAATTTTCCGGAATCATCATGGATACCGTTTCGATAACGCTAACAATTTTATCCAATTCCATCTCAATGATTGGACGCAACTCTATAGCCGTCAACTTAACCTCACTAGCAGTGTTATGTAAAACTACTCTGCCTTTGATTGATACCGTTGATGAGTCATTATTTAGTAGGCTTCCAATATTTAATTTGATATCCTCGCTGTTTTTAGGACTTATTAGCAACTTGTATGTATCACTTATATAATCAACAATCGCATTGTCAATTGTGTTACCGCCAATATCAATAGAACATCCATTAAGGATTCCATTTTCTCCAACAATACTTATTTCTGTTTTGCTAGCGCCAATATCAATTAAAAATTTAACATCCGCACCAACTAAAGTTGATACTGCTAGCGGTGACTCGATAATTACTAGCTCTTTAATGCCACCCTTTAAACAAGCATCTTCGACAGCACGCTTCTCTACATTACTAAGTCCGCATGATACGTTAACTATTGCTTGAACTGTTGTTTTGATGAATTTTTTAGGAACTAATCTAGCAATGCAGCCTTTAATTAAATACGCAAGTGCATTTCTATTATCAACAGTTCCTGATTTTATCGGGCTTATCAGCTGTGCATTATTGTTAGATGCTACATAAATTTGTGCCTCTGAACCAAATGCCATATTATCATATGAACCATTTTGATTGCAAGCTGCAACAATTGACGGCTCATTTAACAAAACAGCTCCGTCACTATTACATATCACTATATTATTGCTTCCTAAATCTATACTCATTAAATATTTACTCATTTGATATTAACTCCTCGCAAGTCCAAATTACTTTCTGAACAGGCAGCCCCATAATTGTTTCCATACTGCCTGTATAACTATCTACTACTATTCCATCTTGAACGCCATAAGCTCCCGCTTTATCAAGCGGTGACCCTGACTCAACATAAGCATCAATTTGCTCTTTGTTAAGCTGCTTAAACTTGATTTGCGCGCTATCATATCCTGTTATAATTCTGCCTTTGTATGCGACTGAATATCCAGTATATACTTCGTGCTCCAATCCTGACATTGCTTGAAGCATTATTTTCGCTTCTTCTGCATTTTTCGGCTTTCCAAATATTTGATCGTTAAACCATACTATCGTATCACTTGCCAAAACTAAGTCATCATAATATTCTTTATCTAAATTCCCTAGCTTTAATCGTGCTAACTCCATTACGATTTCTCTCGGCAAATCTGCACTATATACTTCTTCAACATCTTGCGGCATTATAATCAGCTGAGTGAATAAACCGCTAAGTAAATCACGTCTTCGTGGTGATGCTGATGCTAAAATTAATTTCTTATTAATCATTGATAAACCTCACTATATAACTATTTGATATACTGATACAACTTGAATAAACAAGATAAAATCACTCGCCATTATATCCAACCTAAAGGTGACATGTAATACTTGCGCGCGTGCATTACATATATAATAGCACATTTTGATAATTAATGCAATATCTTGAATGCTTAATACCATTATTATTTTGATATACTGAAATTAACATACGCATTATTTCTGTTCATATTGACAACTTATCCACATTATGACGATAAGTTATCCACAACATGTGGATAAGTTGATAAATACAGCATATTTTCCTATTTAATGTGGATAAATTACAATTTTTATCGTCATTATGTGGACATGCTGTTTTACATCAATTAAAAAGAACGCCTTTTATTGGCATTCTTTTGTTTGTCGCTCCCTATGTGCTTCTCACATATGAAACTTTTTCATGTAATCTGTAAAATATTTCTTTCTTTTTGTATCAAAAAGAACGCCTTTTATTGGCGTTCTTTTGCTTGTCGCTCCCTATGTAATTCTCACATATGAAACTTTTTCATGTAATCTGTAAAATATTTCTTTCCTTTATGTATCAAAAAGAACGCCTTTTAATGGCGTTCTTTTGTTTGTCGCTCCCTATGTGCTTCTCACATATGAAACTTTTTCATATACTCTGTAAAATACTTCTTTCGACCTACTATCATCATCGAGATCAATGTAAAAATCCCAACACCGGCTGCAATAAAAGTCATAAAATGCACTTCCTTATATAATATATAATATGTTATAAGTGGCACAATACTAATTATATTTACCGCAGTCATTGGCAATGCAAATCTCGCCCATTCTTTATATCTAATTATTGCATGAATCGCAAGTCCGCCCATTGCTCCGAGTAGAAATGATGGTGTCGCCCACACGAGCGCCCAATTTTCCTCAGCAAGTAATTGGAATCTTCCTAATATACTAAACTGTATATAGAATGCTAATAATGACGCAAATATCGAATCCCATACTATTTGTTTCTTGAACTCCAAATGAAAGAATAACGTTCTGCCAATTGTGACCCAAAATATTATCCAGCCAACAATTACATGCCATACCCAAGTTAACTCACTGTTTATATTGCTCAAATAATTTATCATGGCACACGCTAATATTGATATGATTGTAATTAAAATAGTAATCTTTTGCAAAAGCATTTTCATCACTACATCATTATTTAGCTTTGGATAACTATAATCAATTTGCTTATATTCTTCCTCATCAGTTAACTTTTCCACACTTTCTAAATATGCACCACAAAGCGGGCAAGTATTATGATGAATATCTACTTCTACATTACATTTATGACAATGTTTTTTCATTATTGCCTCCTTTGTTAGATGAAATCACTACAGAGACACCTTGGTTAGATAAAAAAGTGAAAAAAGTCCGCTCAAATGATGAACTTTTTGATCGCCTTGAGAAGGTGAAAACCGTTTTGCCATTATAACTACCTATAGTTACAGCATTTCGATTGTATTTCTGCGAACCTAGAACAAACTCATATCTTTCTACATGCTCCTTGAATTTTTCCGGTGGGTTTACAGTTCCGATGTTTGTAACAGCAAAAGTAAATAAACTTTCTCCAACTGAATAATATGCCATTTTCATTCCTAAATTCTTTAAGAAAAGTGGAACTATCTTCATCATATAATTTTTCTCAATGCTGCAATTGCTATTGATGAACTGCTGCATATTTTCTCGCGTTAATACCTTTTCACTTTCCACTTTTATAGCTTGCAATACCTCATCAAAGGTCATGTTACTAGAAGTTTCTTCTAGTTGTACATTTGTCGCTCCTGAAAAATTTCTTAATGTTTGCGACGGCATAAATCCACGCAAATTGATGCTAAATTGTACTTTAATAGGCTTTTTACGCTTGTTTGGTTGGTCTTTTTGCTTTTCTAGATAGCAAATATATGTAATCATTCCTATTACATACTGGTTTATAGTAACTCCTTTTGATTTTGCTAGCACTTTGATATCATCAGTTGAAACTTCACCATGTATAATGTTAAGAACTCCATTTAATTCAGATGTTCCTGGTAAGTGATACGCCTTGCTCTCTTTCTTGATTTGTCTGGTTCCACTCGCATCATAATATCGCATATAACTGTCTTCAACCTCCTCCTCAATCGGGGAGTCATTATAATGCAGCACATTATCTAGTCCAATTTCTTCACCGATAATGTTAAGATATTTAAGCACTAGCGTGTTTAAAAAGTTAACACTTCCGAACCCGTCCGTTAAGCAATGTGAAAACTCTACTATTATTCTGTTTTGTGAATATAACACTCTAAATAATGGCTTATTACTTTTAATATCAAACTTTTGGCATGGATAAAATTGCTCCTGCGCTACCTCAGTAGTTAAATCTACTCCTTGTAAATAATACCAGAATACTCCTTTTCTTAATGTGACATTAAGCGAAGGGTATCTATGGATAACAACATCAATTGCCTTTTGCAAGGCGTACCTGTCAACCTTATCTTTCATAACAGCACATACGCGATACACGGCATTCCACCTTGTATTATTTGTTGATGGATATATTTTTGCTGCATTGTCTAACTTGAACCATTCCTCTCGGATCTGGTCGCCGCCTAACTTAAGCAGTTCATCTTTTATCTTCTTTTTTCGCATACTCCCCCTAATCATGTTAGCAATGACATTTCTATTTCATTATACTATTATATTATACATCACTTATATCACTTCGTCAATATAAATTTTACTCATTTCCTGTAAATCCTATTATATCTATATCATTAGTAACATGTAGTTCATATTTCTAATTGTATCTTAATTATTATATTATATTATATCACCTTGCTTGACATATAATGCGTATTGTATTATAATATATTATTACAATCATATTTAATTAAAGGGAGTACACATTATGGATATGTTACTGATAGAAAAAAAATGGCGCGAACGTTGGGAGAAAGATAAATTATATTCTTTTAATAAGGCTCGTCTTGACAAAAAATATTACGTCCTTGAGATGTTTTCATACCCTTCTGCTGCAAGACTGCACGTTGGTCACTGGTACAATTACGGCCCTAGCGATAGCTTTGCTAAATTTAAAAGAATGCAAGGTTATGAGGTTTTTGAGCCGATGGGCTTTGATGCTTTCGGTTTGCCTGCGGAAAATTTTGCTATAAAAACTGGTATTCATCCTAAAGATAGTACTTATAAAAATATCATCACTATGGAAGAACAACTGAAACAAATGAATGCTTCGTTTGATTGGGATTATGAGCTTAAAACTTGCTCGCCTGATTATTATCGTTGGACTCAATGGATTTTTCTTCAGTTATTTAAAGCTGGACTAGCATACCGCAAGGAAGCACCTGTTAATTGGTGCAACTCTTGTAACACTGTCCTTGCTAATGAGCAAGTAATTGACGGGCGTTGTGAAAGATGCAGCCATGAAATAGTTAGGCGTAACCTTACTCAATGGTTCTTCAAGATTACTGATTATGCTGAGGAATTACTGCAAGACCTTGATAAACTTGACTGGCCTCAAAAAACGCTTGCAATGCAACGCAATTGGATAGGTAAATCAATAGGTGGAGAGGTTGAATTCCAGATTGAAAATGGTGGTTCTTTCCGTGTTTTCACTACTCGTGCTGATACTTTGCATGGCGTTTCATATGTCGTTCTTGCTCCAGAGCACCCTTTGGTTATGCAACTTGTAACTGACGAAAAACGCGATACAGTGGCAAAATATATTGACATGTGCTCTAAAGCTAGCGAGATTGATAGACTTAGCTCTACTCGTGAAAAAACTGGTGAATTCATTGGCGCCTATGCGATTAATCCTATTAATAATGAGCGTATCCCCATACTAATTGCTGATTACGCACTGTATAGCTACGGCACTGGTGCTGTTATGGGCGTTCCCGCTCATGACGAACGTGACTTTGCATTTGCTACTAAATACAATCTTCCAATCACTAGAGTTATTGGCGGCAAAGATGGCAAAGATGACCTTCCATTTACTGAGCACGGCACACTAGTAAATAGTGGCACTCACAATGGTTTATTATCAAAAGCTGCTATTGAAACAATTCTTAATAGCTTGGAAGCAGAAGGCAAAGGCGGAAAGAAAATTAATTATAGACTTCGTGACTGGCTTGTTTCTCGTCAACGTTACTGGGGCTGTCCTATCCCAATCGTTCACTGCGATTGCTGCGGTGAGGTTGCTATCCCTGAAGATCAACTACCTGTTGAACTTCCGTATAACGTTGACTTTACTCCTAACGGAAAGTCACCTCTTGGCAAGTGCGATGAGTATATTAATACAGTTTGCCCTAAGTGTGGCAAGCCTGCAAAACGCGAAGAAGATACTTTAGATACATTTGTTTGCTCATCTTGGTACTACTTACGTTATCCTGATGCTAAAAATGATAAGATGCCTTTTGACCCTGAACTTATAAACAAAATGCTTCCTGTTGATAAATATATCGGCGGTGCTGAGCACGCTTGCATGCACTTGCTATATGCTAGGTTTTTTACAAAAGCATTGCGTGATCTAGGCTACTTGAAATTTGACGAGCCATTCACTTCTCTTGTGCATCAAGGTTTAATTTTAGGCCCTGATGGCAATAAAATGAGTAAATCTCGTGGCAATGTTGTTAGTCCTGATAGCATTATACAGAAAGTTGGTGCGGATGCATTTAGATTGTATCTGATGTTTGGATTTAGTTACATTGAAGGCGGACCTTGGAATGAAACTGGAATTGACTCTATAGTAAAATTTATTGAAAGAATTGAGCGTATTGTCACTAGCACATATAAGGCACGGGGTGCTCATAAAGATATGAATAAAGCTGAGAAGGACCTTAACTTTGTTAGACATAACACTATCAAACGTGTAACTGCTGATACTGAAATATTTAGCTTTAACACTGCAATTGCTAGACTTATGGAACTTGTTAACGCACTAAATAAATATGACACTGTAAGAGAGAAAAACATAGAGTTTATGAAGTCGGTATGCTTAGACTTAGTTCTACTTATTGCCCCATTCACTCCTTGCTTTGCTGAAGAGCTTTATGAAATAATTGGCGGAAAAGGATCAGTCCTTAATGTTAGTTACCCTATATTTAATCCTGAATGTCTTATCCGTGATGAGTACGAACTTGCAGTGCAGATTAACAGCAAGAATCGTGATAAAATCATGGTTGGAAGCACCCTTTCTAATGCTGAAATTATTGTAATAGCAAAGGCTGCTGCAAATATTGCAAGTGCAATAGATGGCAAAACTATAGTAAAAGAAATAGTTATTCCTAAGAGATTAGTGAATATCGTTATTAAATAATTACGAGGTAAAAGTATGATAGATATTAAATTTTTAAGGGCTAACCCTGATGTAGTAAAAGCAAATATTAAAAAGAAATTTCAAGATGATAAACTTGTTCTTGTCGATGAAATAATTGCTATGGACGAAGAGTTTCGTGCTGCTAAAAAGCGTTGCGATGACCTTCGCAGTATGCGAAACAGCATTAGCAAAGAGATCGGGATTCTTATGAGTCAAGGTAAAAAAGATGAGGCGGTTGCTACTAAATTACAAGTAGCCAATATTGCTAAAGAACTTGCTGAACTAGAGACAAATGAAAATGTTTTGACTGAGGAAATCAAAAAAAGAATGATGGTTATACCTAATATAGTTGCTGATAGCGTTCCGATTGGTCGCGACGATAGTGAGAATGTTGAAGTTAAAATATATGGCGAACCTAAAGTGCCTAACTTTGAAGTTCCTTATCACTTAGATATTATGGAAAAGTTAAATGGCTGTGATTTAGATAGCGCTAGAAAAACTAGTGGAAATGGTTTCTATTATTTACTTGGCGACATTGCAAGGCTACACTCTGGCATACTTTCATATGCTCGTGACTTTATGATTGATAAAGGTTTTACTTATTGCATTCCTCCTTTCATGATAAGATCTAGCGTTGTAACAGGCGTTATGAGCTTTGCTGAAATGGAAGGAATGATGTACAAAATTGAAGGTGAAGATTTATACCTTATTGGCACTTCAGAACACTCAATGATAGGTAGATATCAAGACACAATATCTGACAAAGATACTCTCCCTCAAACAATGACTAGCTACTCTCCTTGCTTTGGAAAGGAAGTGGGCGCGCATGGTATTGAGGAGCGTGGTGTTTATCGCATTCATCAATTCGAAAAGCAAGAAATGGTCGTTGTTTGCGAGCCAGAAGATAGTGAAAAATGGTTTGACACACTATATATGAATAGTATTGAATTCTTTAAAACGCTAGATATTCCTGTACGAGCACTTGAATGTTGCTCTGGTGACCTTGCAGACTTAAAGGTAAAAAGCATTGATGTTGAAGCATGGTCTCCTCGTCAAAAAAAATACTTTGAAGTTGGTAGCTGCTCTAACTTAGGCGATGCTCAAGCTAGACGTTTAGGGATTAGAATTAGAGATAAGGATAATGGAAATTATTTCCCTCACACATTAAATAATACTGTTGTTGCTCCTCCGCGTATGCTTATTGCATTCCTAGAGAATAACATCAATAGCGATGGTTCAATCAACATTCCTACTGCACTTAGAATGTACATGGGTGGTAAGGATAAAATTGAAGTTCCTACTAAAAAATAATATAAAATTATGAATAATATGTTTTAAGTTACCAACATGGTTACTTTATAAAATAATATATTATTTTCCTTAAAATAACTGAATATTTATTCATTTAATTTTTAAAAAAAACTATATAAAAATGCACTGCATATACTGCAGTGCATTTTTGTATTTATTTTACTTGTTTTTGTACTCATTTTTATAAATTAATAATGATAATAGTACTATAATAAATCAAATTAATATGCATTCTAGGTGAATATATCTTAATATATTCAAAATTATCAAAAATAAATTATATTAATATAAATTTTATAAGCCAATATATTAATGACTTTTTAACTAATTATATAAGAAAAATATAATGATATTATTTGATAATTATTTATACAAACTTGCATAAAAAAATATACTATTATCACATTGTTTTTATATGATAATAGTATATTAAAATATTTTAATTATATAATTATTTCATAATTGCAAGCTTATCAATAAACTTGTTTACTTTTGCATTTTCTCCGCCAATTACGATAGTATCGCCATGCCTTAAATAACATTCTCCGCTTGGACTTGATACGACTTTATCGCCACTTTTAATTAACATAAGAGTAACTCCATATTTTCTACGAATATCAACATCAATTAAAGTTCTATCAGCCCACTTTTCAGGGACTTCCGTCTCAGCAATAGTAAAATAATCATCAAGCACCATAAGGTCGTTAAGATGTGGAGTCACTAATTGAACTGCTAATTTTTGAGCCATTTCTTCCTCTGGCTCGATAACTAAATCAGCACCGATTTTAGTTAGTACTACCTTATGCTTTTTGCTATTGGCTTTTGCAATGATAAACGGTGCACCCTGCTCTTTACAAATTAATGTAGTTAAAATACTAGCTTGCATATTAGAGCCCATACACACTATCACGGCGTCAAAATTTCTTATTCCTAACGCTGTCATTGCTTGCTCATCCGATGCATCAGCAACAACAGAATGCGTTGCAAAATCCGCAATAGCATTGACTTTATCCTCATTCATATCTATAGCAAGAACTTGCTTGCCCATTCCGTGCAACTCTCTTGTCATTGCACTACCAAATTTTCCTAAACCAATGACAGCAAACTCTGACATTTCCTTATTAACTATAGCCATATATTCCTCCTAACCAATTAAGATTTTAGCATCAGTATACTCAATCTTACTATTAAAATTTTTGTTATTTTTTATTAACGAGAAGCCTATTGTAAGTGCTCCCACTCTACCTATAAACATTGTAAGACACAAGATTATTTTACTGCCTGAGCTAAGCGATGGAGTTATACCCATGCTCAGCCCGACAGTTGAAAATGCACTTGTAACTTCATAAATTATTTCCTTTAGCCCAATATTTGGATTAGACGACTCTAATCCTGTTATAATAAATGAATTAATAAATATCAATGTAATTGCGATAATTATTAATGTCATTGCTTTCCTTATGTTCATAATATTAATTTTAGATTTGTTTAAATTAACATCTTTTTCGCCTTGCAAAGTCCTAATACATGTTAGTACAATCACTGCTATAGTTGTCGTTTTTACTCCTCCACCAGTTGATGACGGTGATGCTCCAACAAACATCAACATGACAGTAGTAAGATAAGATATAGGTGTAAGTGTTGCTTGATCAATTGAATTAAATCCTGCAGTACGCGGTGTGACTGACTGAAATAATGCTGCTAAAAATTTTGTACCAACGCTGTAATCTGCTAGCAATCCATTCCACTCGCTTGCAAGGAAAATAATCCATCCTATTACGATTAATATTGCCGTTGTAATTAATACCATTTTAGTGTTAATGCTAAGGCGTTTCTTTTTAATCGCTGCTTGTCCTACATCGCTTATTACCATAAACCCGATACCGCCTAATATGATAAGCGCTATTATTGGAAGGCATACATACCAGTTAGATACAAAAGGAATAATAGACACAAACTCACCGCCCTCAATAACTCCTAAAATATCAAAGCCTGCATTACAAAAGGCTGAAACACTAACAAATATACTTACCCAAATACCATACGCACCATATCTTGGTATAAAACTACACATTAAAATAAACGCTCCGATTAGTTCAATTGTGAAAGTTAATATTAAAATTCGCTTAATAGATTTTACTATTCCTTGCAGTCTGTTCTCGCTGATAGCCTCTTGCATAATTAATCTGCTTTTTAAATTGATACGCTTTCTCATCATCATAAATAGTAACGTTGTTGCAGTCATGAAACCTAGTCCGCCGATCTGAATTAGCAAAAGAATTACCACTTGCCCGAAAGCACTAAATTGCGTTGCAGTATCAACCACTACAAGTCCTGTTACACACACTGCGGAAGTTGATGTAAATAGTGAATCTACAAACGGGAACCACATATTATTGTTGTGCGAAAATGGCAATGACAACAAAAAAGCACCCGCAAAAATAATAGCTGCAAATCCAAGCACTATTACTCTCGTAGGTGTAAATATTTTTTTTATTCTTCTTTCTTTTATCATTATATACCTCGATTAAAAACAGTAATTTATGCTTTGCATTGCTGCCGTCTGCTTAATTACTATACATAATTATAACAAATAATCAAGAATATATCAACCCTTTAATGATAATACTTTAACAATTTTAATATTAATAGATAATAATTACTATTGATAGTCAAGATTTGCAATGTTTATGCTTTTTTATTTAAATCCATGCTAAATATATTGCTAAATTATCGTTGAATTATCTTAAAATTTATCTCTAATTTAACAGTTTTTAGAAAATCATCAGTCATTATATTATACTTTTGCTTTGGGTTATATCTATAAAATCCTTCCTTTATACCTAATATATCCACTCCGATTTCTTCAGAATATGATATCACGCTGCTAACTCTATCAATGATGCCTTTTTGTAGATCAGCAATTTCCTGATCATCAAGCAGATAACTATATGTGTTATCCGGCTCATATCTACCCTCACTTCTTGATGTTTTTAGAGCTAAATTCACCTTGTATTTTCTGTTTTTATAATCGTATTTTACACCTGATTTTGAGTCAACAATATGCACACTTATATCTCTATCATCACTTCCTACAATATCAATTACGCCGTCTTGCAAATTATTTGTAATAAGACTTAATCCTTCCGAACCCTTGCTGTCAAGCTCTCCTTTTAACCCCTCTTTATCCATTATCGCCGTTTTGTCCATCTTGAAAGCATCAGCTTTATCTACCTTGTCCTTTGATTGGTCACTTGATGGGGTTGTTGGTATAATGGAAACTATTGGCAAATAATTTTCTCCTTGTCCGCAAAACATTCTGCTTGTGAAATCTTTTAGATTAACTGCGATTAATCCTAGTGGATGCTTGGCTGGCGACAGTTGATTTAATAATTGCAATGAGGCGACCTCGCCAACCGGAACTTTTGCCTTCATCACATCTGCTGCCTTGTCCTCCGCCATTGCAATTAGTACATTGTCATTGATTTTATCATCACTAATGAAATACCTAAATAAATCATACCTTGCAGACTCTATAACAGACTTTCCTACTACAATAATTGATGTGTGAGCTACTGATAATTCTAACCCAGACTCCGCACCGATAATATCGATTGCTTTTTCCATATCTTTTGCCTTTGCATTATAATTTATAAAGTTGTTTCCTCCTGATGATACTCCGCCATTTTTAGGCAAAACTACTTGGGCAGTTAATGAAATTTCGCCTTCTTCAATATCAATCCCAAGTCCTATTGCAATACCTCTATGCGAGATACTTACATTATACACCATGCTATCAATTACAAGCATAAACACTACTGCAAGCACTAGTGCAAGCCATTTATATTTTATTAATATACTCATGCACTCACCTCGCTTTTGCGTCCGTTAAGCTGACTATTTTTAACGGGATCTTCCGTATCTGATGATTCTTTTTGGTTGTTAGTTTGTACAGCCTTGTCATTTTTTACCAACTTTGCTTTACTTGTTTTGTATCTTGCATATCCAGCTAGAATTACAGGAACTGTATACTGAATTGCAGCCACACCCCACTTTACCCAGCTTGTTGCAAATGCATAACCATTATTAACATTTTGCACCCAAAATGCTTCAATTAATGATACGGCTACGATGACTATGACGATTGCTAAGTTTTTCTTTTTTATAAAATAACTTAGCGACATTGCAGCAGAATATATTAGCATAGAAAGTTGAAGCAGTGCCATTATAAGCCATGTTGTCACACTTAGTGCGTTACTTGCTCCTACAAGTGCTGATATTTTGTTAAATACTGCCATTTTATTAAAAGCATAGTTGACAAGAATACCCGCTCCTCCATATGCTGCGGTAAATACTAAGAAAAACAACACAACTAATACGCCCGCAACAGTTAATGCAATAGGTACGGAAATTTTTGCCATTATTTTGTTTTTATTGTTTACAACACTGAAAAATAACAGCGGTATAAAATCGCCAAACCACATAAAATGATTATAGATGCCCTTACCAACTTTATCTCCATTATCTACCATTACAGGCAAAATATTTGACCAATCAAGATCAATTTGGATAAGAACTGTTTGAGTTGCAATGACAGCGACAACTACATAAAGTAAAATTTCGCCAAGTCTTGCAATGACATTTCCACCCTTATATACTAGGTATCCTAGCACGGGTGCAAAGGTGATAATAATGAATATAGATCTTCTGTGATCGAAAAGAGTTGTAGCTGTATAATCGACCATTTCACTATATAACACAATGACTCTAACCATTGATAGCATAAATATTGCTAACATAATTGGCGCAATAAACACTTTGTTTTTTTCTTCTTGTAGATTTATTCGTCTTGCGGTATAATATACGGCAACATACATTAACAATTCTATAGCTACCATTATTAGAACGGTAATCCAGCTATCTCTACCAACTGCACTTGCCAAATACTTAGGCAACATCGCCGTTTTGAAAGTAATCATCGTGATAAATGATAATGATGCGAACTGACTATTATATATAGTATTATTATTTAACATTATCTTTATCACTCCTTGTATTTAGTTTCTTTGCGCGTGTTCGGTTACTTGTCGAAACGCTGTAAGGACGCTTTGTCATTTTAATTTGATTGCATTTTATTAGTGTATCTTTTAAATCAGACGGCAATAGCGGTGCGAATGGAGTCATATAACTTGACTTATAAGATTTTAATCCGACTAAATATGTCGTTAGCACCATAAAAGACACAATTAACCCAAACATACCTATCAAACCAGATATCACTACAAATCCCATTCTCAAAACGCTGCCAGCTTCTACTTCATCCGGAACGCTGTAAAGTCCTATTGTAGATATTGCTGTTATGAGTACTGATGGTATTGATAACAACCCTGCATTGACAGCAGTTTCGCCTAATACTATCGCACCAACTATCGAAATTGCCGTACCAACATACTTCGGCATTCGCAAACTCGCCTCATTCAAAACTTCGAAAATTAACAATAATGTTAACATTTCAAGGGTCGGCGTTAGCGGTACTCCGTGAATACTATTCATTATTACAACTAACAGTTTGAGAGGTAATAATTGGTATTGAAACTCTTGCAGCGCAACATATGTTGCTGGCAACATTATCGCAATTAACATCGCAAATAATCTTAGAATCCTTGTAACGGTCGCCCTGTATGGCTTAATATAATAATCTTCGCTTGCTTGAAAATGCTCGAATAATATGAACGGTAATGTTAGCACTATCGGTGAGCCATCTACAACTATTGCAACTCGTCCTTCTAGTAATTTTGCAGCGATTATATCTGGCTTTTCCGCTGTTCCTACCTGATTGAATAGCGAGCTTTTATTGTCCTCAATATACCTCGATATATACGAACTATCTACAATGCCATCAACTTCTATCGCTTCAATTCTTTTTTCTATCTCTTTTACTATTTCTGGGTCTGCGACTCCATCAATGTATACAACGGAAACACTAGTTCCTGTATATTTGCCCACTTTGAACATGTCAAATCTTAGGTCAGTTGTCCTAAGTCTACGCCTAATCATGGTCATGTTTATTTTCATGTCCTCTATAAACCCTTCTCTCGGGCCTTTTATGTTGACTGACATTGGCGGTTCTTGTATGCTTCGCATGATGTAGCTTCTTAAACTAAGCACCATGTACTCTCTAGCACCATCAATTAAAAGTCCAATATCGCCGTCACAAATCTTGAGTGCAAATTCATCAATATCTTTTGCAACAATAATAGGGTCAGTGATGAAAATTAGTTTGTTTATTTCATCACAAGTAATATCTTCAAGATCCTCCGCTTTCTTTAGAGGCTCAATAATATTCCTATCAAATAAATTTTTATCGCTAAGTCCATCGACATACACAAGCACGGCACTTTTGCCCGCAACCTCTATATCAAGGAAAAGTATGTCTTTTGTTCCGCCGAACATTTCTTCTAGTTTTTCTCTATCTCTCTTATATCTAATCATGTTTCAATTATTGCACTTTCATGCTTTTTTATTCAAACACGAAAAATAAATGAAAAAGTTTTATAATATGACAGACAGTTGTCATATTACTTATGCTATAATGCATATATAGTAATAACAAACGCAAAGGAGAAATTAAAATGGAAAAGATAATTGATAGCATGATGAATGTAGTGGTTAATAATGGTCGCGGTGTAATGTTGCAACTTGAAGATCGTGAAATGTTAGGTCATGACAAGATATATTTATCTACAATATTAAAAAGACAGTTCTATGTACTAAAAGATTTATACAAACTTCATGACAAGTATCCGGAGCTTATAGACCTTGATATTATAGGAAGTCTTGACTGCATTTTTAAAGCAATGCACGACATGTCAGAACATTGCATTTACAAGTGCAATTAAAAAAAAATTTAATTTATACGAAAAGTATTGAAATTTGCTAAATATTATGTTATAATAATTGTGTTAGATAGACTTAGGAGGCAACGATGAACTTTAGTACCAATCTGAAAAAAATTAGAAAATCTCTAGATTTAACGCAAGGAAAATTAGCAGCAATAATTAAAGTTTCTCAAAGGACTATTTCTCATTATGAAAATGCAGATAGTGAGCCTGAATTAATTATAGTTTGCCGTCTTGCTGATGCATTTAATATTAGTATAGAGCAATTGCTTGGATATGACTCTACTGAAGATAATGATAGATATAGCGATCTTAAGACTTTAACTCACGACTATTATGTAAAAAAAAGGCTAGCGGAAACTAGCTTGAAAGAAAACTACCCTTTGTAATATATTATAAAATCAATAGTGCCACAGCAATTACGCTGCGGCACTATATTATTTTATCTTATGCTGATAATATCATTTTTAATAAATAACTTGTTTATGAAAGGATAAAAGAGGTACTCCGTTTGAAGTACCTCTTTTATCAACAATATGTAATTTAATGCAAAATTATATATTTGTACAATTGTAGACTGTTAAGTCTAGTATAAGCGAACTCATCCGCTCTTTATATTATTATGTTAGCACATTATATATAACAATGTCAACAGCATCAAGAGAATTGTTAGATGGTTGACATGATCTTTGCTTATTCTTTACTAAAAGACAATTATTTTTTATTATTTAATGATTATTAGCAGCAATTTATTAATATATGATTGAACTTCTATATTAATCACATAATTAGAATAATTTAGTCAATATATAATGATAATCTATATACTGTGCTATTACTTATTGTAAATTACAATAAAATAAACTTGCTTTTTTATTAAAATGTGTTATAATTATAAGGAATACAATATAATTATAGATAATATATAGTAGCATAACAATATTTAATATTGACTAATTACATACAAGGAGGGTTGCATATATGAGGCTATTAGGATTTGGCATTTTTATGACTGCCCTTATGAAAACAATAATGAAAGTGCTACAAGTTATATCACTGATACTATTAAATTTAATAGTTTATTTTGGGTTATGGATACCACTTATTTACATGATAATCAGCGGTATATTAATGCTGACTGGCGGACTTGATTTAACTGTTATGAACTCAAACACAGTAATATTTTATTGCGGATTGTCACTATGCTTTGTAGGCAGTATTATAATTACAATTAGACATTTAATAGTTACACCTATTAAAGAAATGATGGATGTAAGTGAAGCTAGAAGAAAAATTAAAGATAAAGCTGACCTTGAGCGAGAAAAAAAATTATACCACTCTGACCCAGGTAAATACTTTATTAAATATGAGGGGCAAATGCCTCACGACTCTCATCCTATGTACTATCAAACTAAAAAAGAACGCATTAAAAATCCCCCGCCTATGATATACCGATCTAATGTAGATGCTAAAATAATTGTTCATGAATATGCTAACCACTTTGAGATATTTAGGGATAATCACGGCAAGTATGAGAGAATTGACATTAGAGAAAAACCAACCGAAGATCCAAACAAAAAACACTCTAAAGCAAAAAATAAACAACATAAACAACATAATAAACAGCAATATGACAATAATCCACATAACTAAATGTTATATATAGTTTATCAGAATACTCTGCAATTAATATATTTTTTGTTGCAATTACACTAAATACAAATGCAAAGAGAGGAAATAATGCAAAAAAATACAATAACTAGCGTAGATGTTATACCTAAACCTCTAAAATCACGCAGAATATGGGAGCTAGACTTTATAAGAGGACTTTGCGTTTTACTTATGATTTGGGATCACTTAATGTTTGATATTTGGAGTGTATTTGGCCCCGAATGGATTCAAGAAAGTGCGATACATGAAAAAGCTTATGATTTTGCTCTTAAATATTGGGATAGCGGAATTAGGGACATATTTCATCCTATAATATTTTGCGTGTTTTTTGTACTGTGCGGAATATCATGCTCTCTATCAAGAAATAATCTAACACGCGGAATACAGGCAGTAATACTTGCATTAGCTGTTACTTTAGTTACAAGCTTATTCGGGGAAACTGCTATAATTAGATTTGGCGTATTACATATGTTAGCATTTTCAATAATATTTTGGTGCATAATTGACTTTGTCGCAAGACACAATAAAATAGCTACAAGCGTTTTATGCTTAGTTATCGGACTTGTAATCATAATAATAAATGGCGTATATATCGAAAATCCACCTGAAGAACTCGGATATGAATTTATTGGAGCATGGAATCATACAAATGGTTATTCAGCAGATTACTTCCCTTTGCTTCCTAACGTAGGATATGTGCTATTAGGTGCAAGCGTTGGTCCATTTTGGTATAAAGAAAAGAAATCCCTACTACCTGCGCTAGACAAATACAATTGGCATAAACCAGTAGGCATTTGGGGTAGACTTGCTCTTTGGGTATATATTTTGCATCAGCCTATTATTATTGTATTGCTATCAGTTACAAGCTATCTTTTTATAACTCCCGGCAACTTTATATTTATATAATATCGCAATAATCAATTTAATCTAATATATGATAAAAGCCTATTATCCACTCACTGTGGATAATAGGCTTTTATTTATTCAAAATTATATATTAGGTATTTATACTTATCCACTGTATGCGGACAATATTATAAAAAAGTATCGTTTAATCGCAACTTAATCCACATTATGCAGATAATAGCTGATATATTAGTTATTTATCTATTGTATTATCCACTATTAGTGGACTTAATTTATAGTTATTCTGCTTGCAATGCTAACATATAAGCGGATAAATAAAATCCTCACTAATAAAATACGAGCATTTAAGCATATAAAAAGGTGCAAGCTTTATGCTTTGCACCTTTTATATTATTAATTTAATTAACATAAATAAATTTATCTAAAGTGAATATTATTTATTTGCATTAGTGGATTTTGCCTTTGAAGCTGCAACTTTGGCTGCTGGTTTAGCATCTTTAGTTTTTGCTTTTTTAGCAACTTTTTTGTTAATATCAACTTTAGTTAAATTCCAAATTCTATCAGCATATTCCTCAATTGATCTATCTGATGAGAAGAATCCACTATTAGCTATATTAATTAAAGCCATTTTGTTCCAACGTTTTTTATCACGATAAGCTTTATCAAGTGAATCTTGCGCTGCAACATAACTATCGAAATCTGCTAAACACATATAAGGGTCACTAGTAGTTAAAATATGTGCTATTTCAGTAAACTGAACTCCGCCAATACCTGCGTTTAACATATCGATAACTCGCCTGATTCTTTCGTTGCCGTTATAGTACCTTGATGGCTCATAGCCAGAACGGTATAAATCTGTAACTTCATGCTCTCTAAGTCCGAATATGAATATGTTATCATCGCCTACATTCTCATGTATTTCTACATTTGCGCCATCCATTGTACCCATAGTAATTGCACCGTTAATCATGAACTTCATATTACCTGTACCTGATGCTTCTTTTCCTGCAATAGAAATTTGCTCGCTTACATCTGATGCTGGCATAACAATTTCCGCTAAACTTACACGATAATTCTCTAAGAATACTACTTTTAGTTTGCCTTTGATTGAAGGGTCATTGTTAACATGCTCTCCGATCATACAAATTAATCTAATAATGCTTTTTGCAGTATAATAACTTGGCGCTGCTTTTGCACCAAAAATAAATGTTCTTGGTTGAATATCTAGGTCTGGATTATCCTTAAGCCTTAAATATAAATCAATAATATTCATGCAATTTAGTAATTGACGCTTATACTCATGCAATCTTTTTACTTGTACATCAAAAATACTGTTAGGGTCAACTTCAATTCCGTTATTCTCACGAATATAGTCAATAAGTCTTACTTTGTTTTCTTGCTTAATCTTGCCAATCTTATCTAATACTGCTGTATCATCCTTAAACTTTGCAAGCTTTGATAACTGATTGCAATCTTTTAGGAACTCATCGCCGATAAGGCTTGTTATATAATCAGTAAGTTTAGGGTTTGCAAGTGCAAGCCATCTTCTGTATGTGATACCATTAGTAACATTTGTGAACTTGTCAGGACGCATTTTGCAATAATCTGCAAATAAGCCTTGCTTTAATAGCTCACTATGAAGTGCACTTACTCCGTTAATTGTATGCGATGCACTTAGGCACATATTTGCCATTCTTACTTGTCCATCGCCTAATATAGCGTTATATGCAATTTTGCCCCAATCTTCCGGATACATTGTAGTAAGCTCTGCACAAAACCTTTTGTTTATCTCTATCACTATTTGATGGATACGTGGAAGCAGCATTGAGAATAAACTCTCTGGCCATTTCTCTAGTGCCTCTGCCATTACTGTATGGTTTGTATAGCTCATTGTCTTGCATACAATTGTCCATGCATCATCCCATGTATAATTATACTGATCAAGCAGGATACGCATAAGCTCTGGTATACATAGTGTTGGGTGCGTATCATTAATATGGATAGATACTTTTTCCGCTAGATTGTCAAGCGTTCCATAATCGCGAATATGCGTTGCTATTAATGACTGTATTGATGCCGATACAAAGAAATACTGTTGTTTAAGCCTTAATGACTTGCCTTCCATGTGATCATCGGCAGGATACAAAATTTTGCTGATTGACTCAGCTAACGATTTGCTTTCAAGTGCTTTTACATACTCACCTCGTGCGAATGCTTGCATATCAAAATCAACCGGAGATTTTGCGTCCCATAGTCTTAGTTTATTTACTGCATCAGTGTGGTATCCGCTGATATTCATATCGTACGGTACGGCACGGATTGTTGATGCGTTTTTGTACTCGATATTCATTTTGTTGTCACACCAATGTTGAATAACCTCTCCGCCAAAGCTGACTTCTAGAGTTTCCTCATCACGCGCTCCAAGCCATACAGCTCCATCTTTCAACCAATCATCAGGAAGTTCCATCTGCCAGCCGTCTGTCATCTTCTGTTTAAAAATACCATACTCGTACTTGATCGAAAATCCGCTTGCTACATAATTTAAGTTAGTAAGTGACTCCATGTACGCAGCAGCCAGTCTACCTAGTCCGCCGTTACCTAAACCTGCATCAGGCTCAATTTCGCATAGCTCATCAACGCTTGCGCCAAACTTGCTTATTACGCTTTCCACTACATCAGTGATTCCCAAATTAAATAGATGGTTTTTCAATGATTTTCCTAGCAAAAACTCCATTGACATGTAATATACTTGCTTGCACTCTTGCTCATTACGTGCTGTTTTAAATGCGATTCTCTTTTCGTTAAGAATATCTTTAACTGTACTTGCAACTACTTTATATAGCTGTGTACGGCTGCATTCTTCAATTTTTTTTCCATAGTGATTATTTGCTTTCGCTATAATTTTTACTAAAAAATCTTCACTTGTGATCATATATCTCCTTGTCCCTCCAAAAGCTGCAAAGCAATCAAAGGCTTCATAAAATTATTATCATTATAAATAATACAGCAAACTTCATTTACTTGCTATTTATCACCAAACATAAAATTTTAGTGATTGAGGCATAATAATAAAAATAATATTTATTATACCTGTATATGCATGTAATATTCCCGTTTGTAACACTGTATATTGCACATGGTATTTATGACCATGTCATGTAAAATTATACCATATAATACCATTATATGCAACATTAATCATCTTTAGCAGTTCGTAATCAGATTATTTTACATTCAAATTCAGGACTTTACTTTCATACTGCAAATTTTAGTAGAATTTCCTAATTTATAAGGAAGAGATAGAGTGACTTTACTCTATCTCTTTGCTTATGTAAACTTTTATAAATTTAAATCTTATAAAAATTATTGATTTTATCCGATAAAACGCTATAGTATTGACTGATAATTACTATTTATCTTGTTAAGTGCTGCTTATTAAATTATAATTTGTTATACAAGTCCAAATACTGCTTAGCTGACTCTTCCCAAGAAAAATCCTTGTTCATAGCGTTTTTAACAATAACATCCCACTCGCGTTTGCAGTGGTATGTGCCTATTGCACGCATAATCGCATCAAGCATATCATCAGAATTATAACTATAAAATGTGAATCCGTCACCAGTCAAATTCTCTGGATCAAATCCTGTAACAGTGTCATTAAGTCCGCCTGTCCTTCTAACGATTGGGATTGTTCCGTATCGCATTGATATCATTTGGCTAAGTCCGCATGGCTCAAACTTAGATGGCATTAAGAACATATCACTGCCTGCATAAATTTTGTTTGCAATGTCAGTTGAAAAGTTGATTATTACTTTTAGTTTTTCCGGATATCTGTTTGCCATTTCGATTAGCTTGTTTTCATATTTCCAATCGCCTTTGCCTAATATAATCATTTGCACATTTGTTTGCATAATATTATTTAGTCTTGACAACAATAGATCTAAACCTTTTTGCTCAGTCAGTCTTGATACCATTCCAATAAGTGGTGTTGACTTGTGATACTCCATTCCTAACATATTTAAAAGCGATTCCTTGTTTGCTGATTTGTTTTCAATTGTTTTAATGTCAAAGTTTTTCGCAATGAATGTATCCTTTGCTGGATTGTATATATCTACATCAATTCCATTTACAATTCCGCTAAGTTTATCCATACGAGCTTTCAATATTGACTCAAGCCCATACGCATAGTAGGGACTCATTATCTCTTTTGCATAAGATGGCGATACTGTCGTCACTGCATTTGCAGACTCGATTGCGCCTTTCATGAAATTGATACAGCCCGCATAATTGACTAAATCCATTTTTTTCTCTGGCAATCCTAATATGTCACTCATAAGCTCATTCCCGTACTTTCCTTGAAACTCTATGTTATGTATTGTGAAAACCGTTTTGATGTTTTTATAGTTTTCTTTATCTCGATAAAATGAGTCAAGGAATACTGAAACAAGACCACTATGCCAATCATTAGAATGTATAACATCTGGATAGAAATCTATTAATCTTAAACACTCCAATGCCGCTCTTGAGAAAAATGCAAATCGCTCCGCATCATCATAATGACCGTATAATCCGCCTCTCATGAAATACTGCTCGTTATCTACAAAATAATATTTAACTCCATTATGCTCAGATTCAAATAATCCGCAATACTGATATCTCCACGATAGTGTAACATATACACTGCCTACATACTTAAATGTGCGTCTTACTTCCTCCGGAATATCATAATATAGCGGCATTATCACTCTTGTATCTGTTCCTAATTTGCATAAGGTTGCAGGTAATGCACCTGCAACATCTCCTAATCCGCCACTTCTTAAAAATGGTGCTGCTTCACTTGTTACAAATAAAATCTTCTTTTTGATGTCAGACTTTTTGCTAACACTTGATTTAGCCGCCGCACTTGCTGCCTTAGCTTTTGCTGCAACCGGTGCAATTGTTTTTGCTGCACTTGCTGCCTTAGCTTTTGCTGCAACTGGTGCAATTGGTTTTGCTGCAACCGGTGCAATTGTTTTTGCTGCAACTGGTGCAATTGTTTTTGCTGCAACCGGTGCATTTGGTTTTGCCGCAACTGGCGTAGGAGCTGATTTTTCAATTTTTGCTATAGGAACAGTCTTTGCTGCACCTTTCTTCTTCTCTGCCTCATTTGCAATATTGACAGATTTAACTTCAGTTTTATTCATAGTTTCCCCTTATAAATTATACTTCTTTGCCTTTAGCAATAACTACTGGATATGTATCATATCCACATATTCGCCTGTCCTCAGTAACTTTTACATCTTTATCAGTGATAGCGTAACTCAAGTTAGCGTATCTCATAATAACTCCGTTCTCCATGACTATACTGTTTCTAATAGTAGCGCCTTCTTCAACAACTACTCCTCTAAATAGAATGCTGTTCTCTACCGTTCCGTTAATGTCACATCCATCAGCAATTAAACTATTCTTAACTTCCGACTTTTCTCTGTAGACTGTAGGTACACTATCTTTCGTTTTAGTGTATATCTTGCCTGCTCTATAAAATAAATCATTACGAACATTTGTATTAAGCATTCTCATGCTCTCTACATAATACGAATTAACGTCATCAATGATTGCTGAATACCCTGTATGCTTATGCGCTACAATCTTCATTTTATCTAGACCTAACTGCAATACATGTCTTTCAAAGTCAAGATACCCTAACTCATGAGCTGTCTCTATTATTTTGATAAGTAAATCCTTTTTAACTAAATAAATATTCAGTCCTATCTCACATACTTCTTCGCTAGGTGTATTCTTAATCCTTATCTTATCAACCTTCCTTGTGATAGCATCCGCCTCAACGACAATTCGCTTGTTGCTCGTAGGCTTTGACATATGCGTAACCATTGTAATATCAGCCCCGTTAGCTATATGGTTTTTATATATCTCTTCATAATCAATATTAGCCGCTACATCACTATTTGTTAGTAATACGTATTCCTCTTTTGCAGGACGTAGATAATGAAGCAAACTATGTAATGCACTTATTTTACCTTTGTAATTTGATCCGACTGTATTTGATACAAATGGTGGGAATATTGCTATACCACTATTCTTTCTATTAAGATCCCAATCACGCCCCATTCGGATATGGTCCATAAGCGAACTGTAATTGTACTTAGTAATTATACCTATTGTTGTAATGTTACTGTTTACTAAGTTTGATAGCGTGAAATCAATAAATCTGTATCTGCCACAAAATGGCAATGACGCTGTAGTTCTGTGCAATGTTAGCTCATTTAACTTACTCTCGCTGTCATTTGCAAATACTATACTCATTATATCATTATTCATAATTTATCCTCCCCGTCAATCATTGCGTTAACTGGTATTATAGTGTTCGGCTGGATTATCGCATCCGGACCTACTACCGTTATCTGCCATTCTCCCTTAACTGGTGCCGTTTGGCAGTCTCCAACTATTGATCCTGCACCAATTATTGCGCCCGCTCCAATTATTGAATACTTTATTACCGCACCTTCTTGAACTACCGCTCCCGGCATTATTGTTGACCCTTCAATATACGCATCTTCTGCAATCGATACTGATGCCGATATAATAGACCTTTTGATCACTCCATTTATAGTACAACCTTCTGTGATTAGTGAGTTGCTGATAACTGCATTCTCGCCAGTGTAATGTGGCGGCTCTGCTGTAGACCTTGCATAAATTTTCCATTTATCATCATCAAGTACAAGTCCACTATCAGTCGTTAGCAAATCCATATTAGCTTCCCACAGACTTGATATTGTTCCTACATCTTTCCAGTAACCTTCAAACTCATATGCAAATAACTTTTCGCCAGCATCAAGCATACTAGGTATAATATTTTTACCAAAATCATTTGATGAACCTTTTTTACTCTCATCATTTATAAGATAGTTTTTCAGTTTTTCCCAAGTGAATATGTATACACCCATTGACGCATTAGTGCTTTTAGGATTTTTAGGTTTCTCCTCAAACTCGTATACACTGCCATCCTCATTTGTATTCATAATTCCAAATCTAGACGCTTCCTCAAGTGGAACATCAATAACTGCTATAGTGCAGTCCGCAGCCCTACGCTTATGCTCATCAAGCATTTTTGAGTAATCCATTTTGTATATATGGTCACCTGATAAAATTAGCACATATTGTGGCATAAATTTATCAATAAACGCGATGTTTTGATAGATTGCATTTGCAGTGCCTTTATACCACTCGCCTTGTTTTGCTTTCATGTATGGAGGAAGTACAAATACACCGCCGTTCAGCCTATCTAAATCCCATGGCTGACCATTGCCAATATATTGATTTAAATCAAATGGCTGATACTGCGTAAGTACGCCTATAGTGTCTATTCCAGAATTAATACAGTTAGATAATGGAAAATCAATTATCCTATACTTTCCACCAAACGGTATGGCAGGTTTTGCAGTGTCCTTTGTTAGAACTCCAAGCCTTGCACCTTGTCCACCCGCTAGTAGCATTGCTACGCATTCTTTATCATTATGTAACATTATTCCCCTCCAAATGTTGTTTGAAATGTGTTATAAATTATACTAGATTTATCTAAAAATAAAGCTTAATTTTTACTTATATTTTTGATAAATTTTATACATATTTATTTACACATTATTAATATAATATCTGTTGCATTTTTTATATATTTTCACTGTTAAATTATGAGTATTTTTTATTATATTTATTTAACAGTTTTACAATAGTTGTTTGTACGTTTCCTTTATGTAAGATAACATAGATGAATTATCAAAATAAATTATCAAATTTTAGTCGTTTTTTTAATGATTATATTGTTGCATATATATATAAATAATTTGCAATATATATTACTTATTTAATGATGCATTTATTACTCAAAAATATATTATTATTTAATATTATTTGGTTTCAAATATACAACACTATTTGCTTCTATATCAATTGTTATATATTGCTTACATGAATGCATATCTCCCTTGACTGCTTTCATTGTTTTTGACTTTGTTTTGTTGCCACCATATTTTGGTTTGCAACTGTCAAGCTTGACTGAATATGTTGCTAAAGCAGGGATTCCCATTTTGTACCCTTCTCGCTTAACTGGAGAAAAATTTACTACAACCACCGTATGATCACCACTTTTTGCGAACCTTGCAAATGATACTATATTCTGCTCATTGTCATCAACCGACAACCACCTGAACCCTTCAGGCATATTATCTTGCTCATACATTTCTGGATGGTCTAGATAATAGTTATTAAGATCACTGCTGAATGCTAGAAGTTTTTCATGCTTTGCAAACTCTAGTATTTTCCAATCTAGCTGATCATCAAACTTCCACTCGAGAAACTGTCCAAACTCATTACCCATAAAAGATAATTTCTTGCCCGGATGACCTATCATGAACCCATAAAATGCTTTAAGTTCATCAAACTTATCATCATACTCTAGTGGCATTTTGCCAATCATAGAGTGCTTCCCATGAACCACCTCATCATGCGAGATTGGTAATATATAATTCTCCGAATAAGTGTAACTCATTGCAAATGTTACTTTATTATGATTGTCTTTTCTGAAATATGGATCAAGTGATACATAGTTAACCATATCATTCATCCAGCCCATATTCCACTTATAATTAAATCCTAATCCGCCAATATCGGCCGGCTTTGTAACTAACGGAAATGCTGTTGACTCCTCTGCTATCATAACAACGCCTTCAAACTCTGTTAGCACTGCTGTGTTTAATTCCTTAAGGAAATCAATTGCAGCTAAATTGTAATTGCCACCAAATACGTTAGGTTTCCACTCGCCGTCTTTTCTGTTATAATCAAGATATAGCATACTCGCAACTGCGTCAACTCTTATACCGTCAATGTGGAATTTGTCAACCCAATACATCGCTGAAGAAATTAAGAATGACCTAACCTCTGGTCTTGAATAATCAAATATTCTTGTCCCCCACTCTTTATGCTCACACATCGTATCGTCATCAACTTCAAACTGTCTTGTGCCATCAAACTCATAAAGCCCGTGTAAGTCTTTAGGGAAATGAGCAACCACCCAATCTAAAAGAACTCCAATACCTGCTTTGTGGCACATATCAATAAACTTCATAAGGTCATGTGGTGTGCCGAACCTTGATGTCGCTGCAAAGAATCCTGTAACTTGATATCCCCATGATCCATCATAAGGATACTCGGTAATCGGCAACATCTCAATATGAGTGTACCCCATTTTTTTGACGTATGGTATCAATTCATCTGCTAGGTCAAGATAGCTATATTGATTGCCATCTTCATGGCGTTTCCATGATCCCATATGCACTTCGTAAATATTCATAGGGCTACTATATGTATCATGTGCCTTTCGGCGAGTAATCCAATCCTTATCCTTCCATGTGTAGCCTGATATGTCATACACCTTGCTAGAATTAGCTGGAGTAGTTTCCGTATGAGTTGCAAATGGATCAGTTTTTAACACTTCAGTTCCATCAGCTTGCACTACAGCAAACTTGTACATATCATACTTTTTTACTTCACTCGTTCTGCCTTCCCAAATACCTGTACTTATTTTTTCACATTTGTCGCAAGTACTATCCCAGTTATTGAAGTCGCCAACAATAGAAACAGCTATCGCATTAGGTGCCCAAACTCGAAACACCCAATCTTTCCCCTCTTTATGCGGACACAATAATTCATATGCCTTGTAATTTTTGCCTTCATGGAATAAATATGTAGGCAATTCCAACGTGTTTTTGCTCATTAATCTCCCCTTAATCTAACTATTCCAGCTAGTTAGATAGTATATATTATATTATAAGTAAACTTTATTGTCTATATCTAATTTTAACACAGCATTCACGCTTAGTCAATACCCAATTTGAATATTTTTGATTTTTTTACATGAAATTTTATCAATTTATTTAAATTTTTAGAAAAATTCTTACCGTCAAATTGACTGATAGAAAATAATTGTAAAGTATTTGTATTTGCTATTGCATTTAGTAATTTATTGTGTTATAATACACACTAAAATATATAAAAACATGTTTAACGATAAAAGATTTATATAAAAACAATATTGCCTCTCTAGCCGAATTTCGTCTAGAGAGGCATATTATATTATTCTAATTAATTAAAGGAACTGATCATTCATTTACTCAAACAAGTCAAATTGAATTAAGATAATTTAACTTTTAAATTGATATGCAATTAGTCTATGCTCAAAGTAATACGCAAAGCATTCCGCCCTTACTCTCATTAACAATCTTGCAAACAGTTTTTCTAAGTTTAGCCTGAACATCAACTGGAATGTTATACATCTTAGCTGATAGTCCATCTTTAGCGATTTCACAAAGCTCTTTACCTAGCATATTTGTGTGCCAAATAGAGTTTAAGTCATTCTCATGCTCGCCTTTTAGATACGTAATCATCTCTTGACCTTGACTGCCTGTTGCCATGATAGGATTAACTGTAGTGCCAACATTCACTTTCATCACATGAAGGCATGAACAATTCGCTTGCATTTTAACGCTCTTTCTGCCGCCATACTCAATAAATTCAGGTGTACAATACTCAATCTCATCATCGGCTGGAATTATAATGCCGTATCCATTCTCATCAACTGAATTTAACGCTGACTTCATTTTATCGTAAGTCTTAACTGCTTTTGTAGCGCCTTTAATATAGCCGAAAAGCTCTGATTCGTCTTTGATATCGATAGCACAAACTTCACTTAAGATTTTATAGAAAAGCTCCTCTTTAGGTTCAATTTCTATAACAATGCTTCCGCTTGCATATCTTACTTGACACTTAGTTAGCTTTTTCATCTCACTGTCGCCGTCAAACATATCTTTTAAGCAAGAGTAATCTCTCATCTTATCAAGACCTATCATTTTGTCCATCATTTTTGTGCAAATCTTTTGCATGATGTCATTTTCTATAGGCAACATTTGCATCCATTTTGGGAATGATACGTGAAGCATTTTCATAGGGAACTCGCCAAGCATTAACTCTAATATCTCTTGAATATCATCTATCATCATTGTAGATACATTTTTTGCTACAACGCTAACCCCATACTTAATTGATAGCTCTGCTGTCATGCTGATTGACGCTTGCGATGTTGGTGCTTTTGTATTTAGTACGATTACAAAAGGTTTTCCTGATGCTTTCATCTCTGATACTATGCTCTCCTCAGCAGTTACATACTCCCCTCGCTCAAAGTCAGTTACACTGCCGTCAGTTGTCACTACGATTCCGATAGTTGAATGCTCGCACATAACTTTTCTTGTTCCTAGCTCAGCAGCTTCCGCAAACGGCATTGGCTTTTCACTCCACGGAGTTTGCACCTCTCTATCTTGGTTATCGACTCCATCAATCATGTATCCTACACAGTCAATTAGTCTTACATTTACATTAACTCCTGCTGATATGTCAATGTTTGCACTCATGTCTGGCACAAACTTAGGCTCAGTAGTCATCACTGATTTGCCATTAGCTGACTGTGGCAACTCGTCAATCACCCTTTGCTTACGTGCAAGGTCAGTTATGTTCGGCAGAACAAGCTCATCCATAAACTTCTTTAAAAATGTAGACTTTCCGCTCCTTACAGGCCCAACTACTCCGATATAAATATCTCCGTTAGTTCTAGTTGCAATATCTTGATATAGGCTATTACTATCCATCATTATCCCTCCAATCTTTGTCAATTATATTCTATTACATAAAGTCCCGCAATATGACACTTTTTGTTTTTTAATCAATTTATTTTTTTGCAAGCGTTGTATGTCTACATTCAAGCTAATTAATAATTAATTTCAGCCAATACATTTACATCATTTATTCTATATCATATGTCGCATGCATTGCACTTTATACCAATTTTGAGAAAATAAAAAATCGAGGTGTAATCCTCGACTTAATTATGACTTATATCAGTTGTTAAAATTTATATTAATGCAATACAGTATTAAATTAGTTTATTTAATTATAATCATATTAGCATTATATGTGATATTTAATTTGCGTAATTATTAAAACCCTAAGCTTTCGCCGACTACAATTACAATAACTCTGCTGCCATAAGATGGGTGATGCTGAATTAATGTATTGTGGCATATTTTCTCTGGACTGTTGCAATTCTCACACTTGCCAGTTACTTTGCATGGAGTATTTCTGTTAAGCCTTGCCGCATTCATTGGTGCTGCAATATTTCTCGCCCTATCAATTCCGGCGATAATGTTAGCTGTAATCTTATTTTTACCGACAATAATTATAACATTCTTTGGTCCACTAACTATTGCACCAATTCGATTGCTTCTGCCATCGATATTGATAATTTCTCCAGTTTCGCATATTGCGTTAGCACTAGAAATATACCAATCGCTAGTGTGTGCCTTTAAATATAAATCTTCCGCATCATAATGCCCAAAACCATATATTTCACAGCCTCGCTCTTTCAACATTTCTTGCACGCCGATTTCAACGCAAGTCATACTTCCGCCAAATCCTACACTTGCCCCACTCTCAATTGCATTGTTGATAGACTTGCGCGCCTCATCCTTATTTTCCACATACACGGCCTCAAAACCGCGACTATTTAAATTTTCTATAAGTTTATTCATATACATTCACTTCCTTTATTATAAATTATAATAATTAATTACATTATGATTGAATTATTAATTACCAATATTGACCATACTTAATATGTTGCTTTTTAATTATAACATATTTCGAGGATTTTTGCAATAGTACTTATAACCTACTGCTTTATCTTGATTATTTAAGTTTAATATGTTATTATATAGTATAAATATATAGAGGTGAGATTAATGACTAAACATTTAAGAAACAAAAAAATATTTTTTGCCATTTTTGGCACTATTTCAATACTAATCATTATTGCGGTTGCTGGTCTAGGTGTTTTAAGCATGTATGGTGGCATCGGGGTGCTACAAACTTCTGAAACTTCACAACAAACTAAGGCTGATGAGTTTGCAACTGCTGTTGCAGATACTGCTAAAGGTGGCGTTGTTTTTCTTGGCGATAGCATTACGGAAATGTACGATCTTGACAAATTCTATCCTGAAAAAAAATATATCAATAGAGGTATCAGCAGTAACGAAACTGCGCAAGTTTTAGCAAGACTTAAAACTAATGTTATAGATATCGCACCTAGTACTGTTGTTTTTTTAATCGGTGTTAATGATATTGGTCATGACATAACAGAAAAAGCTATGATGGATAATTTTACTAAGGTTTGCACTGCTATCGGCGAAATGACAACCCCACCAAAATTATTAGTGCAATCAATTTATCCTACAAACAATCTATCTAATTTTAATTCATACCTTGCCACAAAGGCGAGGACTAATAAGAAAATTACTAGTGCAAATGTACTGATTTCTGCTGAGGTAAAAAGACTTGCTGCAAGCGGTCAAAATGTTAAATACATCAATACGCATTCAGTTCTAGTAGATGATAATGGCAATCTAAATAGCAAATTTACTTTTGATGGACTGCATATCAATAGAGCTGGATACACTGTTATAACTGAATATCTTGCTCCATTTATTTGAAAATGAAAACTAACACAAAATCATCAATTAGCTTAAATAATAAAAATTATTAAAATAATAAAAAAAGTACCTTAAATATTTTGACAAATGCCAAATTATGTGGTATTATTATAAAGCTGATGGAGAAATACCCAAGTGGCTGAAGGGGCGCCCCTGCTAAGGGTGT
>CAMQSU010000012.1 GCA_947037025.1 uncultured Clostridia bacterium | reverse complement strand
AAGTCATGCTATGACCTGTCGGAACTGAAGCCGCTCAGCGGACATGCTATGACCGAACGAGCCAAACCGACCGCACAGGCGGTCAAATCGCCAGTCGTGCTACGACCGTGCTACGACCGAACGAGCCAAACCCACGACAGCACAGGCTGTCGCAAATCGCCAGTCGTGCTACGACAAGCCGCTCAGCGGTCGACTATACAAAAGGAGAAAACACTAATGACAAAAGAGAAAAAAGCATCGAAACAAAAAAAGAGCAAGAAACCAGAGCGAATCCACGACCCAGAAAAGGCATACTTTGAGGGCAAGCCATTAAAGTACGGGTTTATCACTGTTACAATGTTCCTATTACAGATAATCACCCTAATGCTAGCAAAACCAGTCGCAGTAGTCGTAAAACAGCGCTACATCGCCAAAAACACGGTAATTAACGGCAAAAGGCTAGAGTTTGTAGGCAAGGTAAGCGGACTAATGGTCAACTACCTAAAGTGGTACGGACTATGCGTCATCACATTGTTTATCTACGCATCAAAGCTAAGCGCAAACATGAAAAAATGGACAGCAAAAAACACTGTTTTTGAGGGCAGCACACGCGAGTTCAAATCAAAGTTTGTCGGAGGCGGAAAGACAAAACGCAGAGTAACATGGAAGTGTCGCGCAATCAGAATATTCTCGTTTGGCCTAGCAGCACCGTACGCAACGTGCATTTATAACACATGGCAGGCGGAGAATACGTATATAGACGGCAAACAGCTAGAGTTTAGCGGCAAGGCAAGTGATTTAATTGGCAAGTACCTACTATGGATACTTCTAACACTGCTAACTGTCGGCATTTACGGCATATGGCTAAACTTCAAAATGAAAGACTTTGTAGTATCAAACACCTTTGCAAAGCGCGCTACAAGGGACATATAAAAACACCTGACAGCAATTGCAACATCAAAACGCTGATGACGCAGAAAAACCCAACAAAAGCGTAATAATAATAGAAATAAGAGTAGTTTTGAGCAATCAAAGCTACTTTTTTGCTATAAAAACGGTCGAGAATTGCAGATAAAGCAAGTACATATAAGGATAATTATATTATAATAGCGAAATACAAGGCTTGTAATGGCATTAATTGTGGTTGAATTAGGCGAAAAAAAGGCGGATAAGGCTATTAAATAAGGGATATAACGTTATTAAATAAGGGAGCAAATGACCCAAAACAAAGGAGAAATTATCTATAAATCAAGGCGAATAATATAGTAAAAAAAGTGGTTATAATGCACCTAATAATTGCCAGTCGTGCTACGACCGACCGCAACACCATTAACCAACCAATAAACCGACACGACCGACAGCACAGGCGGTCGCAATGGAAGCCGCTCAGCGGTACGACCGAGCAAAACCATATCCCAATTTTTAGAAACTTTTTGGCTATATTTACCATCTTTACAGCAATTTAAAATATTTTACAATAAATTTACATGCTTTCAAGCACAAATTTTATCCAATTTTTACGGAAATTGTCGCAATTTAGCACGCCATTTACTACATATTGTGGTCGGCAAGCCAAAATAACCACTAATAGCCAGTTTTTGGCGTTTTTTCGACAAAAGTTAGCAAAAAAGCGTAAAATGTGAGTTTTTACATTGACTTATCATCCCCCTTATGTTATAATTAGCAGGTAACAATAATACTAACGCCGCAATGCTACTATAAGCACTCGGCATAAAAGGAGAAAATATGAACACAAAAAAACAATCGTTTTGCTTGAAAATTTCGATAGCTACAATGCTCATAGTTTGCATGATATGCACAACTATGTTTGCGCTTAGCACAAATATCGGAGAGAGCAAAAACTATGTAGCTAGCCTAGAAGCTAGCGAATCTAAAGATGAGGTAGCGGATAACACCGACACCACATCTATTCCTTCGGGCAAGGCAGCATCAGCTGGTCTTGTTTATGCGGCGGCTACTTCTGACGCTACCCAAGCAATGGTCACAGTGTCACCTAGCGCAGCAGCTGCGGTAGTGATTCCTGCTGTTGTTCCTTCTGGTACACTAGCCGGAAGAAAGGTAGTCGAGATTGCCGATGCCGCATTCAATCGTAATACAACTATTACATCAGTTGATATGTCAGATGCAACTAACCTTAAAACTATTGGTCTTAGTGCATTCCAAGGCACTACAAACCTAAAAGGCGACCTTGTTATCCCAAATAGTGTAACTACTATAGGACTCAATGCATTCTTCCAAGCACAATTTGATGGAACACTTACTTTAGGAACCGGTTTAACTACTATAGGAGTCAGTGCATTCCGTGATATAAACTTTACTGGCAACCTTGTGATTCCAGCAAACGTTACTAATATAGGAAATCGAGCTTTAGCGTTAGCTACAGGTAGCAGCTATGACTCAGTAACTTTTGAGCATACATCATCAGTTCCAACACTTGGCTCAACTGTTTTCCACTCTATGTCTGCTTTAATGCCAATCTATGTAAAAAACACGGCAATGTACAACGCAGTTAAAGCTAATGCAGGCGGCGGAACCGTGCAGTATGCAGATGGTAACTTAGTATACCTGCCTAATGCAGCTGGTAACGGCTATGTTGTTAAAGGTCTTAATCTGACTCCTGCTAGCACTGCTGTAAACGTGCCAGCAATGTTTGATAGCAAGCCAGTAACTGAGATTGGCGCACAGGCATTCTTGAGTAATGAAACTATTACATCAGTCGATTTGTCAAAAGCAACTAACCTTTTAATAATTGGAACTAATGCATTCACTGCCGCTAAAAATGTGACAGGCAACCTTGTTATCCCAAATAGTGTAACTACTATAAGGGCTTATGCTTTCAATGGTACAGGATTTGATGGAACATTTACTTTAGGAAGCGGTCTAGCTACTATAGGAGACTATGCATTCTATGGCGTAAAATTTACTGGCAACCTTGTTATCCCAGCAAGCGTTACTAGTATAGGAAAAAATGTATTCGGCGACGTAACATTTACATCAGTAACTTTTGAGCATACGACAGCTCCAACATTAGGCACAGATGTTTTCAAATCTTTGCCTACTGCAAATCCAATCTATGTAAAAAACATGGCAGTGTACAGCGCAGTAAACTCTTATAAAGGCGGCGGCACAGTATATGCTACTGATAATAAACTTAGATATGTAGCTGACGCAGCTAAAACTGGCTGGGTTGTTAAAGACATCTATCCAGGTGCAACTGTTACAAATCTTGTAATCGGCGCTACATTTGCCAGCTCTCCTATAACTGAGATTGCCACAAATGCATTCAAAGATAATAAGACTATTACATCACTCGTTTTATCAAATGCAATTAACCTTGAATCTATTGGCGACAATACATTCCGTCTTGCTAGTAATTTGAAAGGCGACCTTGTTATCCCAAATAGTTTAACTACTATAGGTGCTCAGGCATTCTACGGATCAGGATTAGATGGAACACTTACTTTAGGAAGCAGTGTCACTTCTATAGGAGTACATGCTTTCGGAAGCACAAAATTAGCATCAGTAACTTTTGAGCATACAAATGCTCCTACACTAGGCACAAATGTTTTCTCTAGTTTGCCTACTTCAACGCCAATCTATGTAAACAACCAGGCAATGTACACAGCAGTTAAAACTGCTGCAGGCGGCGGCCGAGTGCACGAATATTTTTATGCAGACGTTACTGGCGGAGTATCACTTACTGGCGTAGCTAGCAGCATTACTGCACTAGTTGTACCAGCAGTATTCAGGGGGAAAAATGTAGTCGAGATTGCCAACAGTGCATTCTACAATAATAAAACTATTACATCAGTTAGTTTCTCAAGTGCAACTAATCTTAAAACTATTAGTGATTACGCATTCGAGGGTGTTACTAACTTCGATGACGACCTTGTGATTCCAGCAACCGTAACTAGTATAGGTACCTCTGCATTCGCCAACGGAAAATTCATATCAGTAACTTTTGAGCATACGACAGCTCCAAGATTAGGTGCAAGTGTTTTTCAGAGTGTTCCTGGTTATGTCAAAATCTATGTAAAAAACATGGCAGTGTACAACGCAGTAAACTCTTATAGAGGCGGCGGAACAGTATATGCTACTGATAATAACCTTAGATATGTACCTGACACAACTACAGGTGCCTGGGCAGTTGCTGGCGTTTATACAGGCGTAACTATTACTAATCTTGTAATAGGCGCTACATTTGCCGGCACTGATATAACTTCTATTGGAACCGAAGCATTCAGGAGTGATAGAAATATTACGTCAGTTAGTTTATTAGGTGCAACTAACCTTGTAAGGATCGAGGAGTCCGCATTCTATACCATGGAAAAATTAAGAGGCGACCTTGTTATCCCAAATAGTGTAACTCATATTGGAAAGACCGCATTCTATAATACAAAAATAAATGGAACACTTACTTTAGGAAGCGGTCTAATTAGTATAGGAGAGGCTGCATTCGATAAAACAGCTTTTACTGGCGACCTTGTTATTCCAGCAAAAGTTGCTAATATAGGAGCAAGAGCATTCGCTAGTAACAACGGACTTACATCAGTAACTTTTGAGTCTGTGGTCGTTCCTGAAATAGGTGCAGAAATTTTATTTTACGTCAACAGAGCGACATACTATGTAAAAAACCAGGCAATGTACGACGCAGTAAAAGCTCATAAAGGCACCAACTCCGGTACAGTGCACCAATATTTTTATGCAGACGTTACTGGCGGAGTGTCACTTACTGGCGCAGCTAGCGACTTGGCTGTAGTTGCTGTACCAGCATTATACAGGGGAAAAAATGTAGTCGAGATTGGCGCAAATGCTTTCAAAGATAAAACAACTAATGCATCACTTGATTTATCAGGTGCAACTAACCTTACAACTATTGCTGCTAACGCATTTGAGAATGCAGTATTTACTGGCGACTTAAATATTATATCAAATGTTACTACTATCGGTGCTAACGCATTTACAGGTACATCATTTGATAACTTAATCATTAACGGAAACATTGCTAACGGCAAAAACGCATTTAGCGAAGCTTCTTTTGATAGCTTAACATTAAATAATGTTACAATAATATCTGAAAGTTTATTTGCAGGCATCATTATTGTTGGCGACTTAAATATCCCAGCAAGTGTAACTACTATCGGCGCTGGTGCATTTACAAATACATCATTTACTAACTTAATAGTTAATGGAAACATTACTAGCGGCAAAAACGCATTTAGCGGAGTTTCTTTTGATAGCTTAACATTAAATAATGTAACAACAATATCTGATAGTTTATTTGCAGGCATCAATATTGGTAGCGCACTTGTGATATCAACTAGTGTAACTAATATTGAAACAAACGCTTTCCTTGGTGCTAAGTTTGTTGGGGATATCGTTATCCCTGCTAACGTTAATACAATAGGCGTATCAGCATTTGCTGTTGCAAGTCATAATGTAATTATATTAAATGCTAATCTTACTAACGGCGTTAACGCGTTTAAGACAGTCGGATTAAACGGTAAGTTTGATAGACTTATAATCGGAGACACTGTAACAAATATCCCTGATCAACTATTTGAGGGAATGACTCTTACAGATGGAGCACTAGAAATTCCAGCAAGCGTAATGTCTATCGGAAATAAAGCTTTTGGTACACTTGCAGGTCTTACTATGGTTGTATTTATGCATGAAGTTTCTGCTCCTGTAGTTGGTATATTCCCATTTCAGGGATATGGCACAAGCAATGCAATACTAGTGCAAACTGGTTCAATAAGGAATGAGTTTTTAGTAGCAGATCACAACATGTCAACTCAAGCACTACGTGGTGGCGGTGTACTTGGTGTTGATGGACAGTTTATAGATTATATATACGATGCTAGTCTTGCCGGATATGTTGCACAAGGCGTAAACGAGTTTGGACTAACACTTACAAATATTACAGTTAGAATAGGTGCAACTTATGATGATGAGGGCACTAATGGCATAAAGCCAGTAGTTGCTATCAAAGATTCTGCATTTGTAGGCGTAACTAACTTAGCAGGTTTATATATTGTTGATGCAACTAGCCTTAAAACAATCGGCGTTAATGCATTTAAGAATATAGCAACTATTAATGCTTTAACTATACCTGCAAATGTAACTTCTATCGGAAATGGAGCTTTTGATGGTTCTGACTTTGCTAGCTTTACATTTATGCATGCTACACCAAACTCACTGCCAACTATTGGCACTAAAGTAATGGCTAACGTGCCAGCTACTGTTGGTATCTACGTTCAAAATGGTGGAGTTTATGCAACATTTAATACTGCAGGCAATCCAATGCACAAAGATAGCCGTGGTGGTGGTTCTTTAGGACTTACTGAGTCTCATATCATTTATGTATATGCTGAGGGCATTAATAATCCGGGTGGATCTGCAAAAGGATTCAAAGTTATTGGACTTACAGAGATTGCTCTTTTAGGTACTGGACTTGTAGTAACTATCCCAGAAGAACACAATGATGGCATAAATGGTCAGCATCCAGTTCTTATAATTGAAGCTAATGCATTTAAAGGCTTAACTCAAGTTGCAACTTTTAATTTATCTAATGCTCAAGAAATTATTGAGATTGGCGATGGTGCATTTGAAAATACTATTGCAACTAACAAATTATCTTTCTCAGTTAAACTTAAGTCTATTGGTGCTAGAGCATTTGCAAATTCTAAATTTACTGGTAAATTAACTATCCCAGCAAGTGTTGGAGTTATTAGAGCAGACGCTTTTGCTGATACTATATTTACAGGATTAACTATCTCAGGTGACGTATCAACTGGTGCAAATGCATTTAATGGCGGTAGCTTTGGTAACTTAATTATTACAACTGGTGCCACTTACTTATCAAATAGAATATTTGCGGGTGCAACATTTACTGGCACAGTTACTATCCCAACAACTATCAAGACACTAGCTGACGAAATTTTTGCAGGTGCTATAGGCATTGAGTCAATTACTTTCTCACATGTTAACTTATCCCTTCTTGACGGCGTCGGTACTAAAGCTTTTGAGGGTCTAGGACAAACTCCTATATTTGTTCAAAACAACTTTATGTACAATGAGTTTATTAGTGGTAATAATGTTAAGTTTAACATGGCAAATCAAGATATGCGTGGTGGCGGTTTATTAGGAATAGTAAACCAAAACATTAACTACATTTATAATGGTGACAACACTTATACTGCTAACGGATTAACTGAGCTTGCTCTTAAATCTATTGATGAGGCGTTTAAGGTAACAGTTGCTACTATAACAGCAGTACATAATGATGGCGCTAATGGTGTATATCCAGTAGTTTCAATCGCAACAAGTGCTTTCGAAAATAATACAAACATTATTGAGTTTATAGTTGAGGGTACAAACCTAGTTACTATCGGAGAGAAAGCTTTTGCTAGCACTCACGCTACTACAGGATTTAATATCCCTTCAAGTGTAATCACAATAGAAAAGATGGCTTTTGTAAGCTCAACATTTATCAACGAGCTTGTATTACCTCAAGGAATTACAACAATCGGAAACGAGGCTTTTGCTAACACTACTTTTAGTGGCAGCTTAGTATTGCCAGCTAGCTTAACATCAATCGGTGATAATGCTTTTGCAGGTAACACAGTTGCTCAGTTATTCACAGCTGTAACATTTATGCACAATGGCGAGCAAGCAGCAGCATTAACAGTTGGAACTACTCCATTTGCTAGTCTGCCAGCAGCTATCGTAATTACTGTTAACACAAGTTTAACATATACTACATTTACTGCACAAGACCATAGCTTATCAAATTTTGATAATCGTGGCGGTGGTATCCTTGCACTTTCTACTTCAGAGCTAATCTACGTAACAGTAGATGGCGGTCTTGCAGTTAAGGGCTTATCAGAGATTGCACTAAGAGACGCTACAACAGTAGTTGTTCCTGCAAGTTATTCTGATGATTCTTTCAGCGGCAACATTATAGAGATTGGCGCACAAGCTTTTGAGGGCAACGAATTAGTTACTAACTATAACCTTACTGGTGCTTCTAACTTGCAAAAAATTAGCGAGAAAGCATTCAGCAGTACAAGAGCTGATCAAGAGTATGCATTACCTGAAGCTTTAACTTACATCGGTAACAGCGCTTTTGCTAACTCTATGTTTAAGGGTAACCTAGAAATTCCAGCACTAGTTGCATACATTGGTAACAATGCGTTTGCATTAACTGATGCTAATTCTAAGCAAATCACTCTTGTAACATTTAATCACTTTGATGTAACTCCAACAATCGGTACGACTCCTTTCATGAACTTATCTCCAGAGGTAGGTATCATTATTGAGCGTATCCAGATTTACATGAACTTAGTAGCTTCAGGCAATATGTCTACTCTTGAACTTCGTGGTGGTGGATTCCTAGTTGATCCTACACTAGTGTATACTTTTGCTAATGGCACATATACTCTAACTGGTTTAAGTGAGGGTGCTAAAATAGTAGAAAACCTAAAAATCACTGTTCCAGAAATGCATAATGATGCTACAAATGGATTATTTCCAGTAGTTGCTATCGCGCCTGATGCATTCATGGATGTAGCTAACGTTATTGAGTTTAATATCAATAACGCTAGTCATATGACAGATATTGGTGCAAATTCGTTTAAGAATACTGCAGCAACAAATCAATTGATTCTTCCAATTTCAATATTAACTATTGGAGCAAGTGCTTTTGAAGCATCTTCATTCACAGGCGATTTAGTTATTCCAGCCTCTGTAACAGACATTAAAGACAGAGCGTTTGCTATGACAACTATTGCTGGTAAGCTTTCATTACACGAGGGTCTTAAGACTATCGGTATTGAAGCATTTAGCGATACAGTTTTAACAGGCGAAGTATTTATTCCTCAAAGTGTAGATAACATTGGTAATTCAGCTTTTGCTGGTGCACAGTTCTCAGCAGTTGAGTTCTTACGTCAAACATTGCCTACTATCGGTAATTTACTGTTTGATGGATTACCTACTACTACTCCTATATATGTATATAACAATATATACGTTGATGCAACTGTAGTAAATAGTACTAGTCAATTATCATCATCTAATCGTGGTGGTGGTCTACTAGGAGTTTTAGCTGATGACGATAGCGATGGTGCTAAGTCATACCGTTCTAACATTTACTACGAGTATGTAATTGCAGAAGATAATACAACTAAGGGTTTCCATGTTATGGGACTTACAGAGTATGCTGAAACGCTAACTAGCGGTGTTGAAATCGTTATTGGCGCAATGCTTAACGACGGTGTAATAGCTACAGATACAAACATTATCCAAATAGCTGACAATGCTTTCAAAGGCAGAGAGCAGATTAGTAAAGTAACAATCACAAGTGCAGTTAACCTTGAGACTATTGGTAAAAGTGCATTTGAGGATACTAAAGCAGTTAGTACTTTAACAGGTTTTAATAACATGACTTCTCTTGTTACAATCAAGGCAAGCGCGTTTGCTAACTCTTCATTCTATGGCAACTTAGCTCTACCAGTTGGTTTGAGAACAGTTGGCGATAGAGCATTTTATAATGTAGGACTAGCGGGATCACTTACTATTGGTGAAGGTGTTGAGAATATCGGAAACGAAGCTTTCTTCGGTGTTAAGTTTGGTGGAGATGTTATCTTCCCTAAGACATTAAACGGAAATACAGTTAGCCCAGGTCAAATTGGTAACAATGCTTTTGCAGGCGCTTTATTCTCATCGGTTACTTTTAGTAAGTCTGAGGGTGAAAATTCAATTGCTCCAGAAGTTGGTACTACACCTTTCTTAGGATTACCTTCTTACACTCCAATCAGAGTTCCAAACAATCAACCACTTTACAACGCGTTCATGACAGCCGAACATAATATGTCAACTCCAGAGCTACGTGGTGGTGGTTACCTAGTAGATCCAGTAAATAATTACGTGTTCTACGATGGTTCATACACATTATCAGGTCTATCTAAATATGGTAAAACTGCAGAAATCACTACAGTTAAAGTCCCAGCAGAGTATTACGGTGCTAATGGTATGGGCGCAGTAGATGAAATCGGTAGAGAAGCCTTTATGGGTAATACAAATATCACAACTTTTGATCTATCACAAGCAACTGGATTGTTACGTATTGAAAACAATGCATTCCAAAATGTTATAGCTACTAAGTTAGACGGTATCGAAGCTGGCGATAACGACGGCGCGTTACCAAATAGTATTACTAAAATTGGTTCAGACGCATTTAATGGTTCAGCATTTAATGGCAACTTAGTTCTTTCTAGTTCTCTAGAAGCTGTTACTGACAGATCTTTCAAAAATACAAAATTCATAGGTAACTTAATTGTCCCTGCTAGCGTTAAATCAATTGGTGCAGATGCATTTATGTCATCAGCATTTGATGGTAATTTAACACTTAATGATGGACTAGAGTCTATCGGACAAAATGCTTTCAATGGTGCTGCATTTGTATCGGAATTGGTAATACCAGCAACAGTAGGTAGTATTAGTGATAGTGCCTTTGGTAATATGACGGGCATACTAAGTTTCAAGTTTAATCACACTGATGCTTCAAACTTAACTATCGGCAAAACTTTATTTAGTGGCATTACAAAAGCAATACCTATTTATGTTGGTAGCCAACAAGTATACGACGCGTTTACTGCAGAGACTCATGAAATGTCAACTGTAGCAAAACGTGGTGGCGGATACATTGTACATTACTCATTAACATTTGCTTTTATCGACGGTTCATATTCTGTAACAGGATTCACTGAAGTTGTAAAAGATCAAACAGATTATACAATCACAATCCCAGCAATATACAATCTTGGCGCTGAGGGCGAGGCTAGTGTAACATCAATTGCTGCAAACGCTTTTGAGAATAGTAATGGAAAAATATTTGTGTTTACTAATGCAAAATATTTAGTAACAATCGGCGACAGTGCATTCAAGGGAGTTAATTCTTCTGCAGCTCTTGTATTAGATGCTCCAGTACTAACTACTATCGAAAATAATGCATTCAACGGTTCAACATTCATTGGCGACCTTATATTATCAGCAAGCATTATAACAATCGGAGACAGTGTATTTGCAGGCTCAGCCTTTACTGGCGAGCTAGTAATTCCTGCTAACGTTGTTAACATGGGCGTAAATGCTTTTGCAACACTTGCTGGTTTTACAAAAATTACTCTTGAGCATGCAACTGCTCTTGAATCTGCTAATATTGGTGCTGGTTTATTCAGTACTACTGCTAGCACTGTAGAAATACATGTTCAAGATTCTAAAATATACGATGCTTATGAGGCAGATGGTCACAATATGTCAACAGCACTTCGTGTAGGTGGTTATATTGTTCACCCAGTTCTAACATTTATCTTCGAGGATGGCGCATACACTGTTTCAGGAATGACAGCTATTGCAGAAGCTAAATCAACTGTAGATACAACAGTTCCTGCTACTTACTATGATGGCGCTAACGGCGTTAAATATGTAGTAGCAATCGGAAGTGACGCTTTTGCTAACAATAAGACAATCGCAAACTTTGATCTTTCAACTGCTGTAAACTTATTAGAAGTTCGTGATAATGCTTTCAAGGGTGCTAAAGCAACTAATCTATTAGCTTTCCCTAACAGCTTAATCACAATCGGCAATGGTTCATTCGACGGTTCAGCGTTCACTGGTGCACTAAACTTAGTATCAGTAACTACAATCGGAAATGAAGCATTCGCAAACACAGCATTTAACGATGCATTAGACTTATCAGTAGTAACTGAAATAGGTAACAAATCTTTTGCAAATACTACATTCACTGGCGACCTAGTATTGCCAACAGATCTTGCAATAATTGGTGATGCAGCATTCGAGAATGCGTCATTCACTGGTGGATTATCTTACCCAGCAACAGTAACTTCAGTTGGTACTGGAATATTTACTGGCGCTAAGTTCTCTGGCAACCTAACAATAGAAGCGGGCGTAACAAAAGTTGCAGATGGTCTATTTGAAGGTTCATTATTCGAAGGCAAGTTAACTATACAGGACGGTGTACAGATTATTGGCGCAAGCGCGTTTAAAAATACATTATTCTCAGGAGACCTTGCATTCCCTCAATCTGTTATTACTGTTGGTGCTAACGCATTTAACACTACTAACCTTGGTGGAGTACTTACAATCGGTATAGAGCTTATCAACATCGGAGAGCAAGCATTTGCTAATAATAGTTTTGTACAAATTGTACTTAACCATACAGTAGCATTACAAAACACTACAATCGGCGCAAATATCTTTGCAGGACTAGATTCTGTAGTTGGTATTTATGTAACTAGCGAGTCACTAATCAACGCATATACACAAAATGAACACAACTTGTCTGATGCATTACGTGGTGGTGGTAAGTTAATTTACAACATTTTAACATATACATTTAACGACAATGGTGGTTATGTTCTAACAGGTCTTGATGAGGCAGCAGCTGTTGCTAAAAACGTTAAAGTAGTTGTTCCAGCAGTATACAATACTAAATTATACGGAACACTACCAGTAGTTGAGATTGCAGCCAATGCATTCCAAAATGAAACTTATGTTGTTGAGTTTGACCTAAGCAATGCGGTTAACCTAGTAACTATCGGCGCTAATGCGTTTGAGAATACAACAGCTAACCATGCACTACTATTACCAGCTAACTTAGTAACAATCGGCAATAGTGCATTTGCTGGATCAGCATTTACTGGCGACTTAGTAATTCCTAACAGTGTTACTACAATCGAAGCTAATGCATTCAGTAATATGATGAACATGACAGGAAGCTTAACATTAGGCGAGTCATTACAAACAATCGGAGCAAGCGCATTCCAAGGTGCATTCACAGGTGAGTTGGGAATCCCAGCAACTGTTGTTAGTATAGCAGAGAAAGCATTCTTCGGTAATAAGTTTACTGGTGACTTGAACTTAAGTGAAGGCAATCTAACAACTATCGGTGAGGACGCGTTTAGGTTAACTAAATTTGATGGCGATCTAACAATCGGAAGCAATGTAACATCAATCGATACTGGAGCATTTGCCGGTGTAGCATTCAGAAACGTAGTTCTTACACATGAGGATTCTACTACACTTGCTACAATCGGAGCAACAGTATTTAATGGTTTAGATGCAGAGACTCCAGTAATCGTAGCAAATAAAACAGTATTTGATGCTTATAGCGCAGTAGGTCACTCAATGTCAGAGGCATTACGTGGCGGTGGATTCCTAACATTTGAGATTCAAGTTACTTACCAGTACATTGATGATTCAACTATCGTTAGAGATACACTAGCAGGCAAAACAGCTCAAACACAAAAAATTGATGGCAAATGGCAGATCAATGCTGACTTCACTCTACCAGAGACTGACGCAAGTTGGAACTTAGTAGATGATGCAGATGGCGATCATACAGAAGATTCTCATGTAGATATCAATGAATTATTCACAGTAGCTACAACAGTATTTGAGAAGTTATGTGGACTAGAAATAGACGCACTAACAGAGCAAACAACAACATACAATGGTAGCAGCATTCCTTACCTATTATCAGGTAATGATGCAACACTAGAAGGTTTCGAGATTGATTATGTTGATAACGCAGGTAATGAGTTCCTTGGTGACAAGGTTCCAACAGAGCCAGGAACATATGATGTAACAATTTCAAGAGCAGCAACAACATCTCATGTAGCTTACGAAGGTACGCTTGCAAACGGTCTAAAGATTGATGCAGGACACTGGGTGAAGGTGAACATAGCTTCTACTACAATGGTAAGCGAGTTTACAGGCAGCGGTGTAGCATACAATATTACAGGTGATGATTCAGCTTTAGGCGGTTTCAATATTACTTATATCGGTGCAAATGTAGATTACAACAGCATTGAAGCTCCAGTATTAGCTGGTATCTACAATGTAGAAATCACAAGAGCAATCGGTGATCCATACTTCGCAATGATACAAACAATTGAAAAAGCACTTACAATTAATGCAGGTGTATATAGTCTTACTAGCGAAGGTACATCAGTTGTAACTGGAATAGGATTTGTAAACGGCACAAGCTTATTAGTAAGCGGAGCAGATACAAGCACTACATTAGTTGCAAGTATTGGCAAAGAGGCATTAGGCTTCTACAATATCAAGCTTATGTTAAACGGAGCTGAAGTTAACCCAACTGGCACAATGACTGTGACACTTAAAGTTAATGACGGCATTATGAAAAGAGAGACTGTTACAGTATCTTATATGAGCAATGGCGCATTAGTAAGTCAAGTAGTTGATGTTTCTGGTACAGGATTCATTACATTTGATACAGCAAGCGTTGGCGAGTTTATGGTACAAGCTACAATTCCTCCAGTAGTGGAAGAAGAAGGTTCAAGTCTATTATGGCTAGCAATAGTTGGTCCAATAGTCGGAGTTCTTTTAATTGGCGCTGTAGTATTCATCATCTTGAAGAAGAACAAAGCTAAGAAACTAGTTGTTTGATTATAATTAATATAATAAAGCAATACAGCAGTTAACTATTAAAGTATTTATATTAGATAGTTAACCTAAGTAATAAATTAAAAAAGCAGTACTGCTAACGCGGTGCTGCTTTTTGCTGCCCAAAATTGCATAAAAAAGCTGCCCTAAAATTAATTAGTGCAGCTTTAGTTATATATAGTATCAACATAATCATGTGTGAGTAACCGATATAGTATTATATGATTTGCTTAATATAGTGTAATATAATTATATTTGATTAATTTTCTATTGCAACTTGTTTGTTGATATCAGTATCTATATCATCAGGTGGGGATAACGGTAACAGTTTATTAGTTAGCAACCTTTTGCTAGTAAGGTCTATTGCTATTGCCCCTATAGGCGCTGTCAGCAGTATTGATATAACTGATACCGCAAGTATTAACTCTCCGCTTATTAGCCCTGCTGCTAGTGGCAGTCCGCCGATTGCAGCTTGTACAGTTGCCTTTGGCGTGTATGCTATTGCAGAGAAAAGTCGCTCCTTTCCGTTTAGCGGAGTTTTGATTGTACAAATAAATACGGCTATCATTCTAATAACTATTCCGCTTGCAACTAATGCTACACCAAGTCCTATATTATCTGCTAGTACGGTTATATCAACACTTGCTCCTACTAGTACAAACAAAAATATCTCCGCTATTTGCCAGATGCTATTTAGCTGCGGTTTCAACTGCTCCGCTGTCGGCTCATGTATTTTTAGTAGTACTATTCCAAGTGTCATTGTGGCAAGTAGGCTAGAGCAGGCTACATATGGCTCAAGCAATATTTCTATTCCCTTTAACCCGAACGCTACTCCTAGCACAATTATTAGCTTTATAATAGGTATTACTTTGCAGCGCTTGAATATTACAGATAGTATGAGTCCTGATGCTAACCCAAATGCTACGCCAAGTATTATCGATAGGGGAATGTTTAGATATGTCATTGCTGTAGCACCCGTCCCCAATGCAAGGCTTAAAAAAGAAGTAAATAGCACTATTACTATTACATCATCCATGCTTGACCCTGCCATAATCATTTGGGGTATTCGTTTTTCCGTGCCTAATTTTTTGTCCATTAACTTTAGCATTCGAGGAACAATTACGGCAGGAGATACTGCTGCAAGCACGCTGCCTAGTACTAACGCATCAATATAGCTTATGTTAAACAGACTAGGTGCAATTGCCACAACAAGCGCTAATTCTAGCACTGCCGGCACAAAGCTAAGCAACAGTGCAGGTCGACCTATTCGCTTTAGGTCAGCAATATTTAGAGATATGCCTGCCCTTATTAAAATAATTATCAAAGCGATTTGACGGATTTCCGTAGATAAGGTGAGTATGCTGCTATCAATTTGATTTAACACAAACGGCCCTAGCACTATTCCTAATAATAAATATCCGATTAGTGGCGGTAGCTTAATAAACTTTAGCCCGTAGTGCAAAGCTACTCCTGATAGCAGTATTATAGATAAACTTATAAACATATTCTTTTTCCTCCAGTTGAGTAATGCATTGCTAGATGTGTGATTGTATTTAACAAGTGTAGGGTGTGATTTGCAAGTTTGCCGCAAATATTGTTAAAGCAAATATTGAATGTATAGGACAAAATAGCAACAAAAAAAGCCGAATTCCCCTGCAAATGCAGAAGTCATCAGCTTATAATAGCAGTTTTAGGTATTACCTAAGGGAGACATTCATTCCCTGTATATTTATATAATATCAAATTTCCTTGGTAATGTCAATCAATTTTAGCGTGATATGTTATTATAAAAGCATTTATTATTAATTAATTGCTGTAATTAAGAAAAATATTTTGTTCGCATAATTGTAAATTTACGCGTTGCCACATGTTATATTTTATGCAAATATTGTAAATAATATAATAAATATATATAGTGGAGGGGTTATGGAAGTTGTTAAAGGAGTACCGTATTTTTCTGATACGGATAGTAAATGCAAAGGGTATCCATATCTGGGCAAAGATATGGAAACTGATATTTTGATTGTAGGTGGCGGTGTTGATGGTGCTATTCTTAATTATTATTTAAGCCAAAAGTACGACTGCGCGCTTGTTGAAAAAGGCAGAATTGGCTACGGATGCACATCATGTGCAACCGTTCTTTTAGAGTATCAACTTGATGATTATGCGCATGAACTGAAAGGAGAGTTGACGGAAAGTGAAATAATAAGTGTATATAAAATGGGGCTTGACAGCATTGAAAAAATTGATAAACTTATAAAAAAATTAGGCAACAAATGCCATTTTACTAGGCGACCTTCGCTGCTGTATTCTGATAAAATAACTGATATTTTAGCAATAAAAAAAGAGTACGAATTTAGACGCAAAAACAACTTTAATGTGGAGTACATTAATGAGGAAAATAACACGTTTCCTTTCGGTGTAAAAGCGGGCATTTTTGCACCTGATGGTGGGGCGGAATTCAATGCATATTTGTTTACGAAACAGCTTGTAGAATCAAGCAAAAATCAAGCTAAGATTTATGAAAATACTAAGATAGAAAAAGTAGAAAAAATAGATGGTAAATTTCATGTTTTTACTAGCTTTGGAGAGAAGATTATAGCGAGTAAAATAGTATATGCTACAGGGTTTAATTTTGAAAAGTTTTGCAGTCCAAAACTATGCGATAGGTTTGTCACATACTCTATAGTTACTAAGCCAATTAACAACCTAAAGTGGAGAGATAATGCGCTAGTGCAGGATGCAAGTAATCCTTACCACTACTTCAGATTGTTGCCTGATAATAGAGTGATTTTTGGAGGTGAAGATACTGTTTTTTCTGGGGAAATTATTGATGAGAAAACCGCTGCAAAAAAGTATGTAAAACTAGAGAAAGATTTAGTCAAAATGTTAAAGAAATATGAGAGCAGAATTGCTGTAGATTATGCGTTTAGTGGGCTGTTTGGTCAAACAAAAAACAATTTGGGATTGATTGGAAAAAGCGATCAGAAGGACATATACTATTTTACTAGTTGCGGAGCGAACGGGATTATAAACGCTGTATATGGTGCAAAATTAATAGAAGATTTGCTAGAAAATGAATTTAATGCTCTAGAAAAAGTTTTTAGTCCAACTCGGTACATCAAATAATTAAAATTATATCAATATTTTCGTTTTGCCCTTGACAAGTTATTCAAGACATGATATTATTGTAATATATATGTGTGCAAAAGAGTCGTAACGTGTTTTTCGTGTTTATCATGTGAAAATAGTGTTCGATATTTGCAAAATTAATATGAAAATAAGCAAATGTGAAATATAATTGTTTGAGGAGAAGGATATGAAAGGTTTTATGCAAAAAAATGCACGTGCAATCGTGCTTTCAGCGGTATCATTAATGGTAATGTTATTTGTAATAGTAGCTGTTGCTACAGGGGTAGCTTTTAGTAATGATAATTCGCTAAATTCTCACACTGTTGCAGCTGATAATGTAAGTTTAGTTCAGTCTGTTGAAGATAATTCTACAAGCGGCAGCGTAGCTGTAATTAGTGAAGGTAGCGTTCAGGAAGCTAGTGCTTTTACTGACTTCTTCACTAACAATATGATTGTTATTATTATATGTTCAGCTGCATTTGTTTTGCTAATTATTTTAATAGTTGCTATTTCACTAAAATTCTCTAAATATGGTCGTAGTAAAACGATCAAAGTTAAAGGATTATCAGCACCAGTTGTCACTGCAAATACTGAAGAAAATTTAGTTGCAGATGTTAATGCTGCTAATGAGTTATCTGCTCCAGTGAATGGCGAAATTATGCCAGTGCAAATGAACGAAAATTTAACAGCAGTAGCTGCTGAAAATACTTTTATAAATGCTCCAGTTTATCCTGTTGCACAAGCACCTGTTACACCTCAATTTGATGTTAATATGGTATGCCCAAACATTGCTCCAGTTGACTATGTTCAGCCAGTAGTTTGTGAGCCAATTTTATCTCAAGAAGTTGTTTATGTTGACAACTCGCAAGAGTTATTGAATGCAGAGCGTGAAATCGCTGTTGCTAAGCAAGCTGCAGAGTTAGAACTTATTATTTCTCAACAAAATGCAGAGCTTGAAGCTCTAGAGAATGAAGTTAAAACAAATCAGCAAAAAGAAAGACAATTAATATTTGATGCAGAAATTTCAGAGACTAGAATTTATGAAGAAAAGATTGCTAGACTTGCTGCGGTTGAGCAAAAGTATATGATTCAAAAAGAAATCAGTGAGCAAACAGGTATTGCTCAAGTTTCTTTAGATCGTACTGCGAAAGAGCAATCAGCTCTTACACTTAAAGCTCAAATCCAAGCGGCTATTGGTAAAGCAACTTTAGCTCAAGTGGCTAAAGAGCAAGCGGTTATGCAATTGGCTATGATGTCAGCAGCGGATCAATCAGCAAAAGATCAAATCGTTATTGACTCAATCAAAAAGCAAGCTGTTAAGGATAACGCTACTATGGTAGAGATTCAACAGAAAGCAGCTTTAGAAATGGATAACATAAATAAGGCTATTAAATTACAAGAGCAACAAAAGGAGGCTAAACTTAATGAAGTTAAAGCTTATGTTGCTAAAGAGTTGAAGATAAGCGAATTGAAAAAAGCAGCAGCTGATGACATGAGAATCAAAGAGTTAGAGAAAGCAGCAGCTGATGACATGAGAATCAAAGAGTTAGAAAAAGCAGCAGCAAAAGACATGAGAATTAAAGAGCTAGAGAAAGCTGTAGCAGCAGACAATAAAATTATAGAGTTAGAGCAAGTAGTTGCTGATGTTGTAATTGCTGATGTAATCGTTAAGAAAGCAGCTCCTAAAGTAGCAGCTAAGCCAAGCGCAGCAGCACTTAAAGCAGCAGCAGCAAAAAAAGAATTAGCAGCAAAAAAACTAGCTGACAAGAAAGCAATAGCTAAAAAAGAATTAGCAGCGAAGAAGGCAGCAGAAAAGAAAGCAATAGCTAAAAAAGCAGCTACTGCAGCAAAAAAGAAAACTGTTGTTAAAAAGCGTGCTCCAGTCAAGACTCCTGCAACAAGTAAATCTGCTAAGTAATTCCGTGCAAAAACAATTTAAATAATTATATTAAATAATATGCGCTTTGCAATTTCGATTGTACAGTGAGGTAATAAAAAAAGTGGCAACTTATTATAAGTCGCCACTTTTTGCATGCTTATTATTTTGTATTTTATTTTATAATAATATATTATATTTGTGTGTTTAATTTCTACTTATAATTATAGTGACTACTTTAATATAAAAGATATTATAATACAAGGCAGTATTTGCGTGTATAATTTACGCTTTTTCTCTTTGTATTTAAGCTATAATATGAAAAATCTTTTCTAATTGCGTTGCTGTTAATATTCGTGGCACTGGGTAGAAAGGGTTTGCTTCAGCAGCTGCACGCTTTGCCATTTTTGGAATATCTTTATCAAGTATGCAATCTAATGTAGTCGGTATGCCAATCTCGATAGATAAATTTCTGATTGATGCAATTAAATTTGCAGCTAGCTCTTTATTATTATTACCATTAATTCCTGCTTTTAGAGCAAGGCTCGCAAGTCGCTTTGTACAACCATTTCCATATGCTTCAAGTATGTGTGGCAAAATTACGGCATTTGCAAGTCCGTGTGCAACTCCATAAAATCCGCCAATATTATGTGCTATTGCATGGCAGTAGCCAATATTTGCTTTAGTTATAGCAGCACCAGCATAGAATGATGCAAGTTGCATGTTCTCACGAGCATTTATATCTAGTCCGTTATCGCAAGCTGTAGCAAGATTTTCAAAAATTAATTTGGTCGCATCCACTGCAAGTTGTTTTGTTTTGCGGCTGTTAGATCCGCCAATATAACCCTCAACTGCATGCGTTAGTGCATCCATTCCAGTTTGCGCAGTAATGTGTTTTGGCAACCCGACTGTAAGCTCAGGATCATGAACAGCATAATGCGGCATGATATTTGGATCAGTAATCAGATACTTCTCATGAGTTACAGCATCTTTAATAACTGCGCCGACAGTAGTTTCACTGCCAGTACCAGCGGTTGTAGGCACTGCAAAAATCGTAGGTGTCTTTGCAAGAACTTTCAACACTCCACGAAGTTTACGCACAGGTTTATTCGGTCTTGCAACTCTTGCTGCCGCAACTTTAACGCAGTCTATTGGAGAGCCTCCGCCAAAGGCTATAAATGCCTCGCAATTATTATCTATAAATGCCGCAGCCGCCTCTTCAACAACTTCTACCGTTGGGTCAGGGATGCAGCCGCTATATAGCGTGTATTCAATGTTGTTTTGCAAAAGTGCTTCAAATAAGCTATCAAGCAGATGAAGTTTTGGTGTAGTACTCCCCGATACTATTAGCACTTTTTTTATGCCAAGTTCCTTTATTTTGACAGGAAGCATCGTAATGCAGCCTGCTCCTTTAATCAGGATTGGCTCTCGCCACGGTATAAGCTTTGCTGTTAGCTTAAGTGTTTTTTGATAAATGCGGCAATAACCCTTGTATATAATATTCATAATTCTCCTTATAACGCTTAAGATGATTTCTATATATATTGTATTATATCATAAATTTATCATGTTATCAACAGTAATATGATTTTATTTTAATTGCTGCAACATTATGCAGGATAATTTGATTGCAGTGAATATTCTGCAATAATCATATTAATCAATCAATATTTCAACATTGAATACAAGTTCACTATTGACAATGCCGTTAATTTATGTTAATATGAAATATAGCACTTATATTATAAATATAATATTAAATATATTAATAGGGGGAAATATGAAACAAAGTGATAAAGTTCAAAATGCAATTTATCCAAGTTTTATTTCTGCGTTGAGGAGGCCTAAGCAGCCGCCAAGTTCAATTGTCAAAAACGGCGTTGCAAGCTTTGGTACTTTTGCAGGGCCAATACCAAATCTAAATATGCTTGACGTTGCAAATCCTGTTAAAAAATACTTCCCGCGCTGGCTTAACTCTATAAGGATTAAGGAGTGGGAGGCGTTTGAAATCAGCTTTGACGAAGGGTTTATTGTAGGGGCAATCTACGATGTAGGAATAATGACTTTTAATGTACTGATCTTTTATGATAAGGATAAAAATGAAGTCGCACATAATCAGTATATTAGCCATCAGCCAGGCAAGGTTGTGGAGGATAGCCTCATTGATAGCACATCAAAGTATAATATACGAGGTTTTGAAATTGCATTTGAAAACAATATGCAAGAAGGCAAATGCACGGTAAGTGCGCATTGCCCGCCAAGAAACAACAGATTGAAAATGATTGTAGATTGTGATTTTGTAAGTATATCACAGCCATCAGTTGTGGTAATGCCTCTAGGGGATAACAGGCCGCTTTATAGCCATAAGGAGCTATTCAGTGTTGAAGGCGAGATTTGTATAGGGGACAAAACATATGTAATGAATGAAAATTCGTTAGCAATAATTGATGATCACAAAGGGTATTATCCATATAATATGCACTATGACTGGATTACTGGCATGGGGAAAACGGCACAAGATGGCGTTATAGGGTTTAATTTAACGGACAATCAAGTATCAAATAAGCATGATTATAATGAAAATTATTTGTGGCTAAATGGCGACATGCACCCGCTTCCGGAAATAAGCATAGCAAGGTTAGAAAACGGAAATTGGTTAGCAACAGATGAGCATGACACGGTCAATGTAGAGTTTATCATCATGAACGAATTTGAGCTGAAAGTTGGGCTAGAAATATTAGGTGCTAATTATATTGCACCGTTCGGATATCATAAAGGATGGATAAAGGATATTTTTGGAGTCAAGCACAGCGTTAATAATCTGTTTGGAATGGGCGAGGATAAAACATATAACATGTGATATGATATCTGAAAAACATAATAACAAATAGCAGTGTTGCAGTATCAAAATTTTTAAAAGTATTGCATAGCGGCTAACTAAATATAATAAAAATAATAACAAACGTAGGAGAAATATTATGAAATTACAAGGAACTAAAACAGAAAAGAATTTGCAGGAAGCATTTGCAGGCGAGAGCCAAGCGAGAAACAAATACACATACTTTGCAAGTGTTGCAAAAAAAGAGGGATATGAGCAAATCGCTGAGATATTTCTAAAGACTGCTGATAATGAAAAAGAGCATGCTAAACTATGGTTTAAAGCGTTAGGCGAGCTTGGTGATACTTGCGACAATCTACTAGGTGCCGCTAATGGCGAAAATGGTGAGTGGGTTGATATGTATGCAAGAATGGCAAAAGACGCTGATGCGGAAGGTTTTACAGAGCTTGCGGAGAAATTCAGGGGCGTTGCAGTAATCGAGAAAAGCCATGAAGATAGATATCGCAAATTACTAGCAAATATTAAAGCAAACAGAGTCTTTGAAAAGGCCGAGTCACAAGTTTGGGAGTGCAGAAATTGCGGCTACACACATACAGGAGCGAAAGCGACAGAAATGTGCCCAGTATGCGCGCATCCAAAGAAGCATTTTGAAGTTAAAAGAGAAAATTATTAATTAAATATATCGATAATAAAAGTTATGTTTTTTTTAAAAAACTTATAAACAATAAAATAAAACAAGTCAGTCTAGCAAATATTGTAAGGCTGATTTTGCGTTGAAGTCAGGTTGTATTTGTAATAAATATTAAATCAACAACAAAAAAGCCTATAAAATGAAGCGATTTATCATACTAAGAGTGAAACTCGTCGCATATTATAGAGTAAAAGGAGAGATGTTATGTTGCATATCATACCAATGCCAAATAAAGTTAAATTCATTAAATCGAAAAGTTATATCATGCCAGAAAAAGCTACTTATAGTAGTGATTTTTCGGGGGTGTGGTTGCATGAGTTTATATCATTTGCGGCGGAAATCGGGTGCATTTTAACTAAAGTATCGGTAGCAGCAGATATACAATTTAATAAAGGGGATTTGTCAGGTGAGGAGTATTCTTTGCAGGTTGGCGAAACTTCAATCATAGTTATGGGAGGTGAGTCGGTAGCTATGCAACACGCATCAATAACATTAAGGCAGATACTTTTGCAGCATAGCAAAAGGATACCTTGTGTGAACATATTAGATAAACCATCACAATCATTTCGTGGGTTTATGTTGGATGTTGGAAGGTTTTTTTATACTGTGGAGAAAGTTAAAAAGTTTATTGATATTATGTGTATGCATAAGCTTAATGTATTTCACTTTCATTTAACAGAAGATCAAGGTTGGAGAGTTGAAATAAAGAGATATCCAAATTTGACGATAAAGGGACAGAAGCGAACAGCGACTAACTTTATACCAAAAAAAGAAGAGGGATTTTACAGTCAGGAAGACATCAAAGAAATAGTAAAGTATTGTCATGATCGCAACATCACAGTCATGCCAGAGATTGATATGCCGGGGCATATGCAAGCTGCTATAGCTTGTTATAGTGAGCTTAGCTGCTTTAATAGATCGCTAAAAGTGGCAACTCATTTCGGTGTAAAGCATGATATACTATGTGCCGGCAAGGATAGTACTTATGAGTTTATTTTTAACATAATTGATGAATTATGTGAAATATTTCCTGATAAATATATTCATTTAGGCGGTGATGAAGTCGTTAAGGTTAGATGGAAAAACTGCCCGCACTGCAATGAGAAATTAAAGCAGTTGAATCTGAAGAATTATGAAGAGCTTCAAGCACATTTCATGAATGTCGTTAACGATTATGTAGTAGGCAAAGGTCGCAAATGCATGATGTGGAATGAAGGTTCTATAACGGGAAAGATCTCTAAAGATATAATTTGGCAAGCGTATCAGTGCGAAAAAGAGTTGATGGGTGCAGTAATTGCAGACACGTTAAAGAGCGGAAGAAGTTTGCTCAATTGTCATAGCGGACAAAATTATCTTGACTTAACATATAAAATGATACCACTTAAAACGACCTACTGTAATCAGGTGCTGCTACCAAATCAAATGGGATTGGAAGCAGCGCTATGGACTGAGTATGTCCCTAATATGAAAAAAGCGTATTTTCAAACGTTTCCTAGACTAGGTGCGATGGCTGAAAATGCGTGGACAGATCCGGACAATCTTAATTATGAAAATTTTATTGCTAGACTAGAAAGTTATTACAAGATGCTTAAACTGATGGGAATATATAACATGGCGGAGGCGAAAGACTATGAGCCAAGTGCAGTTAGAGCGTTTTTGAAACAAAAGTGGTTCAACAGGCGAGTTTTTCACTGGCACAGTGTACACAACATTATTGATGACCATATTTATGCGGCAATTGATAGAAAAAATCACATTAAAAAGCTAGCAAAAAAAGAGAAAACTGAAGCGTCAGAAAAATCATCTGTAGAAAAAAAATAGAAAGCTTTAGCAGACAAATAATAAGTATCAGTAGCATCTTAATCAGTGTTATAATTACATTAAAATAAAGCAAATAGTGCAAAGATATAGAAAAAAAAATAAACAAGGAATGATTACATTAGTTAGTCAAATCACCCTTGAAACTAAGGAGTAAAATGAATAATACAAAAAAAATGGTAAACACAGCGGTATTAATTGCAATAGGAGTACTACTTCCAATGGCGTTTCATGCGATGGGCGCGGGCGGTCAAATATTTCTCCCAATGCACATACCTGTTTTAATATGCGGAATGATATGCGGTGCAATGTATGGAATGCAGGCGGGGCTTTTAACACCGCTGTTATCATCTTTATTGACAGGAATGCCTCCACTAGGTTTCGTGCCAGTAATGATGGCAGAGCTTGCAGTATACGGCTTAGCGTCAGGCATATTTTCTAGATTAATCAAGACAAAATGGCAAGTGTTAGATGTCGGTATTGCCTTAGTAATTTCAATGATTTTAGGCAGACTTGTAGCAGGTTTTGTATCTGGAGTATTGCTTATTGGCAGCAATCCAAGCTATACAATAATGACATGGGTAACAGCGTCATTTATCACTAGCTGGCCAGGAATTTTAATTCAGTTATTCCTTATACCGACATTATGGCTTGCACTTCAAAAGGCTAACCTTGTAAAGGTAGATAAATACAAATTATCTGCGTTATCAAAACTTAGACCAAGCAGTAACAAGGCAAGTGTAGAGTTTTTTAATAACATGGCAAATAAGTGGGACGGCATGAGCAATATCACTAGTGAAAGACTAACAGAATTTGTTGATATGCTAGATATTAAAAGCGGTGACAGAGTTTTAGATGTTGCATGCGGCACGGGTATTTTAGATGAGCAGCTAGTATCAAGAGGGGCTAGCGAAGTTATCGCAATAGATAATGCGGATGAGATGATAAAGGTTGCAGTGTCTAAAAATGCACATTTGCCAGTTGAGTATATAGCGACGGATTTATATCAATTTGAAAATGGTACTTTTGATAAAGTAGTAGTCTTTAATGCGTATCCACACTTCCTAAATAGACGCAGATTTGCAGCGAAAGTTGCTACGCTTTTGAATGAAGAAAGTGAGCTATATATTTTGCATAGTGAGAGTAGTGATATAATAAATAACAGACATAGTAGTGCAGCGGGAAAAATATCGAACATGTTAGAGCCTGCATATTTAGAAGCAAAACATTTTGATGATTTTTTTAATATTAAATACATGATAGATAGCAGCGAAATGTATATGATTGCAATGACTAAAAAAAGCGATGCAGAAATTGTTAAACCAAATATATTCAGCAAATTATATGCAAAATATAAAGCAAAAAAAGATTGCAAAAATATTAATGAAAAGCAGTGATTAGCTGCAGAAATTATGCAGCGTTAAAATTGCAAAAAAATAGCTAAAAAAGTGACGCAAAAAAACGGATAAAAAATAACAATAAAAGCAAAATTAATTTGATAATAAAATAATAAATACGAGTTTAAAACATGCATGTTTTTAACTTGTAAGATAAAAAAATTTGAATAGCGCATAAAAAACTGCTACAGTTATAAAAATAAAAGTTAATCAATTATCAGATTAGCAGTCAAATAATTGAATAATAAAAAGCAAAAATAAAGCAAAATTATAATATAATTTCCACTAAATAAAATGACTATAATATTTAGCAAAATTAAAAGGAAAATTTATGAAATATTATTCTGCAAATTGCATGAAATAATGGACGGATTCGAGGTAACAGTTTAACATTGATTTGTAAATGTAAAATACATGTATTTATTTTATAAAATATGTTGATTTATGTGCAAAAATAAGATATAATGATAGTGAAATAAATAACAAAGGGAGATACGCAAAATGAAAAAAGATATTGAGATTCAAAACCTTGTCGACGGTTACGGTGACTGGGTGCAAGGTGATAAAAGCACATGCAAGTGTGGGGCTGCGAAAATGACAAAAGATCTATATCCATATAACAGCATTTTCTCGCCAATTACTGTCAACAGAACTGTAATCAAAAACCGTATTGTAATGGGGCCAATGGGCAACCTTATGATGTGTGAAGAAACAGGGCGTCCAAGCAGCAAAATGCTTGAGTACTTCTTTGCAAGAGCAAAGGGTGGCGTTGGACTAATCACTACAGGATTAATCCCTGTAAGCCATGGAATTGACCCAACAGTATCAGAGCTTGATCACAAGACAATGTTTCCAGTTTTAGATAGTACAGCTAGAACATCGTTTATGGGATGGAGAGATTTAGCGCAAGGCTGCCATGCATATGGTAGTAAAGTGTTTGCACAATTGACTCCAGGTTTAGGCAGAGTCGGACCTCCAAGCTGTCTACTTAACTCACACAAGTTTCCACGTTCTGCGTCAATTAATCCTAACTTTTATTCTCCGCAATTGCCATGTCTTAAATTTTCTGGACATTCGCTAGCAAAGATAATAAAGAGAATGGGACAAGCAACAGCTGATGCACATGAGTGCGGACTTGATGGTGTATATTTGCACGGTCATGAGGGTTATTTACTAGAGCAAATGACAAACACTGCATTCAATCGCAGAATGTTTGGCAGATATTCTGATTGGCAGAGGTTTGGTATTGATTGTGTAGCGGAGATGAGAGATAGAGGTGGCAGTGATTATCCAATCATGTACCGAATTGATTTGTCGCTAGCACTTAATGAAACTTATGGCGAAAACATGAAGAAAATCGGCTCACTTAAAAAGTTTACTAAGGGCAGAACAATTGCAGAGACATTAGATTATATGGTTAATCTTGTGCGTGCTGGTGTTGATATGTTTGACGTTGATTTGGGCTGTTATGATAACTGGTGGTTACCACATCCTCCAGCAGGAATGCCAGCAGGCTGTTTCACTGATATTTCTAAGATTGCTAAAGAGCATTTTGCAAAGCACAAGATTTTATCTAATGCAGGCAAGGAAGTACCTATCGTTGCAGTTGGTAAGTTAGGATATCCTGACCTTGCAGAAAAGAGTTTGCGTGATGGCAAGTGTGACATGGTTATGCTAGCAAGACCGTTACTAAGTGACCCTGAGTGGGCAAACAAAGCATATGCTGGCGATGTTGAGGATATTATTCCTTGTATCGGTTGTCAAGAAGGTTGCGTAAACGAGTTTGTTGAGGGTGGACATCCTCAATGTGCTGTTAACGGAAGAACTGGAAATGAGGATCGTATCCCAGCATCTCTACCAGCAGCAGCTAAAAAGAAAAATATTTGCGTTGTTGGCGCAGGACCTGCAGGAGTTACTTTTGCACTAACTGCTCTAGAGCGTGGACATAAAGTTACCGTTATTGAAAAAACAGACCATATCGGCGGAAAGGTTGTACCTGGTGCAGCACCACTAATTAAGTTTGATTTTGATAACTATTTAAAGTATCTAGAAATTCAGGTTGCTAAAGCTAGCAAGAACAAGAACTTTGAGATTATCTACAATACAGCAGTTACTGCGGAGAGTCTAGCAGATAAAGGATATGACAGTGTTGTTATCGCTTGCGGAGCTAAGGACATGTGCCCTAGATTCCCAGGACTTGATAAGATTAAGCATGTTCAAGCGATTGATTTGCTTGTAAACCCTTCTCTAGCAGACGGTGCAAGCAAAGTAGTTGTAGTTGGCGGCGGAGTAGTTGGTTGCGAAACTGCGTACTGGTTGTCATACGAGCTAGGTAAGAGTGTAGAAGTTGTAGAGATGATGCAAGATTTTATGACAGGAGTATGTACTGCTAACCGTGGACACTTACTACACTACATGAACAAAGCGGATATCAAATTGCATAACGGCTCTAAAGTGGAAGGATTTGATACAGGAAAGGTACTGATTAAAAAGAATATTTCTAAGCATATCCCTAATCCATATATAACATGGACACCGCTTCTACCACACAACATTAAAAACCCAGTAGCGCCATACACAACATGGAAGCCATTCCACCCATCTAACAAGGACAACGCAAGATTTGCAAAAGCTGACACAAAAGTTAAGGACATGCAGCTTGACGCTGATTTAGTAGTAGTTGCACTTGGCGGCGGAGCAGATGACAAGTTGTATTATGATGTTGTTAAGGCAAACATTATTAAGGAAGTTTACAACATAGGCGATTCACACAAGGCAGGCAGAGTGCTTGAGGCAAACCGTTCAGCATTTAATCTTGCACGCAAGATATAAATTGCAAGCCAAACTAAATAGATAATATACGATTAGTCTTGCGGCATAGCGATATGACGCAAGATATAATCATATTACGAGGAGGATTTATGGCTAGTAAAGTTAGGATAATAACAGTTGCAGGCAAAGGCGGCGTTGGAAAGACATCAATAGCTGCAACGATAGTTAGACTATTAGTTGATAGTTATCCGGATAAAAAAATCCTTGCAATTGATGCTGACCCAGCAGTGGGACTATCTACTGCGCTTGATGTAGAAGTTGTAATGTCGATAGATGATATTCGCAGAGCGATTATCGAAAATGTCGAGGACGGAAACGCAAAAGATGCAATTGAGATGCTAGGAGAAGTCAGGTATAAGATAGTTGATGCGATGGTTGAGAAGGATGGCTTTGAGTTTATTTCAGTCGGCAGACCGGAAACAGCTGGATGTTATTGCAAAATCAATTCATATTTGAAGGAAGTTATCAGTATGGTGAGCGAGCAGTATGATTATGTTGTTATTGACGGCGAAGCGGGAATTGAGCAAATTAACCGTAGAGTAATGGAGAAAGTAACCGACCTTATACTAATCAGCGACCCGAGCAAAAAGGGCAGGCAAGTAATTGCAACTATCAAGAGAGTAGCGGATGAGCTTGTAATGTATGATAAAGTAGGCGTGATAATCAACAGGCTAACTGATGAGAGTCTTATGCCGTATGTTACTGTAGAAGGACTTAATATTTTAGCATTTATCGGTGACGATAAAAACCTATCTACATTTGATGTGCAAGGCAAAAGCATATTCAATTTGCCTAGTGATACGGCAGTGGTCGCAGGTGTAAAATCTGCACTAATTGCTATGGATATTTTATCTAAGTAAAAAGCAAAAACTATTGTAAAAAAATATTAATTGCTGGCAAGCTGAAAAAGCTAGTCGGGAGGAGATTCATGAAAGACTTAAAACACATGATTTACTTTGAGAAGTTACTCGAAGATGCGCATAACGAGCTAGTAATAAAGGCTCAGGAAGATGGCGGATTAGCAATAGGCTACACCTGCTTCCATATGCCAGAGCTATTACTAAACTTAGATAATTGTTTTTCGCTAAGACTAAGAGCGCCAAAGACAACATCGCTAGAAATTTCTACATATTACATGAGTAACTATGTATGTGAGTTTTGCCGCGCGATACTTGAGCGAAGCATAGAAGGCGGATACAATTTTCTTGATGGATTAGCAGGTGTGGATGCGTGCGCACAAATGAACAGGTGTGTGGAGAATATTCATATACAGAAGCTGATTAATAAAGAGAAGTTTTTTATGTCGCACATTGATGTGCCGTACAAGGTTGACCCTAACGGAATAGCGCATTACACAAGTCAGGTTAGGTTAAGAGTATTAGATGAGATGGCAAAATTAGGAGTAGATACTTCTGATGAGGCTATCAAAAAGACGCTTGATATACACAATGAAGTGTGTAGAATAATAACTGAGATTGGCAATTTTAGAAAAGAGAAGGAAGTTAGAGTAACAGGACATGAATTCCATATCCTAAACCTTATTACATACACTTGCCCGAAACCGCTTATTTTGGATATGCTAAGAGAAACGCTTGAGGAGATTAAAGTGCGTGAGCCTGACGATAAGAAATGGCGAGCAAGAGTAGTTCTTGTAGGATCAGAAATTGACGATCCAGGTCTAACAGAACTTATAGAGGATACTGGCGCATTAATAGTTGCAGATAGATTCTGTTTCGGTTCGTTTCCAGGAAGACAAGAAATGCATTTAGTAGAAGGCGAAGATGTATTAACTTGCCTATGTAGACAGTACTTAGAGCAAAGCCAATGCCCACGATACATGAGCGAGGAAAAAATACAGCAAAGGTATGACATGGTCGATGGCTATGCAAAAGAATTTGGCGCAGATGGCATTATATATGAGCAAATCAAGTTTTGTGATTATTGGGGTTATGAGCGCGCAATGGCAAGCCACGTGCTTCAAAATGAGTTCGGATATCAAGTATTATCAATAGATAGACCTTATATTTCTAAATCAAGTTCAGGACAGCTACGAACTAGAGTTCAAGCATTTATAGAGAGCATAGAGATTAAGAGAATTAATCAAGGAAAGGAAGTAAGTGCTGATAACTTTTTAGACCACGGAAAAAAGAAATCTAGAAAAGAGAAAAGGATAGAGCGTAAGAGCAAAGGAGGTAAGAGCTAATGTCAACAAGTACAGCAAAGCAGTCAAAAGAGCAGGCGAAGTTAGATAAAATCGCAGCTAAAGCTAAAGAAAAACACATTAAGGAAAAAGCTAAGATTAAAGCGCAAGCGGAAAAGCTAAAAGGTTTAGGCGATTTATATCACGGCGAAATGTATATGAAACACCGTGAGTGGAGAGGCTTCAAGGATACAGCATACGATTTTTATCGCTGGCTAATTACAATGAAAGACTTGATGGTATTTGTAGCAAGAGCGCCAAGGCGAATAACAAAAGCGATGTTCACATATCGTTGGTTATGCTCATACCTATCATCGCCAGCATTTATCGACAGACACTCAATGGGGCTTAGAGGCACATCACTTAGAGTATTACATTTGCAGTATAACGCTATGATAAAAAACACAACTAAGCTTATGGCAACAACGTTCAAAGCGGATAAAAGATTCGGCAAAAACAAGTACGCTGATAAAGTGGTATTATTTGATGAAATGATGCCAATGCACATAATGGCAGGATTCCCTAACCTAATCGGAATACCAGCACAAGTTGCGGCGGTTTTCCAGTGTTCGGTAATGGACCAAAACAGCATGATACCATACCTTGATGCAATCGAGAATTATGGACTACCTGCAGATGTTTGTCCACTTCCAGCATGTGAGGCAGCGGTTGCGATAATGGACGAGTATCCACAAATGGGTGTATGTTATATATCAAGCTCAATGCCATGTGATGGTTCGGTAATGGCAAGTTCATACCAAAACAGATACTACAATATGCCAACTTTTCCGCTAGTATTACCAGTTAGATATATGGATGACACATCGGAAGCATACGCAGTAGAGGAGCTTAAAAAAGCTATCGCATTTATTGAGGAGCACACGGGCGAAAAGTACGATTGGGATGCTTTCTTTACATGCATGAAGCAGTATAATGAAGAAACAAAGCTAGAGATGAACAAATGGGAAATCAACAAAACAAATTGTCCACAAGTAACAGGCGCAACGCTTGCGATGTACAGAATGTATTCATTCTTAATATCAGCATCACGCGATCCGTTATTCTTGAAGGTTGCAAAAAAAGTTGATAGACTTATCACAAAAGCAAATCAAAATGGCGAAAAGTGTTCAAAAGAGCAACGCCACAGAGCGGTATTATGGTCACCACCAGCGCATTATTATGAGCATTACTCATTATGGGCGGAAAACTGTTGGGGAATCAATGTGCTAATTGATATGGAGAGCCTTGTTGCAACTAGAATGTTCAGCACTGACGACAAAGAGCAAGCGTTAAAAGATGTTGCATACACTTATGAGCGAATGACAATGCGTCGACATACTAACGGCGGATATAAAAATGTGCTTGATGAGCTTTGGAGAGTATGTAAAGACTTCAATGCAGATATGGTGCTAATGTTAGAGGGCGTTTCATGCAAGACGATGGCAGGACTAAAAGGACTGTTTGATGAGCAAGCAAGAGAGCGAGGAATACATTTAGTATGGATTGAGCATGACCTTATGGATCCAAGAACAGTATCGAGGAAGTCTATGAGAGAAAGCCTTAATAAGTACATGACTACTGTGCTAAGAGAAGAGCCAGTAGACCCAACATTAGTCGACTTTGACGATGAGAAAGTTTGGTAAATAAAAGGAGAAATATTATGAAATTTTTTGGTGGTTGTGATGTAGGTTCTACATATACCAAGTGTGTTATTTTAGATGAAAAGGGCGTAATAGTAGCAAATACTACAATTAAAAGCAAAATTAACCCAGAGATTAGTGCAAAGCAAGCGCTTGATGATTGTATAGCAGCAGTTGATGGTTTAAGTGATATACATGATTTATCATACCTTATCGGCACTGGATATGGACGAAATAAAGTCCCTCAGGCGGAGGAAAATATTTCAGAGATAAGCTGCCATGCGATGGGCGTGCATATTGCAAACCCAAGCGTTAAGGCGATTATTGATATCGGCGGACAGGACGTAAAAGGTATAGCAATCGATACGGACGGAACAGTTAAAAACTTTGCAATGAATGATAAGTGCGCAGCGGGAACAGGTAGGTTTTTTGAGAGTATGGCAAATGCGTTCGAAATCTCTTTAACCGAGTTTTCTAACCTTAGCCTAACAGCAAAAAACATTATTCCTATTACGGCGCAGTGTACAGTTTTTGCAGAGAGTGAAGTAATTACACTTGTCGGTGAAGGCAAACCAAGAGAGGAAATCGCAGCAGGCATTCAGCTTGCAGTAGCAAAAAGATGTTTTGTCATGGCAAAGAAATCAGGCGCTACTGATAGCATCACATTAACTGGTGGATGTGCAAAAAATACTGGACTTAAAAAAGCAATTGAAAAGGTTCTTAAACTTAAAGTTATCGACCTTAACGATAACGGATATGACCCACAATTAATGGGCGCATTAGGTGCAGCAGAGTATGCGCGCCAAAAAGGCTTAAACGCTTAGTAGGAGCAAATATGATAACATTATTTCTAATTTATTATTTCAATATTGACATGAAGATAATGGCAAAAGTCTATACATTTCTTCAAAAACGCTTTGACAAAAAGCATAGCAAAACAACATTTTAATGAAGTTGTACAACAGTCTAATAGAGGAAGTTTCTGCTATAATTAACGCTAGCAGCGGCACGAATCTTGAGATAGACGACAATATTGGCTGGGAAATGCTGCCAATGAATGAAATTGTCCTTACAAAACATAGTGCGTTTGAGTTAGGTGCGGATCAATTGCCATCAACTAGCACAGCGCTTGTCACGACTGATGATGGGGTAATTACTCATGATGAAATTACACTAATCGGGCCGGATCTTGATACGATTAAAGGTGATGCGCCGTTTGCTAGAATTATGCTAATACATATTGATGATGTTGGTGAAGATACTGTCGCATATAAAGCTATCCGCGATATTGAGTATGTCAAGTATGATGTAATCCCTAAAGGGTATATGCAAAGGACTTCTTTTATGGAGTTTCGTGAGCAAGTGCGAGTATCTAAGGCGGCGATTGCTGGCGGTATTAGCTTTAAGCATATCGGAAGCGGATATATTGCAAAGCTTAGACAAAATGCAAACGTAAAGCACGTGCATGTGATTTTCATAACAAAGCAAATTGCGGAGTTTGATAAGCTAAGACGAATTTCTTTAAAAGTAGATACTATTACAAAGTCGTTAAACCATGTACTAACTGATATGAATTTTGATTGCAAAACTTGCGCGCTAAAGACAATTTGTGATGAAGTTGAAGGACTAAAAGAGTTGCATTTTAAGAGCAAAAAGTAACAATCAATTATTCTGAAAAATCAAAACTATTATAGTATAAAAAATATCGCCACTGCATGCAGTGGCGATATTGCTATATAAAGTTTTAATTATTATAATTTACAATTTTTATTAATTGAGTGTATTATTACGCTTTAATTTCAGTAAAGGCTTTAAGAGTGTATATAATGCTACCTTCAGTAAACTGAACAAGACGTCTATCCTCAGTAAAATCCATTCCTGCGTGCATACCATTATGCGGAGCTTTATTTTCTAGCACAGTAGTGCTAAATAGAGCAGTTAAAGGTTTGCCGCTGCCAGGGAAAGTTTGGTTAAGAGAAATTGTAATTAGGTCATTTAATATAATTGCATTCTCTGCTATCTCAGGTTTTTCCGCATCGTCCTCGGTATCTTCTGAGATAACAGGTAGTCCATCAGGTTTAGTTAAATCTCTTGGTACAACAGCGCCAGTCTTAGAAAGTGAAAGTGGAGCTAGCGCATTAGTTGATGTAGAAACAACATTAACAGGAAGTGCATTAAAAATCAAATTGTCATCTTCATACTTGTAGCTAGCTCTTGCTATGTGATAAACCATAAGGTTATCGTAGTAAGGCTCATCAATCCAATCATCAAGTTTAACTTGACCAGTAGTAGTCGTGCCATCGATATTAGATGTGTAATCAGCTTTCTTGCTGCTGTATGCTATTGTGCTAGTCTGAACAGTTGGTTTTGCTGGGTCAGTGTTTGCGTACTCCCCTTTAACATCAATGTGTTTATAGCTTGCCACTGGTTCAAGAGTAACCTTAAAAGCTACAGCAGATTTCATTAAGCTGCCATCGTCAAATAAAGTATCAACAGTCACGATTGTGCCAGTGAAGTCGTTAATAACTTGCTCGCCAACTTGAACAGTGCCTTTATTAACACGCTCAGTTATAATGATTGTTTCGCCTTTAATCTCCACATCGTCAGTTTTGTCTGCATTCTTATCATGGATAGTGCGGACTGCTGAGTAAGTTGCCTTCTCATAATTTGACCAAGGATCAGAAAATTGCTTATGTGCAAGCACATTAATACAACCTACCAATGTTATTGAAGATAATGCAAGGACCAAAATTGTAAGTATAATTTTTTTCATATTTACCTCTATTATAATATATTCCATTTTATTATACCACAATTTTTGCAAAACACAAATGAAATAGGGTGATTTCTGATAAAATTTCGATTATATATTGTGGTTAGGTATAGAATGTGTTATAATATACGGGAAGTAATGGGGTTTACTGAACATTTTGCAACATTTTGTCTAATTAGTAAAGGGCTACATATTAGCGACTTGAGGAAAATTACGACAAATTATACATCACGTAAAACTAATTATACAGATAAAAACAGCTATAATATAACATTAATAATACTTATTCTATGCTAAAAGCAATGATAAAGGAGAAACTTATGCCGATAAAATTGATAACAGGAAATACATTTAAATGCGTATCAGAGAGGGTATTTGACGAGATTAAAGCTAACGGTATGAGCGAAGGCAGACATATCGTTATTATTCCCGATCAGTTTACGCTGCTAAGTGAGATGGAAGTTCTTGAGCATTTAGGGCTAAAAAGCTCCTTTAATATTGAAGTGACAGGGTTTTCAAGGCTTGCTAGCAAAGTATTAGGCGATCGTGGTCTAAAAATGCTTAATCAAGTAACTAGCGTAATGCTTTTAAAGCGAGTAATAATGGAGAGCGAAAGCGAACTAAATTGCTACTCTAGAGTGTGCAGAAAGGCTGGATATGTCAGCGAAATATATGCCGTTATTACTAACATGCGAAACAGTAAGATAACGCCAGAGCAGTTAAGGAAAACTGCAAGCAATACTTTTGGTCTTATTGCAGATAAGCTAAAGGATATAGCGCTTTTATATGATAAGTATATCAAATTATTAGCTACAAGTTACGGTGATATGGGTAGTGAGCTAGAAAATTTAGCAATAGAAATCCCTAACCTTGATTGGGTGAAAAACACGCATATTTATGTAGTAGATTTTCATGAATTAACTAAAGTAAAACTTGATATTTTATCAGCATTTATTGAATATTCTAGGTCGTTTACAATGGGAATAGTAGATATGCCAAATGCGAAAAATTCTAGAATTTATCCTAATTATTTAGTAAAGTTTTTACTTGCAGAAGCAGATAAAAATAATGCAAAAGTTAACAGGGTAGATGTGCTAGAAAATTTGCCAAAAGAGTCACTTGAAGTATCAGATAGATTGTACAGTTATAACTTGCAAACTGATATTAAAAGTGAAGGTCATTTTAATATAAAAGTTGCAGATAATTTGACTCATGAAGTAAGAAGTATTGCAAGAGAAATTAGAGGGCTAATTGTTGATAAAAATTACAGATACCGTGATATAGTTATTGTTGCAAGTGATACGGATTTATACAAAAAAATTATCGCAAAAGAGTTTGCAGATTTTGCTATACCGGTATACCTTGACGATAAAACAAATTTAAGTAATACTGCTATTGCTAAACTATTAGTTTATGCAAGCGAAGCAGTAATAAAAAGTTTAAGAAAATCAGAGATTATAAGATTATCTAAGCTAGATATATTAGGACTTAGTGCTGATGATATTAACGCATTTGAGCATTATATTAACAAATTTAACATTAATTACAGCAGATTCAGCACATCTTTTACCATTGCAAAAGATGATGAGTTGTTTTTAGGTGCGGAAAAAGTCAGAGAAAAACTAATAAGCATTTTATCTCCACTGATGAAAAATGCAGCTAGCGCAAGTGAGCATATATGCAATATTAATGAGTTTTATAAACTAGCCATAACAGATAGTTATTCTGCGTACATTTGCAAGCTAAATAGTGTTGATAAACGCATGGCAAAAGTTGCAGAAAAAGCGAAAGAAAAAACAGAAAATTGCATGTTGCAAATAGAAAGTTTATTTGAAGGAATAAGTTTTAGTTTTGAGGATGTTTTACAAATTATTTTAGCAGCATTTTCTAGCATAGAAATTGCTACAATCCCACAATATGTCGATAGCGTTTTTGTAGGACAAGTAAACAAAAGTAAATATCAAAAAACTAAGGTAATGTTTGTAATTGGTGCTAGTGATGGAACGTATCCTAATGAGAGTGTAAATGGCGGAATAATTTCTCAGCAAGAGTTGCAAATTTTGCAAGATAAAGGTATGCAGTTTTTTCCTAATTTTAAGGAGAAAATTTTACTTGATAAATTTTATATTTGTCAACTACTTTTAAAAGCATCTGATAAGGTAATAATAACATATAATACTCAGGCAGGCGAGCCATCAATTATGGCAAGGCAAGTAGCAAGAATTGCAGGGGTAACTGCTAAAGGATTTGTCGCTGAAGGAAGCACTTTGAATGAAACGGCTTGCGACCTTGCTGCAAAAATTGCAACAAAACAAAACGCAATTACAATGCTTATGAACTATTATTCTGAGCGAATGAATGGAGTGAATATAGCTGATGAGAGTATATATGATTATCTATATACTAAGCTTAAAGGGGATTTTAATTACCAATACTTGCGTGCTGATGGGGCAATTACTCATGTTATGCCAAATGAGGATGCATGGCGAATAGTTGGGGGTAAAACATTTGCAAGTGTCTCTGCGATAGAGAGATATTTCGAGTGCCCGTTCAAGTTCTTTTGCCAGAGACTACTTAAACTTAATCATCCTGTAACGGGTGAGCTTAAACCGAACGATATAGGATCATTTATACATAAAATAGCGGAAGTGTATTTTAGAGAAAATACCGACACTTCAATAGCGGATGATATCCGTGATTCAATAGTGTTATCTATATGCAAAGGGGCAATAAATACAGCAGAGTTTGAAGATATTGCAAGGAGCATGACGGAAACAGCAATTAAAAAGCTGCTGTTTGATAAAGCGGTTTATATTATAGCGCATCTAGTTAAATGTCAGGCACAAAGTCAGTTTACTGTTAGCGGAACGGAAGTTGGTTTTGGCGGAAGTCAAGATATCCGCCCCGCTCTTGAGATTGATCTAGACGGCAAAAAATACTATATGCGTGGTGTAATTGATAGAGTTGATAAGCATGGCGAATATACGGTAATAATTGATTATAAGTCAAAGTCGAGCATGGATTTTGGTATCAAGCAAGTTTTTTACGGGGAGAGAGTACAGTTGTTTTTGTACTTGAATGCGTTGCAATCTTGCGAAAAGTTGCAGCCACTAGCAGTATATTATATGCCAATGCCATATAATTACAAGAACCCCGACAAGAAAAACCCTGACTATTCGTATGTTGGGTTTACTCGTGATATAGAGGATGAGCTGCAACTATTTGACAATGAATACATGAATAAAAATCGTTGCACGCCCGTTAGTTTAACCAGAAAAGGCGAGCTTGACAGTTCTAAACTGTATACAAATCAGGACTTTTCTAACTTGCAAAAATATTCAAATGATGTCATTTCAAATGCGATAAGTGAAATTAATAGTGGATATATTGAGCCTAAACCTATCGGAGAAGCTTGTAAGTATTGCGATTATAGTGGCATATGCACGCAAAAGGGAAACACGGCAGCAAGTAGGAGTTACGCAGGAGTTGCGATGGAGAATGATGATGAGTAATATTAAATGGAATAAAAATCAGCAGATGATCCTTGACTTTAGAGGTGGCAACATGGTAGTTGCTGCCTCTGCCGGCAGCGGCAAAACGACGGTCATGCTAGAGCGAATTATGAGGTTGATTGATGAGGGCGTGCCTATTGACAGGATAGTTATACTTGCTTTTAATAGGTCAATTGCTAGCGAAATTAAAGGCAAACTATACAAGAGCATACTTGCAAAAATTGAAAGCGGAGATAATACTAATCAGGATTTTTTATGTGAGCAGCTTGATAATATTTCCTATGCAAATATAGTTACTAATGACGCGTATTGCGGCAGAACGGTGCGTGAGTTTTTTCATATTTTAGGCATTGATCCGGATATTGACATTATAGGCGATAAGGAAGGAAAGGTTTTGTTTCGCAAAAGCTTTGATATGGCAGTTGATACAGTAATTGATAAGGAAGAAGAATGGATATATGATTTATTATCAAAACTAGGCGGACAGCGTGGGCTATACAATGAAATTTGCAGGATAGATTCTTTTGCAACAACAAGCCCAAATACTGATGAGTGGATAAGCATGGCAAATGGAGCAGGGCAAGAAAAAGGAATAGATAACTGCATCGCAATGATGTATTTTCTTGATATGCTAAAAGATAGAGCAGAGTTTGCGATAATGCGACTTGACATTGCTATTCAAGGGGTGATTGCACAGATTCCTGAATATGCGGAAAGGTATAAAAGCATTCAAGACTTTTTTCACGCTATATCAAAGCTGAGCAAGTATAAGGATATATATACAATAGTAAATAGCTATGAGTTTGAAAAAAAGCCAGTCAAAAAAGGAAAAATAGCTATTGATTGGGATGAGCAAGAACGATGCTTCAAGGACGCAAAAGATATTTATTTGTGGATTTGCGACATGGTGAAAAACTCATTTGAAAGGGCGCAAGAGGTTCAATCTTCTACTACAAGCGACATTGAAAAACTGCTAAATGTGTATACTGATACAATTAAAATTTTCAATGATGATAAAACAAGAGCAAACAGATTTACCTTCAGCGATTTCACGCAAAAGACATTGCAGTTGCTATCAAGAGAAGATATTAGGGCGGAGATATCAGCTAGGTATGATTACATATCTATTGATGAATTTCAAGATACAAACTATGCACAAGAGAGCATGTTTCAAGGCATTTCTAATGGCAATAATCTATTTATGGTGGGAGACAGCAAGCAAAGTATATATGGTTTCAGATGTTCTGAGCCGGAGATAATGCTTGGCAAGTACAGAGATTATGAGTCAGGAAAAGTAGCAGGTCACACAGTGCATTTAGATAATAATTACCGTAGCGATGCAAAAGTCCTTGATTTTGTCAACAAGATATTCAACAATGTAATGCACAAGCGATTTGGTGGAGTTGACTATGCCGTGACAGATAAGCTGATAGCGGGTGCGGATTATAAGCCGAGCGGACTGCTTAAGGCGTACAATATCGACATATTTATTGATCAACAAGCAAGCAAGAATAATTTCAGTATCAAAGATGATATATATTCAGTGAAAAACGACATAGTGGGAAATATCAGCAGTGCAAAGGGCGCGCAGGAAGGCAAGTTTATTGCAGACAAGATTCATGAGCTAGTTACAACTGGATGGATATATGATACAGCTTTAGGCTGCGATCGACATGTGGATTATCGTGATATTGTTATATTATCAAGAAAGAAAAGTGGTAGCGTTAGAGAAATATTACGAGTTATTCAAGAGGAAGGAATACCGATAGATATCTCTGCACTAGTAAAATCTGCGGACATATACGAAGTAGAGATAATAAAGGAAATTTTCAAAATCATCGCAAACGATATGCTGGATCATCCTTTATCGGCAGTCCTTAACAGTTATTGGATTGGAATGAAAATGGATGAACAGTTTGAATTGCGTACAAAGCATTCAACGGACAAGTATTTCTACAAAGCGTGTCTTTTAGAGAGAGGCGGAAATTCAAAAATTGATAAGCTATATAAAATGATAGAGGAATACCGCCTAATGTCAAGCTACATGAATCTGCAAGAGCTTGCAAGCGTGATAGTATACGGCAGCGGATATGATAAATATTTACTAGCGTCAAAAGGTGGCGGATACAAGTTAGCAGCAGTTAAAACATTTATAAATGCACTTGCAAGTATTGGCAGCAGCGTATCGGTTAGCGAATATGTGGAAAGTATTCAGTCGGAAGAGTACGAGCTTGACGGCTTAGGAAAGGGAAATATGGTCACAGCAATGACCATCCACAAAAGCAAAGGCCTAGAGTTTCCGATAGTTTTTCTGTGCAACATTGACAGTAGCAAAGGTGGTGGCGGACTTGATATGCCAAAGGTTCAGCTAGATAAAGATATCGGTATTGCAATCAATTATTTTGATGAAGTAAACAGATACGCTAGCGAAAATTTTGTGTTCAAAGTGCTGCAAGAAAAGAAAAAATTTGATGACATGAACGAAGCAATGCGTCTTTTATATGTAGGTTTGACAAGGGCAAAAAACAGCATATTCCTAACTGGTGGAGCAAAAACGGAAGGGATAAAATACAAATCACCATACAAAGCAAATGCATTAAAAGATTGGATATTTAATACGGCAATCGCTGATGGCACAATCGAAGGACACGTGCGTTTTCATGATGCAGAGCAAGTTGCACCGGCTATAATGCAAAGGTACACTTTCAAAAAAGTGGAAGGGAAGTCAATTCCGGAAATTGATAAATATTTAGATTTTGAATATTTATATAAAAAAAACACTAATACAAGTATAAAGTACACGGTTACGGAGATAAATAGTATAGACAGTTACGAGGACGGAATGGAAGTTGATTCTGCGATGTTTGAAGAATACGAACCGAAAGTCGCTAGCAAGTCTAAGCGGGGAACAAATTACCATGCAATCCTTGAGCATATTGCCTATGACATCACAACGCTAGAGCAAGTAAAAGCAGAGCTTGAGCGTATGAATAAAGAAGGAATTTTGACAGAGGAGGAACTTTCTGAAATCAATCCTGAAGAGATATATCGAGTTGTCACAAGCAGCTTAATAGTATATGCAAGCAACAACAAGCATTACCGAGAGAGGGAGTTTATGCTATGCACTCGAGCATCGGAAGTTATGGATACGACTGTTAATGATAACATTTTAGTGCAAGGTGCTGTTGACCTAATAATTGACGGCGATGAGCTAATAGTTGTCGATTTCAAAAAGTCGAATCAAAAGGCTACAGTACTAAAAGAGCGATATAAAAAGCAGCTTGAACTTTACTCTCTAGCAGTATCAGAAGCACTAGGGAGAAAAGTGGACAAAACAGTAATATATGTAATTGGAAGGGATGAAATAATAGAATTTTGACATAAAACAAAGCACATAAAACGACATAATAAATAATTAAAAACACGCTATATAATAATTTAACAACTAGAAATCCTCATAAAACCACATCAAACATGAGTACATAATAATTTTTTATAATGAGGTGTGGTATGGGCGGAATAGTTTTTAGTGCAGCATTTGCTGATGTAATGGGGAGTTTTTATACCGAATATGTAACAATATTCAATGTTTCTTTTGCGATGACGATAATTTATCTTATCACTTTTTTAACCGTGTTATTGTCACATGGGTTCGGGAGTAGTTTTGTAAGACTAGGGAATTTTGATATATCAGTTGATACATTTATAGCAAAGTATGGTGCTGTAAACATCTGCAATAAGCAGATATTTAGAAAGTTTTGTTTAACGAGATTGCCATATTCAGTAAAAAGAGCATGGCAAAAATGTGACAAAAAAGGCGAAAATTTTAGCGACTCTAGAATTGACAGTTTAATCAGTCACAAGCTAGAATGCTCAGGAACTATTGGTATTGTTGTGTATTTTACTATCTATATAATAGGCGTAATTTTGCTTACTACAGTTGGCGTGGTTAACGGTGTGGAGTATGATTATACGGCATATATTAGCATAGCCATTATCACAGGCGCGCTAGAAATGGTTGCACTTTCATTTCAGTTATATTACCTTAGTAACAAGTATAGCTGCATCGGCAGAGATATTTTTTGCAAGTTACGCGCTGGTGTTAAATACCCAGAAGCAGTGAACAATTTTCCCGATTTCAACTACTCGTTTAGCGATATTTTAGTAAAAGCAAGAAGGGAGCCAGTAGCCGCGCCTAAGACTGATAATGTAGGTCTTTTAAGCAAAATGATTGATGGGATTGTAAAGGATGGAGTATCAACGGAAATTCTTTCAATGCTTGTAGATGGACTAAAATCATTGCAATCAACAGGGTATGTTAGCCCTGCTGACGAGCTTAGAATCGGGTGTATTGTGCATGATATTGAAGGGAAAGTGGCTGTTGCAAGTATTTAATCATCATGCAAAAAATACGCTGTCAAGATGTCAATCGATAACACATGTAGGATATGTAACATATATATAATGTATAAGGTTGTGTATATGCTAGCCGTATATATATATAGTAATTAATATTATAATAATTATAAGAGCCTTGCTTTTTCTGCGTGCAAAACGCATTAGGCAAGGTTTTTTTTAGTCTAATAGCAAGGCAAATGTTGATTGTATTTGCTTGCAATCAAACTTATAATGTGCTATTATAGAAATAGATCGTGAGAAAGTCACGAGGAATAAAATTTTTAGGAGGCATTACTGTGGACGCAGATCCGAATAGTTGTAATTTAAATAATCGCATATCACCTCGTCGCAGTCATTTGTCTAGGTAGTCCCTTGCAATAATGTTGCGTGCGTGGTTTTAAATCCACGCTATTTTTATGTCAAAATAGCATGGCAACATAAATTGTAAAGGAGGACTGAAAATGATTCAAGTTTTTCACGCTGATGAGCAAGGCAATGTATCTGAAGTTGCATTTGACAGCATAAAGAGCAAAGCGGAGCTTAATAATAAGTGGGTTAATCTAGTTAACCCGACAGATAAAGAAATAGAAATCGTGAGTCTTTTGACCCAGATTGAAGAAGACATTTTGAAAGCCCCTCTAGATGATGAGGAGAGGTCACGTATCGAGCATGAGGATGATTATTCTCTAGTGCTATTTGATATCCCTATCATTGAGGAAGAGGAAGGAAGTTATTATTCATACTACACATTGCCGTTAGGTTTTGTGCTTGTTAAAGATTTTGTTGTAACAATAAGCCTTAAAGAAACTACTGTCACGCGTGATTTTGCTATGGGAAGAGTTAAGACATTCTCAACGCACAAACGCACAAGGTTTTTGTTTCAAGCAATGTACAATACCTCTACAAAATACTTGCATTATCTAAAGCAGATTGACAAAGCAAGTGGAAGGATCCAGAGCGAACTTAAAAAGTCTACAAAGAACAAAGAGCTTATTCAGCTGCTTGATCTTGAAAATTCTCTAGTATACTTTACTACTTCGCTAAAAGGCAACGACATGATTATCAACAAGCTAACAAAAACAAAGCTAATTGATAAGTATGAGGAGGATGAGGAACTTTTAGAGGATGTAAAAATCGAAACGCAGCAGGCTATGGAAATGGCAAGCATGTACACTGCAATTTTAGCAAGTACGATGGATGCATACGCAAGCGTTATCGGAAACAATCAGAATAACATAATGAAAATCTTGACATCTGTTACGCTGATGTTATCTATACCTACATTAATATCAGGCATCTGGGGAATGAATACATGGGTGCCAGGACAAGATAAATGGTGGGGATTTGCAATAGCGGTCGGAGCAATTTTTGGAATATGCGGTATCGTAGGTATTGTGCTTCACAAAAAGAAGCTACTATAATGATATATATTATATAATAGGGAAATCGCGTGATATTGCAAAAGTGATGAGCACGCAATCAATTAAAATCTAATAACAGCTACTGAAGTCGCAAATAAGCGGAGTCGGCAGCTGTTTTTTATTTGCTTTAATAAAACTACTAAATTTTTACAATCTTTGTATATAATTCAGTTGATTTAATATATCGTTTATGGTAAAATATATTTAGTCAGGTCAGTCAGCAAAAATGATGGCGGAAATGACAAAAAGCCGACTAATTAATGTTTATTATATATTGTATACTATATATAATATAATATATCATTAGATAACATCCTAATCAATAGTATATTCGCGCCTCTTTGACCACTCTTAAAATGAGTAGTTTGAGCAAGTGAAAAGTCCCAGCAAACAACCTTAACGAAAAGTTGAGAAATTTTTCATAAAGTGCGTTAAAACAGTTGACATATACATAAGGTTATGATATTATAAATAAGCTGTCGGCAGATAGCAAAACAATTCAATATAACCTGCTCGATTTTTTTTATGGGGGTGTAGCTCAGTTGGTAGAGCACCTGCCTTGCAAGCAGGGGGTCAGGA
>CAMQSU010000011.1 GCA_947037025.1 uncultured Clostridia bacterium | reverse complement strand
TAAAAGCGGAAGTAATTGTCTAAGTAAAAGCGGAAGTAATTATCTAAGTGAAAGCAAATATAATTATCCAAGTGAAAGCGGAAATAATTATCTAAGTAAAAGCGGAAGTAATTATCTAAACAGATACGGCTGAAGTATCTAAGTAAATGAAAAGTAACTTATTTTAAATAAATCATCGATATAATTTTAGTATTAAGCGGAAGCGATACGTAAACATAAGTGTTTGAATATCCAAGCAGACAGCTGACAAATTATTCAACTAAAATTGGATAAAGTGCCTAAGCAAAAAGCGGATAAACTATTAAATCAATATGTATAATGGTATTCAGGCTATTATTTATTAAAATTTGTGAAATTCTAATTTTATAATCTTTCAGAAAGATGTTGCAATATAAGCATAAGCGGATTAATACCTAAGTGAAAGGGGCTGTGATTGGCTATGTAATTTTTTCAGCAATCATTTAGGACATGCGGCTGCGATATCTATCTATAATGCGGATGAATAGCTATATAAAACGCGGATTAATTTTCTGATAAAATAACTAAGAATTTATCTTGCCTTAATGCGGAGGAATATCTATGTAAATCGCGGATTAAATTTTTGATAAAATGACGAAGAATTTATCTTGCCTTAATGCGGATGAATATCTATATAAAACGCGGATTAATTTTTGATAAAATAACGAAGAATTTATCTATCTATAATGCGGATGAATAGCTAATAAAATGCGAATAAATTCCTAATGATTGCGGATTGAGATAAAAGCAGAATTCTGCGGGTTTATATTTGTAAAAGCAATTGCCAGTATTTAAGTATAACTAAGCAAAAGTGAAAGGTTCTTAATTATTTGTGGTAATCAAAGCAAATGTTTCTAGCATAGTTTATTAATTGTTGATACTGCATAGAAATATAAAAATTTACACAAAACATAAATTTACTATATAAAAAGCTTGCATTGTGTCGTTTTATATGTTATAATGTAAATATAAATACAAGTATTTTGGCGAAAATATATTTTAGGTAAATCATTTATCTTTCTAGAATGTAAATTATCTTGCAATATAATTAGTTTGATAGATTCAATTTATTATAATCAACTAAATTAAAGGGATTGCTAAATGCTTAATATGAAATAATAAAATTTAGGAGAGAAAAAATGAAAAATAAACTAATGGAAAAGAAATCGATTAAAAAAGTATTAATGGTATATCTATGTGCTCTTTTAGTTATAGTTCTATTGATTCCAATGGTTTTTAGTAACAACATAAGCAGCTATACAGCTTCAGATGATGCAATAACTGCTACACAAGCTGACGATGCATCAAATGGTGTTTCAACTGTAGCATCAAGCTCTGCAAATAGCGGTATGTTTTTTGATGGTGAGAAATTTGGTGATGCTAGAAGAGGTTTTGTTTCTACAGGCAGCTTAGTAGTTTATCCAGGAAGTGAGCCAACACCAGCTTATAGTTATAAGAATAATAGATTTAGCGAAGGCTATAACAGGGGTTGTAATTATATGCCTTGTGATCACATGGTTAAAAAAGTATTCAGCTCTCAAGAAGCAGCATCAAAAGACTTTGCATTGACATATGGCCGTTATGGTTTTAGGAATGGTCAAGAGTATGGTTCTACTATTTACAAGATCACAAATAATATATATGGCTATACATATCCTGAGGCAGGTAAGAGAAGTTCGACTAAAATATCTCGTTGCTTAGGAAACGCTAATTATTATACTTCAGCTACAGCACCTATATATGGTGGCGGTATGATTGCTGGAGATGCAGTCGTTCACAGTCATCCATCAGGTATTACAGCAAATAAGCTTTCAGGTGCAGATATTGCTATGTCAGCATCTATGAGCAAAGATAGTGGCGCAAGAATTCCTATTTATGTAGCTACTCCATCAGGAGAATTAAAAAGAGTTTATGGTGATCCTAATAAAGAATCTTATTATAGAGGTTTTTGGTTTAGTCAATTCACAGTATTAGGCTTTAAGAACGAAGTAGTTGCAAGTAATTTATACCATGGTAAATGGGATTCTTCTCAACTATTCAAGTATAAACATTGGTTCAGTAGAAGATGTAGCAAATGTGCATAATTTTGTATTATGATTAACTGTTAGTTTAATTTTAATATGTTTTGATTGGAAATTTATTTCCGGCATATATGCAAATAAGTATAAAATGTAAATATAATCCCTTCTGTGGTGAAAGAAAACCATAGTAGGGATTTTTATATTGCGCGAAAAAAGAGCACCTAGTAAGGCACTCTTAAACATTTTATTAGTGTTGTTATATTTGAACGCAGTAAAATCAATGTCATATCAGTAATTAAAGTTCGTGGCGATAATTGTATATGTTATAGGTCAATGTTTTTGCTGAAAATCTTTCATCATCAATGTATTTGCTCGAAAAATACCTAAGCTGTGAGATAGTAGCATTATGGGTTTAAGAGATGTTCCCATTGCCTTCTTTTGCATTTGCTCTTAACAGTAGTAAAAGAAAGATTAGTGAGCTTTGCTAATTTTATTGTGTTAAATTTTGATCTCCTATAAATAAACAAAATTTTCTACAACTAAATCATTAATATTGATTTCGACTTATTATTATCGTTAGATAATTTTATTATGCTTTTAATTCCTTTGTCTTTGAAATGCATTCTACTTGGGTTATAGCAAGTAATTGTCCTGATTCATTCATCTGCCTGAAATGTTTAAGCAATAATTTTTCATTGTTTGATTGTTTAATAGTATTTAATTCATTTGATATGTTAAGGTATTCCTCATTTCCAAGTATATAGTCAATCGTAACATTGAAAAGTCTACTAATTTTTATAAGCGCATCACTATCAGGTTGCCACTTGTTAAGCTCCCAGCCAGATATGTTAGATTGCGTTGTATTAAGGAATTTGGCGAAATCGTGTTGATTAAGTCCTGCTGTTGCTCTAATGTCTTTGATATTGTTCATAGCTGCCTCCATATCATAATAATACGAGAAATTCTTCTAAAAGTCTTGACTTACGAGTTATAATCGTGTATAATATATATTATAGAAGTATATCTCGTAATTATGCATTTATTGCTGATATTTCTATAATGTTTTTTAATATTCTAATAACTGAAATTGGAGGTAATTTATGAAATTGTTAGCTGCATTAATTAAACCAAAGAATTTTCTGCTTACTTTATACTTTATAGTAGGTAATGCATTAATATTTTTTGCATGTGGTTTTTTAAATCTAATTGATTTAGGTCTTGATGACGTGATGAATCAGGTATGCAATGGTTTAATTGGACTTGGTGTTAATATTGTGTTTATGACATTCTCACTATCATTATTGGGTGAAGGGTTGTCTCGGTTGATGATGAGGTGGAAAAGTGTTGAAAAGTGCAATGTTGATCCCAAAATTGAAGTATTGTTTAATGAAGTATATGACACTGCAAAAGCAAAATATCCAAAAATTTGCAGCACGATCAAACTTTATATTGCAACATTAGAAGATGGTATTAATGCTTTTGCAGTAGGGAAAAAATCGATAGCCCTAACAAATGGCGTTATTGAGAACTGTGATGATGAAACAATTAGAGGATTGCTTGCCCACGAATTTGGGCATATTTATAATAACGATTCATCTTTGAATCTGGGTGTTATAATGTCTAATCAGGTTGTAATGGCGGTATCGCTAGTAATGGTTGTTTTGGTGTATATCGTTACTATGATTATTACAGTAGTAGTTAACGCATTTACTAGGCCATATAGAAAAAGAAATATTATTGGGTATGCGCTAGCCGTTTTCGCTATGTTATTATATATACTATGGACAAAATTAGGAATGTTCATATTGTGTTTTGTAAGACGGAAATGTGAGTACGCAGCTGATGGCTTTAGTGTAAATATTGGTTATGGTAGGCAATTACATCATGGATTAAGTGTCATTTCACCATCAAAAACTAGACAAAGCATGACTGCTTTAATGTCAAGCACTCATCCAGACACAGTAGATAGACTAGATAAAATTGAGAATGCTATGATAGAGAACTTAAGTGTGCAAGTGGATACTGATAATTCTGAGCAATATAAGCAGAATGATCTAACTATATCTGACTTGCAAAGTGTAGCGGCTACGACTAATGAAAATATAATGCAAAATTTAGAATAAGCTTATTGCAATCGAAGATATGTTAAATTGATTAACATATCTTTTTTGCATGAATTTTAAAATTGCTATTGACAAATGCAAAATATATGGTATAATTAATAAGGTGCATATAAGGTCGCATATTGCGCGGCTGTTTCTACCTACTTGCTAAAGTTGACTATGCTGTATGGCATTTTTCTACCTAGCAACTTTTTTTTGTCTAAGTAGGAATTATTGTTATGATTATATACGTTTAACTGTATGTTGATGATATAATAATTATAATGATTTGTAGCATGGAAATATAAGATATATGCAAACGGAGGAAAATTTATGTACGATTTAATTATAGTTGGCGCAGGCCCAGCAGGAATATTTACTGCACTTGAGCTTGTGAAAAAAGGTCAAAAAGATAAAATTTTGATAATTGAAAAGGGTAGACCAGTAGAAAATAGAGTATGTCCAAAGTCAAAAACTAAGGAATGTATTAACTGCAAACCTTACTGTAATATTACTACTGGCTTTAGCGGTGCGGGTGCGTTTTCTGATGGAAAGTTATCCCTTAGTCCTGAAGTTGGCGGCGAACTTCCTGACCTTATCGGAACGGATGTTGCGGAGGAAATGATCAAATATACTGATGGTTTATATTTAAATTTTGGTGCTGATGATAAAGTTGAGGGTGTAGGAAATAATGAGAAAGTTAAAGAGATTAGAAGAAAGGCAATAAAGGCTAGCTTAAAGCTTGTTGATTGTCCTATTAGGCATTTGGGCACAGAAAAGGCGCAGGATATCTATTATAAAATCGAGCAATATTTGCTTGAGAATGGTGTTGAGATTATGTTTGACACACATGTTGAGGATATTTTACTTGATGGCAGCGAATGTAAAGGCATCATAATTAATGATAAAAAAAATTCAAAGCAAACAATTTTAGCAAAGAGAACAGTTATTGCGACTGGTCGTCGTGGTGCTGATTGGCTAGAGAAAATTTGCGAGGCGCATAATATTACTCACGAGGCGGGTATTGTTGATATTGGTGTTAGAGTTGAGTGTCGTAATGAGATTATGGAAGAGGTTAACAATGTATTGTATGAGTCAAAACTTATAGGATACCCTAAACCTTTTAAGAATAAAGTTAGGACGTTTTGTCAAAATCCTGGTGGTTTTGTTTCGCAAGAAAATTATGATAACGATTTAGCTGTTGTTAATGGTCACTCTTATAAAGAGTTAAAATCTAACAATACTAACTTGTCTATTCTTTGCAGTGCTAAATTTACTGAGCCGTTTAACCAACCTATTGCTTATGCGCAAAAGGTGGGTGAGCTTACTAATATGCTAGGTAATGGCAAGGTGTTGGTTCAAAGATATGGCGATATTTTAGATGGAAAAAGAACTTGGCAACATGAACTTAATAATAGTAATTTGAAGCCTACATTGATCGATGCAGTTGCGGGGGATATTACTTCTGCAATGCCATACCGTCCTATGCTTAATATTATTAACTTTATTAAAGCAGTTGATGAAGTTGTTCCAGGGTTTGCAAGTGATGAAACACTTTTGTATTCTCCAGAGCTTAAATTTTATAGCAATAAAATCAAAATGGACGTTAATTTTAATACTAATATTAGCAATTTGCATTGCTTAGGCGATAGCAGTGGTTGGACTAGAGGACTAATGATGGCTTCTGTTATGGGTGTTATGATGGCAAGAAGTATTGTAGATAGACGCAAGTAAGTTTAATTAAATATTTTGCATTTTAGATAATGACGCTATTTGCAAATTTATATAATAATAAAACACTCTCTCGAATTTCGAGAGAGTGTTTTTAGCTGTTAAAATTATATTTACATAAATAATCCATCTATCTATATAATTAATAGTTTAATAATCAAATTATAAAACAATAATTATTACACATTACTTTATCAGTTGCCCGCCTAAAAATGTGTGAATTATGTTACCATCATCATCTAAAATATTGAAGTCGGCAAGAAGTCCGCTAGCAACATCGCCTCGATCGTGCATTTTCATTAGCTTTGCTGGAGTAAGAGTCCCCATTGTTATGCAATCTTCAAGTGGTAGGTTTAAGTTTTTATATATATTTTTAACAGCTGCTGAAATCGGAGTAACACTTCCTGCATAGGTGTTAAGTTTAGGTAAAACAGCAACGCCATCTTCTACAATAATTAATTGTTTAGAGTCGCCACTTCCTAAATACATTTCGCCGCCATTAAAACCTGCTATTGCAAGTGAGTCTGATACAAGTGCTATCCCAGAAGTTCCTTTAATATCATAAAGTAATTTGAATAAAGGATTTGGCACATGCCTATTGTCCGCAATAACTTCACAAACTAATCTTTTATCAATCATTCCTATTTCCGTCAGTCCTAAATGTTTATGAGGAGTTAACCTTCTTGATGGTCTTGATGTGCAGTTTGTCATGTGTGTGACAGATGTTGCGCCGCCTTCTATACAGCCATTAATTTCATCATCTATACTAGCATCATGTCCTAGACTTATTTGGATATTGTTTTTTTTGCAGTTGCTTGTAAAAATATCTGCACATTCTGCATCAGGAGCAATCGTTACACGAGATACGATATCCTTGTAGTCAAATACCCAGTCCGTATTATCTGGAGTAGGTGCAAGAATATATTCCGGAGGGTGTGCGCCCGCTGCTTTTTTTGATAGATAGGGGCCTTCTAAATGTGCTCCAAATATTCTTGCAGTAGTAGATTTGTATTCACGAATATTATCTAATGCAGCAAAAGTTGTTGGCAAATCAGCTGTCAGTGTAGTAGGGCAATATGTTGTAGTGCCGCAACTTAAATGATATTCGCTAATAACGTCAAGTGCTATCGCTGTTCCTTCCATAATATCGTGACCAGCACCGCCATGCGTGTGAATATCTATGTATCCAGCTGCAAGAATGTGGCCGTTCATATCATAAGATTTTTCGCTTTTGACCGAGGTTGACATATCTAAAAGGTCACAGAATTTACCGTTTTCAATTGTAATATTACAGTTGTCTCTTATTGACCCATCAATAAGAGGTCTAACATTTTTGATTAAAATCATATATCTCCTCCAATATTATGTATATTATAGCACTTATACCGCATAAAATCAATAGAAAGGATATTATAAATCATATTATAATCTAAAGTTAAGTATTGTTTTTTGTATTTTAGTGCAGAGATGTCTATTCAATAAATTTGGTGCTGTAAAATTACTGTAAATGGTTGCTTCATTTGAAATATTTAGTTCAAAAAATGACATATTAAGCTAAAAAAATACAATTTTTTTTGAATATGTTATTGCAAATTGCAACTGCATGTGATATAATAATTACATGGAAATAAATAATTAATGATAAGTTAATATTATAAATTAATTAATGTATAACATTAGGCTAATGTATAAGATTTATTTACATATATTGTTGTTATATATTAGTCAATATAAGGGGATTAATATAATCAATTTAAAAGAGCAATGCTCTAAGGGGGAATTATGAGTAAAAATGAAAAGAAGAAAATCACTGATGTTGATGTTGACTCGATAGTAGCTAGCATTAACGAAGACACGGTAAATACCGTTGAAGATGTGGTAATAGACAATTTGTTAGATAATTCAGCTGATGTTATAACTAATGATGCAGTTGACAGTTGCATTAATAATAGCAATGATGAAGTTGCTGCAGATGCTCAATTATCAGATGATGAGTCAGCAGATGCTGAATCATTAAATGGTGTTGACGCAGTAGAGATTTCGGAAGATGAGGCCGAATTTGATGCTGATGGCAAAAAGATTAAAAAGAAAAAAACAAGCAAAACTAATAAATCCGGTGGCGTTAAGCGCTTGAAACGTTGGCATATTGTAGTGATTTCTATAACTACTGTGTTTGTGCTGATTGGTGCAGGTATTGGTATTTTCTTTGCTGTTGTTGCTGGTATGAAAGGAGATGCATCTGGAATTGATGCTGCATCACTAAAGGTTGATATGGGCGACATGTATTATGTAGGTACGGTCAATGATATTGATTTAAGCAAAGCATTCCCTGATGAAACTATTGGCAATGTTAAGGGCGGTAGTGCTGTTATCGAGGGTAATATTCTTAAGATAAATGGTACTGAAAAATTTGAACTTAAAATCGGCAAGATTACTAAAAAAGTAATTGTTATAGATGGTGGTGTTAATGTTGATACTTATGATGAATTTTTTGCAGCTGTAAATGTTGATAAGCTTCCTGTTGTAGTTCAGGTTCCTGAATTAGTAATGACTAACAAAGTTGAAGATACTGCTACTAAGAGATGTGAAAGCACATTGTATTTAGAAGCATCGGCATACGGTAACGGTGTCCATCTTAATGCTCATGAAGTAGTTAAAGCTACTGCTAATGATAAGTATGATTGGGGTGTTGCCGGCAATTCTGCTTTTTCTATAAACAAGGCGGAGAAAATAACACTTAGAGATTTTCACGTTACGGGCAAAGATTTTGTAGAAGGGGATGACCTTTATGCTTATACAAATTATGGCTCTTTATTAATGATTAGAGGCATTGACGTTGATACTAATCTTTTAGCTCCACGTACTAAACCTGATGTTATTCATAATGTGTTTGAAAAATCACATAAAGTAGTACATATCATTAATGCTGAACCTTACTTAGAGGGCAACATTATTCGTGATGCTGCTGATACTTCAGTGTCTATTGGAGCTTTTGCAAACCAAGGTTCTGAGATTATTATGAAGAATAACTTGATTGCTAATTCACTTACAGGTGGCATTTTATTCTATTGTTTTGACCCAAAAGTTACTCAGGCGAATGCTGCAGCTAGTTACAGCACTCTTAAAATTGAAGGATTCCTTGATATTTTTAACTGGAAAGATGAGTCTGAACTAGTATTTCTACCTAAGACAGAAGAGTTGCTTCTTCCAGCAGTCATAGTCGATTTCGCAAATGGTATGGCGGGTTCAGAAATTAAACAACCAAAATATGATGATATGAAAGCAATATACGAAGTAAAAGAGAAAAATGCTGAAGGTATATTGGAAACTGTTCAAAAGAAATCTATTCATTTTGGTATTATAAAAATTAGAACTGCTGGCGGCAATAATAAAACTAATGACAGTAAAGTTATCGGTATGGAGAATGTAGGGTTTACTGAGGAAGTTTTACCACTTCCAGATCTTGCTAAGATGATACTTCAGGACATGGATGTTTACGGTTATTTTGCAAAGCAGGACGGTGCAGCAGGTCCAGCCGATTCAATTGCAGATAATAAAAGTATTTATGAAGAGTTAAGAACTGGCCGTAAATAATATATAATAATCGAAATAAAATATTTGTTAAAATTAAACGGCTTACGCTAACTGCGTGAGTCGTTTTATATTGTAATTTATATCGGTAAGCTTTTTTGAGTGTGTTAATATATGGAAATGATATTGTCTAATTTCTCTATTGTTTTATCATACTTAAAAATATAAAATAATTTTAATAAAAATGGTTGACATAAATATACTATTGTGTTAATATAATATAGTAGTTAGCATATGCGAACTTGTAAATCTGCAGATTTCTCGTTAGTTTATGCTTATATTTATGACAGTCAGTTCGCTATTGCGAACAAGATATGGTATATATGTTAGCAGATAAAAACAATATCATTATGATTTGTTTGACTGTGCAAAACATAACATATACCTAAATGTATAGGAGGATAAATTATGCCGTTAGTTGTAGCGCCGATTGGTAAAGCGTTTAAGGTAGTGAAGATTTTATGCGATTGCTCGCAAAAGCGAGATTTGGAACTGGCAAATGTAGTTGTTGGTACTGAAATTACAGTAGTGGAGAAAGAGTGTTATAGTGTAATTTGTCTAGTAGGCGATATTAGTATTATAATTGATAGCGAAGTTGCAACTAAAATATTAGTTGCTTAGGAGGCGAATATGAAGAAACTTAATGTGCTTAAAAGCATTTTGAATAAAGATGATAAAATTAAGAGCCTAAGTGATTTTGAGATTGGAGAGAGAGGTGTCGTGAAAACTGTTAGTGGAGAGGGTCGGATTAGAAGGCGTATGCTTGATATGGGAATCACTCCGGGTGCAGAAATATTGCTTAAGAAAAAAGCTCCACTTGGTGATCCGATAGAGATTTATATTCGTGGGTACTCGCTTACATTAAGAAATACTGAAGCGATATTAGTAACATTGGAGGTGTGTAAGTGATTAAAGTAGCATTAGTTGGTAATCCGAATTCGGGTAAAACGACGTTGTTTAATGCGTTAACCGGTTCGACTGCGCATGTTGGAAACTGGCCGGGCGTAACAGTTGATAAAAAAGAAGGTATATATAAGAAAGGCACTGAACTTATAAATGTAATGGATTTGCCCGGAATATATTCGCTATCTCCATACACGCCAGAGGAAGTTGTTGCAAGAAAATATATCATTGATGAAAAGCCTGACTGTATTATTAATATAGTCGATGCGACTAATCTTGAGCGTAACTTATACTTAACTACTCAGGTAATGGAAATAAACGTCCCTATCGTAATTGCTCTTAATATGGTTGATGCACTTGAGCGAAGTGGTGCAAGTATTGATGCAGCGCAGTTGCAGGAGAAAATCGGACTGCCTGTAGTTAGCATTTCCGCTCTTAAAGGTCGTGGATTGCAAGAGCTAATGGCAGCCGTTTCTCAAGTAGTGAATATTCCTCGTGAGGGCGAAACAGTATTAGAGCATAGTGATCTTGTTCATTTAATTGGTGATATTAATATCGCACTAAAGGTGAAGGAAGTTGATAATTCTCTTTTTCATGCAATTAAACTTGTTGAACTAGATGAGCTTGAAATTAAAGAGCATAGTGACCTTGTCGGCATTGTTGACGCATACAAAGGAACTATAAATGATGAGGTATTTGGCGGGGATTTTGAAGGAGTCGTAGCAGATTCTAGATATAAATATATCACTGCTAACTATTCTCCAGTCTATAAACAGTGCAAAGATGTTGGTAACAGAAGAGGATGCGGCTGCACAAAAGGCAGAAAAAATGCTGAAAATTCACTTGTAGAGCAATTGCCACTAGAAAGAAGTCAAGCAGGATACACAATTTCTGATAAAGTTGACCGTGTGCTTACTAATAAATGGGCAGGAATACCTATATTTCTATTAATTTTATTTAGCATTTTCCACATAACATTTAGTGAAAATATTCTATTTTTAGGTGGAATACCTGCTATTGGCGGCTTTGTATCTAACTCTGGCAGTGCCTTTGAAGGTGTGTTTATAAACGGCGGAGTCATGTCGATCGGTGTTGTGCTGCAAGGCCTTATGGGTGTTTTAGTTGACTCGATTGGCGGATGGATTACGATGGGTCTTGAAGCGGTATCTTCTCCGGAATGGGTTATTGGCTTGCTAGTTGATGGCGTTTGGGGCGGTATCGGTGGAGTTCTTTCATTTGTACCACAGATTTTATTGCTATTTCTACTTTTCTCTATTTTAGAGGATACTGGATATATGGCAAGAGTTGCTTTTATTCTAGATAGAATATTCAGAAGATTTGGTCTATCAGGTAGAGCATTTATGCCTATGATTATGGGATTTGGTTGTTCAATTCCTGCAATGATTAATACCAGAACCTTATCAGATGATAAAGAAAGACTGGCAACTCTTAGAGTAATTCCTTTCTTTAGTTGCGGTGCAAAGTTACCTATTTTGACTGCAATCGCAGGCGCAATAGCAACAGTGTTTGGGTTGCCAGGAACGGATTTTATAACATACGGTATGTATCTTGTTGGCATGGTTACGGCATTTGTAGCAATAGTTCTTATGCGTAATACTACTCAAAAGGGTGAAAATGCACCCTTTATTATGGAACTTCCGAGTTATAGAGCTCCTAGAGCTTTAAGTTTGATATTGCTGCTGTGGGATAAGCTAAAACATTATATTCAAAAAGCTTTTACCGTTATTTTGGCATCATCGATTATAATTTGGTTAATGACTCACTTTAGTTGGTCGTGGACTTACTTGCCAGATGACAAGATTGGCGAAAGCATCCTTGCAGGAGTAGGTATGTTTATTCAACCAATATTTACACCTCTAGGCTTTGGCTCTCAGTTAGGTGCAAATGGTTGGGTGTTTGCGGTGGCAGCAATTACTGGTTTGATCGCTAAAGAAAATGTCGTGGCTACATTTGCAGTACTTGCAGCAGTCGTGTCTAGCGGTTTTGGCGGTGCGACTAGTGATGGCATTCAGGAAGTAGCTGCAATGATTGGTGCAACAGGCATTGGTGTTGCGGGATTAATTGCATTCATTGTATTTAATATGACAACAATACCATGCTTTGCAGCAGTTGCTACGGCAAAAGCTGAAATTGGAGATAAGAAAAAATTTAACTATACGCTGCTATTTTGGATGGCAACGTCGTATATAGTTGCGACAATGTTTTATCTAGTAGGCGAGTTTATTTGGCCAGTTGCGATATTTATTGCAATAGCGATGCTTGTAACTACAGGGATAGTCATAAACAACAAGTCGCCAGAGCTTATACCAAACATTTTGAAATCATTGAAGATTAGGAGGAAATAATATGCAACCAATAGAAATTATTGTAATAATTAGTGTAATAGTAGTATTGCTTTTAGTCATTGTTGGTTCGTCATTTAAGAAGGCAAAGGCTAAGAAAAATGGCACATCAGGTTGTGGAGGGTGTTCAGGATGTAGGCACGCAAGCAGTTGCGCGAGTGCCGTGCAAAGTGAAAAGCCATCAGAGGAAGATGTTAAGTCAATTGATGAAACAAATTTGGATGAAGTTACTAGTAATAATCAATTGCACCCAAATGTAATTTTGGATGAGAGTGAATTGAAACCAGATACTTCATCAGCATTATCAGAAAATTCTGAAATAAATATTAAGTGAGGTGATAATATGCCACTATTAGAGTCAGGAGAAATGTATTTAGAAACAATATATTTGCTAAAGAAAAAAAATGATAACTTGCATTCAGTCGATGTTGTTGATCGATTAGGATATTCAAAATCCAGTGTATCAAGAGCAGTTAATTTGTTGCGTGAGCAAGGTTATATCGCTATTGATGATACAGGTAAAATCGATTTTACTGAAGTTGGCAAGCAAAAAAGTGGCGAGATTTACTCAAGACATAGTTTGCTAACTGAGTTACTGACATATTTTGGAGTTGATAGCGCTGTTGCAGAGGCTGACGCTTGCAGAATGGAGCATGTAATTAGCTCGGAAAGCATAAGTGCAGTAGAAAAATTTTTAGCATCATGCAATAAAACTAGCTAACAATTGCAACTTTTATTACAATTTTAAATTGTAATCATATATATTGATAGCAAATCTAATTATTTAATTACATATTTTGAGTTTTATCATAAGTTTGGAGTGTCAATATAATTGAATTAGACGCAATTTATATTAAATCAAGCAGACATTATATCAAATTAACCACAAATTAATTTACAATTTTAAAGAATAAAGGGTGCAATCTACACTCTTTATTTTTATGTAATATGATTATAACATATGCTAATAAAGATGCAGCTAACGATTTATAACATTCAACAAGTAGCCAAAATAGCATATGTTAATAACAGGTCAAAACAAGAAAAATACAGTATAAAATGATTAAAATATCATATGCTAATAACTAGAAATTTATAGTGAAAAATTGTATAAAAAAGTTTGAATAAACCTATTGCATTAATAATATTATAGTGTTATAATAACAGCACGAAATGAAAAATGAATAACGGAAATAATAAATAAAGAGAGGATAATATAATGAAGATGAATAAAGTTTTAGTTGAAGGCGGAGAGTTGACACAGGTTGAGGTTGCAAAATATGTTGAATATTTAGAAGAGAAGCATGGTAAGATCTCTGAGCTTACTATTAAATTAGATGGCGAGTTTGCTGATCTTGCATTTGTAAAAGAGCTTATACCGTTTGAGAGAATTAGACGTATTACTGGATATTTAGTTGGAACAATGAATAACTGGAACAACGCTAAATCATCAGAAGAAGCGGATAGGGTACATCATTCACTGTAATTGTTGATTTCTTTGGGAAATATATACAATTTAACAGATAAATTTACGCAAAATGATGATATAATATTGACAATTTTCAAACTAATGATATAATGAAAGTATGAATATCGAGTATAATAAGTTAGTAAGAGATAATATTCCTTCGCAAATAGAGAAGACTGGTATTGATTGCAAGTATCTTATAATGGATGATGAGCAATATATGGCTAAACTAATTGAGAAAATGCACGAAAAAATGCAAGATTTTGAGAGCGAATTTGACAGCATGAATGACGAAAAAGCTATACACGAACTTGCCGAGTTGCAAGAAGTTATTTTAGCTCTAGTTGTTAGTGTTGGTGTTACGGAGGAGTCTTTTGAGCGTATAAGAAATGCAAAGAAAAAATTGGATGGCGGATATGATAACAAGGTACTGTTACTTGAAGCCTGCAAAAATGTCGATGATATGCATTAACGTACAAGCCACTTAGTGGTGATTATAAATTGGCTAATCATATAATTTGATTTATGATAATAATCTAGATTGAAAGATCTAGATTATTATTTTTAAAAAGTGGATACCCTACGGGGGCGGGGTAGTGGAGTTGATATGAAAAAAGAAAAATACAATATTTCAGGAATGACGTGTTCAGCATGTTCTGCACACGTTGGTAGCAGTTTGAGCAAATTAAAAGGGGTTAAAGATGTCAATGTACAGTTGCTTTCAAACAGCATGGTAGTAGAATATGATGATGAAATTTTAGGTGATGCGGAGATTTGCGCAGCTGTTACTAAAGCAGGCTATGGAGCTATGGTTGTGGCTGAGGGCGGTAATCAAAATAATTCTAGCAAACAACTGAAGGACGCACAGTCAAGTGAAAAGCGTGAGATGAAAATAAGGTTAATAGTGTCCTTCGGACTTATGATTCCGCTTATGTATATTGCAATGGGAGGTATGATCGGGCTGCCAATGCCGTGGTTTTTTGTAGGTTCAGAAAATGCGGTCATATTTGCATTAACGCAATTACTGCTAACATTGCCAGTTATAATAGTTAATAGAAAATATTACACTATCGGACTTAAAAATCTTTTCAAGATGCACCCAAATATGGATACTCTGATTGCTGTTGGTTCTGGTGCGTCGTTAGTTTATGGAATCATTGCTATTTATGTGATGAGTTATGGAATTTCTACCGGTAATATCGATCTTGTCAAGATATATATGCATGATTTGTATTTTGAAACGTCCGTAATGATTCTTGCACTAGTTACACTTGGTAAGTATTTGGAGAGTGTATCTAAAGGAAAAACTACAGATGCTATTGAAAAATTAATAGATCTTGCACCTAAAACTGCAATTAGGCTGTTAGATGGGGTGGAAGAAGAAGTTAATATATCATTAATTAATGTTGGTGATGTACTGATAATTAAACCGGGTGGGGCAATACCTGTTGACGGAATTGTCATTGAAGGTAATTCCTCTGTTAATGAGTCCGCTTTAACTGGAGAGAGCATTCCAGTAGAAAAATATGTAGACTGCAACGTTATGTCTGCGAGCATTAATGGAAGTTCTATGCTTAAAGTTGCAGCAACAAAAGTTGGTGAAGATACGACGCTTTCAAGGATTATAAAGCTTGTTGAAGAAGCAAGTAATAGCAAAGCACCAATTGCAAAAATTGCTGATAAAGTTAGTGGCGTATTTGTACCGATTGTTATGTTTATATCGCTACTTTCTTTCATATTATGGATTACTGTTGGTAGCAGCAGCGTAAATTTTGCACTATCTATTGCAATAGCAGTGCTTGTTATATCATGTCCTTGTGCACTTGGGCTTGCAACTCCTGTCGCAATAATGGTAGGCACGGGAGTTGGTGCTAGCAATGGCATTTTAATAAAATCAGGCGAAACTTTGCAACTTGCACACAAAATCAATACTGTAGTACTTGATAAAACTGGTACAATTACAGAGGGTAAGCCAGTTGTAACTGATGTAATTGCAACAGGAGAATTAACTAAATGCGAGCTTATAAGCATAGCAAAAGGGTTAGAGAGGTACTCGGAGCATCCGCTTGCATCGGCTATTAATAATTACTTTTATGATGAGGATTGTTTAGATGTTTTTGTAGATAATTTTAATAGTATCACAGGCAGTGGGGTGCAGGGGGATATTGACGGCGTGACTTATTATGCAGGCAATATTCGTCTAATCGATAGCTTAAATATCAACACTGATTGGTCTAAATCAGTATGCGATAAACTTGCATACGAGGGCAAAACACCGCTTATTTTTGCAACTGAAAAGATGGTGATAGGAGTAATTGCTGTTGCTGATAAAGTTAAAGATACTAGCCGTGCAGCGATTAAAAAGCTGACAGAATTAGGGCTTGAAGTAATCATGCTGACTGGTGATAATGAGCTAACAGCAAGGTCAATTGCAAGGCAAGTAGGTGCGGATAGAGTGATTTCTGAAGTGCTTCCAGCTGATAAAGAGGATGTTATAGCAAAGCTTCAGGCACAGGGTAAAGTTGTTGCGATGGTTGGTGATGGTGTAAATGATGCACCAGCTCTAGCTAGAGCTGATGTTGGAATTGCTATTGGTTCTGGAATGGATATTGCAATTGAGTCGAGTGATATTGTGCTTATGAAAAGCGATTTGATTGATGTAGCAAATGCGATAAAGTTGTCAAAGCGAGTTATAAACAATATAAAAGGCAATTTATTTTGGGCGTTTTTCTATAACATAATCGGTATACCAATAGCAGCAGGTGCTTTTTACAGTTTAGGCGGATTTAAGTTAGACCCTATGATTGGTGCTGCTGCAATGAGTTTGAGTTCTGTTTGCGTAGTACTAAACGCACTTAGATTAAAACTTTATAAACCATACAGTGCAGATAAATATACAGAAGACAATGTATTAAAGATTAATGATAATATGGAGGCAGATAGTCAAAATGATTATTGCAATGATATAAAAATCAGCAATGATAGCAAACAAGATAATGAAAATATGAATAGAGAGGAGAATGAAAAAATGAAAAATTTAATTTTAATAGAAGGAATGATGTGCGGACATTGCACGGGGGCAGTTAATGAGATTTTAACAAGTATGACTGGTGGTAATGTGTCTATAGATCTAGCAGCAAAAACTGCGACTATAATAGGTGGAAATATCGAAAGTGATAAAATCACGCAAGCAATATCAAATGCAGGGTATAGCGTTATATCAATTATAAAGGAGTAATGATGGATATGAATAGAGATAATGTTATGAGGCTTCTTAAGACTGCACGAGGTCAAATTGACGGTATAATTAAAATGATCGAGGATGGTAGATATTGCATGGATATATCTAGTCAGTTGCTATCAACTGCAGCAATAGTGAAAAGTGCAAACATGCAAATAATAGAAACACATATGTCAACTTGTGTTAAGCAAGCGTTTGAGTCGGGTAATGCAGATGATAAAATAAATGAAATTATGCTGCTAATTTCTAAGATGAATAAATAATATTTTGTCTTAATGTTTATGCAAAAAGTAGAAAAGAATAAAAGACAAATTGAAGTAATATTTATTACAAATACTGCAAATAATTTAATCAAATAATTGATATAATATTAACTATTTTGCAGCAAAAAAGTAATAGCATTATTTGTATTATGATAGCTTATTATAGAAATAAATATATTAGTATATATACAATGTGTTTCAAATTATTATGATAAAAACAATATTATAATAGATTAATGCAGAATATTATAGAATTAGTACAGATAGCCTGTTATAGTTATTATAGAAATTTAAATATAATTTATAATAATTATATCATATTTTTTTATAAGTTTAAGTTGCATAAATATTAAAATAATAATATTAAAATAACATGAAAAATCAAACTACTTAAACAGTTGAATTGTATACTAATTTAATATAAAAAACTTTTTGTAATAAATACAATTACACAATATTTTTTCGCATTTAATTTAGAAATTCTACTTTAAAAAAAATCTTAAAATTATATAAGGTAGCATATATACTAGGTAATATTTGATTGGCAAAATATGCAAATAATCAAAGTTAATAGATAAATATAATAAGTATATATCAGTATAATTTCAAGATGCAACTTGAATGCATAGCAAAGCATAGATTAGAATGCTGCCACATATGTTCAATAGATATTGGTGTTTAATATACTGCTGATAAATATAAGTGGACTATAAATTATTTGTAGTCTTAATTATAATTGTATATTAAGATATAATTATGCGAAATATGTAAAGTTTTGTAACATGTATTGTATTTTATTTTGTATTGTGTTATAATAATATTAATTGAGGGAATATATAATATGTATATTGATTTATGTAAGTGTTAGCATGCAGATTATATAGTTTGCTAAATAGACTTGCGATAATTTTTATGTTTAATTAGATATAAATATATCATTTAGGAGGGAATATGGGAAGATTTACATTGCCAAGAGATGTGTATCATGGTGCAGGAAGTATCAGCGCATTAAAGGATTTGGTTGGGAAAAGAGCATTTGTTGTTGTGGGTGGCGGCAGCATGAAAAAATTCGGGTTTCTTGATAAGATTCTTGATAATATAAAAAGCACCGGAATGGAGATTCAGCTTTATGAAGGTGTTGAGTCAGATCCATCAGTTACAACTGTTATGAAGGGTGCTAAGGCAATGCAAAAATTTAATCCAGACTGGATTATTGCAGTTGGTGGCGGATCGCCTATTGATGCTGCTAAAGCTATGTGGGCTTTCTACGAGTATCCTGAAACTAAGTTTGAGGACTTGTGTATTCCTTTCAATTTTCCACTGCTTAGGACTAAAGCAAAGTTTGTTGCGATTCCGTCTACATCAGGCACCGCTACAGAAGTTACTGCATTTGCGATCATTACTGATTACGACAATGGTGTCAAGTATCCGATGGCGGACTTTAATATCACTCCAGACATTGCTATAGTTGACAGCGACTTAGCTGAGACCATGCCTGCAAAATTAGTTGCACACACTGGTATGGATGCTATGACTCATGCGGTGGAAGCTTATGTGTCATCAATGAACAGTGATTTTACTGATCCTTTGGCACTGCATGCAATTAAAATGATAAGCGAATATTTAGAGCCATCTTATAATGGTGACATGGCTGCAAGGGCGAGAATGCATAATGCACAATGTTTAGCGGGCATGGCTTTTTCTAATGCACTGCTTGGAATAGTCCACTCTATGGCACACAAAACTGGTGCAGCATATAGTGGCGGACATATTGTTCACGGCTGCGCTAATGCTATGTATCTACCAAAAGTTATCAAGTACAATTCTGTTGACAAAATAGCGGATAAAAGATATTGTGAAATTGCTGCTTTCTTAGGTCTTGAGCCTACTACTGAAACTCTTATTAAATATATAGAGAAGTTAAATAAGACATTTGGCATTCCATCTAGTATTCAAGAGTATGAGGGTGGAATTATTGATGAGAAAGAGTTTTTGGATAAACTTGCGATTGTTTCTGAGCTTGCAGTTGGCGATGCGTGCACCGGCACTAATCCTAGATCGATAACTCCTGCAGTTATGGAAAAGTTGCTTAAATGCTGTTATTATGATACTAAGGTTGATTTTTGATTTAGCAGATAATAAAACAAATACTTTATAATAATAATAAAGATTTTGCATCAATAATATATTGTATAATGATGATATTTAATTAATATATAGTTGATTGTTTCATTATGAAAATTCAATAAGCACCTAGATTTTAATCTAGGTGCTTATTTTTTTTTCGAGTAAACTCCATATTAATTATGCAGTTATTATATTAAAGAGTGCGTCAAGGTGAACGTTGCTACATTTTGTAATATATAGAATGATATTAAAGTATTATAATCTTATTTATATATATTATAATAATTAATTTAACTACATTATTATGAGCGATTGCATTCAGATATTAATATTTATAATGATCAAATATGAAGGTGAATAAAAAATATATGCATGTAAATTATTAAATTATATAAAAAAAGGGTTGACAAACTATACTATGCGTGGTATAGTATTACATGTGAGGGGGTATTGCTATGGATATTAATTTGAAAAGAGGTTTACTTGAGATATGTGTTTTGAAAATTTTAGCTAACGGTGATTCGTATGGATACCAAATTGTTAAGGATGCATCTAAGTATGTTGAGATATTAGAATCTACTTTATATCCTATTCTTAAAAGGCATGAGGCGAACGGGTATGTGACTGTATATTCAGTTGAGCATAATGGGCGTCTTCGAAAGTACTTTTGCATAACCCGTGAAGGGAAGCGGAGAATAATTGGGTTTTTAAAAGAGTGGGAAGAAGTAATGGAAGTATATGATTTTATCAAGGAGGGTATTTATGACTAAAAGAAGTTTTTTAAGGGAGTTGCGGATGGCTATTTCGCATTTCCCTAAACATGAGGTTGATAAGGCGATAAGTTTTTATTCTGAGTGTATTGAGGATAGACTAGACGATGGTATGACCGAGGATGAAGCGGTATTTAGTATGGATAGTATTAAAGTTATAGTTAGGAGCATTGAGGAAAGTGCTGGTTTAAATAAGCAACAAGAATCTGCTCGTGATAATGACAAAGAGAGTTGCTCTCATGACAATGACAGTGACAATTGTTCTCGTGATGATTCTAAAAATACTAGTTTAGTTAAAGATATTTCTGCGTCAGTTCGTGCAGCTACTGCAATTAAAATGAGAGCAGCATCTGAAAAAATGAAAAGAACCGCTGCAAAGCTTGAGCAGAAAAAAAATAACTATAAAAATCATACTACTGATTATCATGATGTTAATAAATCTACGAGTAGTGAATATGAGGATGGATATAGAGATGTAAATAGTTATAGTGATGATTCATCTAATTATTCTAGCAGTGATGAGAGAAATCATGATGAATATCCTAGAGCTAAACAAACTCGCAGTTATGATGACTACGAATTTGAGCCGTCTGTATTTGACAAAGGGAAAAATAAAGTTAGCGAAGTTGTTAAAAAAGAACGCAGCTCTGCTATGAAAGTATTCCTTGGTGTTACTTCTATAATCTGGTTACCGATAGCATTTGCTTTTTTGGTTGTAGGTCTAGCGTTTAGTTTTGTCGGAGTTGCTGTTACTGTTGCTGTAGTATTCTCGCTAATTGTTATCGTTCTTGCATTTTTTGTCGGCGGAATTGGTCTTGCAGTTCAAGGATTGTTTTTAGCTTGCAGCGGATCTGTTCATGCAGGAATTGCTACGATTGGTATTGGTTTGGCATTAGTTGGACTTGCTATAATGCTTTCTAAACCAGCATATTCTGCTACATCTAGCATGGTTCGTGCTCTGCTTAATTCAATAAAAAGAACATACAACAAAGTGTTTGGTAGGAGGGCGAAAGTATGAAAAACAGCGTAGATAATAACTTTAAACCAAAAAGAAAATCACATATTGTGCTGATAGGTTTTATAATTATGTTAATCGGCGTCTGTGGATTTGTAACTGTTCTTGGTATTAATAACTGGAATATAAATGCACTGAATGTTCAATCAACTTTAACCGAGGATAATTATCAAGTGGTATCGGCGAACGAAAATATAATATTAAATGTTTCTAATGCTAATATTGAAATAGTAGGTGCTGATACTGATAAAATAAATGTTAAGTACTTTGAAAGTGATAAGGAAAAATATGTTTTCAATGCGTCTAATAATGCATTAATGATAACTAAAACAAATAATTATAAATGGTATGAGTATTCAATTTTGTATATGCAAAGTATGCTAAATAGAGAGCCAATGGTTGTAACTGTACCTAAAAATTATCAAGGTAATATTAAGGTTGCAGTTAATAGCGGTAGCGTTTCAGTGAAAGATTTGTCAGTTAATAAACTGGAAATTATTGCTGAGCATGGCAAGATTAATCTTGATAATGTCACTGCTACTACTGATATTATGCTTGATAACGACGATGCAAAAGTCAATTTGAGTAACGTTGTTGCCGGAGGTAAAGTAAGCGTTTTAGTTGAAAATGGCAAAACTAATATAGAAAATATAAAAAGCAGTACACTAGAAGTTACAAGCGAAAATGGTTATATTAATTTAAGTGAAGTTTCTGTTGATAAGCTGATTGTTTTAGTTGAAAATGGCAGCATTAATTTATCTAGAGTTGATATTTTAATAAGCGGAGATATTACTTCGGAAAATGGTTTAATAGAAGGAACAATTGTGGGCAGTATCACAGACTTTAATATTACATCAGATGTTGATCATGGCAGTAATAATTTGCCGGACAGTACAATAGGAGGGTCAAAGACACTCAATGTTGAGACTGAAAGAGGATCTGTTAAAATAACTTTTGTTAAATAAATAATAATAGCTTATATAAAGCAAACGCACTATTAAGTGCGTTTGTTTTTTATTTGCATATAAGTGCAAATACAGGTATATTTTTAGATTATTGATAGTATATTATGATATGGTAAAAGCCACATTATTAGTGCGGCGTGGTAGGTGCAAGGGCATTTGTAGTGGGGTTAATATTATCTTGCTATGCACCAATTGAAATGTGACATTAATCGACAAAAGTTTTGTTATTTCGTCAGCATAAATAATGTATAATTTAAGGGTGATATAGTGATAGTATGTATTAAGAAGGAAAGTATCTATAAGGTTGCGGCACTAGTAATTATGATGATTGTTTTTACCGCAGGAATTTTTTCCGTAGGTTACAATAGCGTGGCGACAAATGCTTCTGGCAAACTATTGCCGATTTATTCAGTTGATACCGGAGAGGAAAAAACTGTTGCTTTGACATTTGATGCTGCATGGGGTGCTGATAAGACGCGCGGAATTATGGATATATTAGAAGAAAAAGGTGCAGTGGCTACTTTCTTTTTGGTAGGATTCTGGGTGGATAAATATCCTGAGGATGTTAAAGCAATCCATGATGCGGGATATGAAATCGGCAACCATAGTCACAATCATTTAAAAATGTCTACTCTAAGTGAGGATAGCATTACTGATGAATTATCTTATGTAAATAAAGGCGTTGAGAAGATAACTGGCGTTTCTCCTAAAGTGTTTAGAGCACCATTTGGTGATTATAACAATCAGCTAATTGGCACAGTAAAAGGTATGGGGATGAACACGATTCAGTGGAACATTGACACGCTCGATTGGAAAGGTATCAGACCTAACGAAATTCTGCACAGAGTCAAGTCTAGGATTGAGCACGGCTCGGTAATATTATTTCATAATAACTCTGATTACGTTCTTGAAGCGTTGCCACTAGTGATAGATTTTCTTATTAGTGAAGGGTACACTTTTAAGACAGTCAGCGACATGATTTATGAGGATAGCTACTCAATTGATAATAATGGCAGACAACATAAATCATAATTATATAATAATTATTAATAACTTTCGCTAGCATTAATTACTGTTTAAAAATGCTGTGCGTGACAAAATAAATAATATAAAAAGTAAATAGGAAAATCTTTGGAGGATGTATGAATTACGAGCAGATGAGCAACAATATTTTAACACTTACAGGCACAATACTAGAGACCCCTGAGTTCTCACATGAGGTATTTGGAGAGGGATTTTATGAAACAAAAATTGAAGTAGCTAGACTTAGTGAACAAGTCGATGTGTTACCTATAACAATTTCTGAGCGACTTATTATAGAGCATGATATTACGGTCGGCGACAAAATTTCTGTAAAAGGGCAGTTTCGCTCGTACAATAAAATGATTGATGATAGAAGCCGACTTATGCTAACAGTATTTGTCCGTGAAATGGTGCCTAATGAGGAATGCACAAACAGCAATGAAATTGAGCTTTCTGGGTATATTTGCAAAGATCCTATATATCGCACTACTCCATTTAAGAGAGAGATTTGCGACATGCTGCTTGCGGCTAATCGGGCATATAATAAGTCTGATTATATACCATGTATTACTTGGGGCAGAAATGCTAGATATATTAAAAACATGCCTGTGGGTTCTAAAATTACAGTCCATGGACGCATACAAAGTAGGACTTATCAAAAGACAAATCAAGACGGAGAGATATCATCAAGAACAGCTTATGAAGTATCAGTTAGTAAGATATCTACTGGTGTTGAACACAACTTTATTACTGACGAACAAGAGAGCATTATAGGCTGAAATATTACTTATATTGTAGCTGAAAATAATTAAATTATATTAGATAAAACCTTGCTTTATTGTAAGGTTTTTTTCTAGTTATAGCCTTATTAAAAATGCAAATTAAACATACCAAATCATGATAATTTGCACTCTATGATTGCACAAAAAACAAAGTATTTTCATGAAAAAAACATAAACATTTTGCATGAATTTAATTATATAATCATCCTTTTTTTATGAAAAAATAAAATAATTCAGATAGAAATATTATGCAAGTGAAAACTTATTTAATAATAGATATATATATTATCAATTAAAAATCTAGTAATTGAACCGCATAATGTCATAATTTGCATCAAAAAACTATTAATTAGCTGGTGGTTTGGAAAAATTTGTTGACACTTGGTAAATATTGTGATAAAATAATACATAGATTAATTAAAGTATCAAACTATACATACATCAATTATCTAAAAACATAAAAAAATTAAAGCAAAAAGCTGTCTGAAAATATTATTATTTTTAGCTGAATAAGAAGGAGAATTATGATATCAATTATACCAAAACCGTTTTCTCTAGTAGAGGGTAAATATTGTTATATTTGCAACGCTGATACTACTATCAGTGGCGAGTTTAAATACGCTCAACAAACCTTTAAGAATCTTTTGGAAAAAGTCGGTGTTAAATTGGCTGAAAAAACAGCTGATGCCAATATCGATTTTATTCGCGACGATAGCATGGAGTTAGAGCAATATTCTTTATGCGTTTGCGAGGGTGGCATTACTATTCATGCAAGCAGCGAGCAAGGTGCTTTTTATGCGGTTCAGTCTATTCGCCAAGCGAGTTTGTTAGATGCTTGTAGCGATGTTGAAATGATTAAAATTCCTGAAATGACTATTGAAGATAAACCTAGATTTTCTCATAGAGGGTTCATGATGGATGAAGCTAGACACTTTTTTGGTAAGACTATAATAAAGCAGTTTCTTGACATGATGGCACTTAATAAATTGAATGTGTTTCATTGGCATTTGAGTGATGATCAGGGCTGGAGAATAGAAATTAAGAAGTATCCAAAGCTTGCAATTCATGGTAGCAAACGTTCTAGTACACAGTTAAATATGGTGGGGTATAATCATCATAAGGAAAAGCATGATAATGCAACTTATGGAGAAGGTTTATTCTATACGCAAGATGATATTCGTGAAATAGTTGCTTATGCTACTAGCTTGCATATTGATGTTATTCCGGAGATAGATATGCCAGGTCACCTAGTGGCTGCAATTAGTTGTTATCCTGAGTTATCTTGTGAGGGTAAGGATATAGATGTCAGCAAGCGTTGGGGAGTTTTAAGTGATATCGGATGCGCTGGTGGCAATACATTGCTTCCATTTGTTAAAGATGTTATTGATGAGATTTGCGAAATATTTCCATCAAATTACTTCCATATCGGTGGCGATGAAGTACCTAAGACTAAGTGGAAAAAGTGTCCAAAATGTCAGGCTAAGATAAAAGAGTTAGGCGTGAAAAACGAGAATGAATTACAAGGCTGGTTTAACAATCAAGTACTTGATTACCTTAAAACAAAAGGTAAAAGCATGATCGGATGGAACGAAATTCTTGAGGCATCGGAGCTTTCTAGTGATGTTATAGTTCAGTGGTGGACGGGCAGTGCGAATTGCAGCGGTGTTTCTAACTGGTTAAGCAAAGGAAATAAAATCGTTTTATCTCCTTGTACGTTTCTTTATATGGATCACTTTTACGCATCAAAGGATTTGAAGAAAACTTATTCACTTGACCTTAACACTCTAGAATTAGATGAAAAGTTTGAAAATTCAGTGTTAGGTATAGAAGCCCCTCAGTGGACGGAATATATTAGATCAGTGGAAAAATTGCAGTTTAATTGTTATCCTCGTATGCAAGCTCTTGCAGAGATTAACTGGACTGCAAAAGATAAGAAAAACTTTGATGATTTTGAGTATAGATTAACTGCTCAAAATAGTATAATGGATGCAATGGATATCAATTATGCTACTCGTGATGCATATTTGAAACAAGGCTTTAATGGGTATATGCGCAAGGTGAAAGCAGCGCATCAATGGGCTACTGATCCAAATACTGAGTTTTTAGCATATAGTAGAAAAACTCCTAAAGTAAAATAATAAGATTATATCAGCAACTCTAGCATTTTATTGCTAGGGTTGTTTTTTATTGTAATTAAATATATGAATGCAAAAACATACATGCACATTTTGCGTGCATGTATGTTTTAATTTAATATAAAATTAATTATAATTATATCTAAATTATACTGTATTGATATCTAAAAAATATTAAATTTATTTATATATCAAGACTTAATTAATTGTTATTACACCTCTACATTTTTAGGAATAGGCAGTATTTCGCCCGTCTTGTGTTTAGGGAATAAAGTATTGCGTTTCGTTTTAAATATCATTATCGTCAAAACCATAATAGTAGTAATAAATTCTGCGACAGGTAGTGCTAGCCATAATCCGTCAAGCTTTAGGAAATGCTCTAGTGTAAATATGCTTGCAACTGCAAATACTCCTGTACGCATAAGCGATATTATACCTGATGTTATTCCATCTGACACTGCGGTGAACAGTCCGGAAGCTACTATGTTTACGCCAATAAACAGATAACATATGGAGAAGATTTTCATAGCTCTTACTCCTAGCGTGTAGACTTCTATGTTTCCAGCGGCGAAAATGCTAGTGATGTTGCTTGCGAGCAGTATTGATAATCCTGTCATTACTAAGCTACAACAAAACGCAAAAATGATACTGTTTCTAAAGACTCGTTTTAGATACTTGTTGTTATTTGCGCCGTACTGGTAACCTATTATTGGTGATACTCCAACAGAGTAACCTAAAAAGAATGAACTGAATAGGAACTGAGAATACATTACAATTGTTATTGCTGATATTGCATTTACTCCAGATGGTATTGTGCCTTCTGCCTCCAATTTCATTATTAGGTTGTTGAAAATTATTGTTACAACACTAGTTGATATTGAAACTGCCATTTCCGACGACCCGTTAAGAGTAGTTTTAGCAAGTAATTTCAAGTTTTCACCTTTTACAAATGGAATAGTGAAGTGAAGTCCGCGTTTGTTTGTAAAAAAGAAAATTGTTCCGACGATTGCAGGGATTGAGTATCCGATTCCAGTTGCAAGTGCAGCACCAGTTAGTCCTAAATTTAGCGGTATAATAAACAGCCAATCTAAAAATACATTGGTCACTCCTGCGATTACTATGCTAATTAATCCAAGGTTAGCTTTTCCTGCCGCTACAAAGAAAGATTGAAATATTCCTTGCAGACAAATGAATGGTGCAAATGCTAGCAATATCATGTACTCTTTGCATAGCGGCGCTGTTATTTCATTAGCTCCTAGCATTGCAATTATTGGGTCAGCAAATATTGCAATTATTCCAATGTATATCATAGTGACAATTAGTGCGGTAACCGTAAGCAATGAAAAAGTTTTGTTTGCTTTGTCCATATTGCCTTCGCCCATCTGCTTTGCAACTATTGCAGTTCCGCCTGTGCCAACAAGCACCGATATTGCAAATAGCAATGTTATTGCAGGGAATACTATGTTTACCGCTGCAAGTGCTACATCCTTTTCTGGCGCGAAATTTGCTACAAATATTCCGTCTACTATTACGTATAATGACATGAACATCATCATGATTATGCTTGGTAGCGCAAATTTAAGTATTCCAAAGAAACTATATTCTTTTGATATTGATTTTGACATATTTCTCCTTAATTTGTATCACATATTCTCCTGAATTTAAAATTAAGAGTAAATACGGTATTTGATTGTTAGTAATGTAATTTTATCATATTAGTATTTTATAGTCAACTCTTAGCACTAACATAAATAGAAACTAGAGATTATTCAATTTTTTGCCCATGTCTGAAGTTTACATTGTAGCAATATTTTGCCGTTATTTGCATGATTTAATTTATAACTTGTATTTAAAAATTTTAAGCTCCTTTATTAGCTATGATTTAAATAGTTGTTTGGTTGATTATATTAAGTTTGCGAACAAATTTGACTAAGTAAATTAATTATGCTATAATAATATAAATAAAATACTATGCATAGCACTTTCTTTTTATGAAGAAAAAAATAAGGAACTGCTAAATTTCAGGAGTTTATTGATATAGGAGAAGATATGAAAAGTAAAAATAAAGATAAACGAAAATTATCTAATATAGAGTTTTTATTAATTTTTTTAATGGTAGCATTTTTTGCATTGAGTTTGGGTGGGGGACTATTGTGGCAAGGTGCATTTAATAGAAACGCTATAGTTAGTATTGGTTTGCAAGAAACAGCAACATTTGTAAGTATACGATCAGTTAGTGGGGGTACAAGCAGACCCGGCCGTCCTAGTAGCAATGGAAAGTATTATGGAGTATACAGATTTGTTGATGAAGATGGCACTATATATGAAGGTAGTTCCTATCTCTGTCCTTCTAGTAGTATATATATTGAAGTGCTAAGAGACTTAGTAGTTGGCACTGGAATTGTGATATCTATAGATGGTAAAGGAAACTGCACGGATGCTACTGAAATGGAAAGCATGACTGGTAAGATTGTGTATTTGGTGTTAGTTCCATTTGCATTTTTAGCAATTACTGCAGCTTTTATTATAGTGTTTACTAAAAAGAAAAAGAAATGGATATTGGATGCTCCAGAGCGTAAGGAAAAGGCTTTACAATTAGAGGTTGAAGATGCATTGCAAAAAAATAATGCAAACAAAGATGAAAAGCAAGAGAAAATGCAAATGTATGAAGCGAATAGGAAAATGCGTGCTAAAATAGAAAAAGAATATTATGAAAAGCGTAATAAAAAGCAAGATTGAATGAATATTAAAGTTTGAATTGCGTAGTAACCGATGTTAACAAGGGGATATAATTATGATTAAAAAGTCTAAAAAAAGAGTGTGGAGTGGAGAAGAGTTTGCTCTTTTATTTGTGCTGCCTATATTTATAATTTCCGGCTTAGTATATGCTGCACTGGGATTGCATAATAATATTCAAATTGTAAACACTTATGAAACTGGCAGAAAAGTAACTGCTACTTGTTATGCCGCGCGCAGTAAAATTTATTTTTTTAAGTATATAGATGAAAATAATGTAAGATATTATGGTAAGTTTGATATACCTAAAGACCTAAGAGAAAGTAGTGACTGGGGTGTTATGGATGAAAAATTAACAGGAACAAAAGCAGCTGTTGTTATTGGTGAAGACGGTAGAATGGTGCTAGATATTCCGCAGAAAATTAACGCTTTGAGCCCTGTTTTTGTTACAATAACATCTATTTTGTTGATACTAGATGGAATAGGGTTTGTATACTTTCATGTAAAAAACAGGAAAGCATGGAAACTGGAACAAGAAGAACTGGAGTTAGAGAATATAAGTATTTAACTATAAATTATATTCTGCAAAATTATAATATAAAATTACGATTTTGCATGCAGTGTTAAAAGATAGATAAAATAAAAAAGGCGTCAAGTTTTTATACTTAACGCCTTTTGTTTGCATTATTTTTAAATATTTTAGTAGGCTTTTATTACGTCCGCTATGTTTACGTTGCGAGGTCTGCCTTTTATATTTTTTGTTTGTAGTGCTTTTAGTACAGCTTCGCCTTTTCCATTAAGAATTTCTACATAAGTGGATATATCTAAAATGTTAATAATACCTATGTCATCAGCGGTCATGCCATCAATGCTGCAAAGCGTTCCTACAATATCCACTGCACGCATTTTAGTTTTCTTGCCTGCATTTATGTGAATTTTAACAATGTCTTCTGATAATTTTGCTCCTTTAGTTTGCTTAATTTCTGTTTTAATTTTAGCTTTTTTATAGAAACTTTCGCTTGCTTTTAGGGCAGTTTCAGCATCTGGTGCAGTCAATAGCTTATGGTCAAAATTCAGTGAATCTTTAATTAAAGCAAATGATTGCAGTCCTATTTCGCTAACTAGCGATACCGCTTTTCCGAGTTTGCCGCGTCTGCCTGTCCTGCCTGTTCGGTGTATAAAAGCATCTTTTTTATCTGGCATATCAAAGTTTACTATAAGTGAAATATCATCAACATCAATACCTCTTGCAGCAACATCGGTAGCAATAAGATATCTAAATTCATTTAGCTTGAATTTGTTCATAATAGCAGTTCTGTCGCGTTGCTCCATGCCGCCATGAAGTTTATTGCAACTATATCCGCTATCATATAAAAAAGCATCTATATCGTCAACCATAATTTTTGTATTGCAAAATATAATACAGCTATCAGGGTTTTCAATCATTGTAATATCTCGAAGAAGTATGTGTTTATCCGCCTCTTTAGCGCGATAAAATTTATAATCGATATTATTCATTATATTGGCTTGCTGATTGGTTTCTATCCTGATTGGATTAATCATATGTTTGTTGATTATTTTATCAATTTTTTTGTTAAATGTCGCTGATGATAATACAGTAGTTCTTGTAGTAGAAATTCTTTCAATTACTGCTTCAACTTCATCGATAAAACCCATATTAAGCATTTCATCAGCCTCGTCAATAACAAGTATACCGACATTGCTTGCATTTAATGTTCCCTCATTTAAATGTTCTAAAACTCGACCTGGAGTACCAACAACGATATGCATTTTTTGCTTTAGCTCTTTCACTTGTCTATCATATGACTCGCCACCGTAAAGACAAGTTGTTTTAATTCTTTTGAATCTACCAATGTTGAAAATATCCTCGTTTACTTGCATCGCAAGCTCGCGTGTAGGAGTTAGGATAATCGCTTGAACTTCGTTTTCATCCCAATTAATTAGCTCGCAAACAGGGATTGCAAAAGCTGCGGTTTTTCCGCTACCTGTTTGTGATTTAATTATTACATCTTGCTGCTGCAAAATTGCAGGGATAGCCATGCTCTGGACTTCCGTTGGATTAGTGTAGTTGAGTAAGCTTATTGCTTTTGTCAGCTCATCGCATAAAGAATATTTGCTAAAATTGTTATCCATTATTGTTTCTCTCCATATTTGCACGGTAAATTATAAAAGTGCAATTATTAATTATTTCATTATATTATATCATAGGTCAAGTAAATTTGTTATCATATAATGTAAAATAAATAATTGACCGAATCAAAATGCTAATTGACGGTAGGTTTATGGCATAGCTGTAATATTTTGACATAGAATATATTCGTATGAATATAATATAGTAGAGGTGGAAAATATGATGAATGTAATTAAAAACTCGCAGTGGAGAGAAGGACCTACAGGAGGCCCAATGTTTTTTAGCGGCTCAAATCAGATAACTTTTGATGATTTTGCCGTTAATGGTTATAGATCGTGCAGCGTTACAATGCCTAACGGCGAAGAGGCTAAGGATGCTTATGACTTATTAATTCAAGTGAAAAATGCACGACAAATCCAATTTGGAATGAAAATCCGTGCAACTGACATAACATATATGTCTTATGTGATGGAGTTTTATGATGATGTAAAGGATCTTATAAGCACTCAAGTAAATGATGAAACTCGCAGCGTAATGTATCAATATACTAACGTGTTTTCAATCTTTGATGTGCCGGAAAATGCTACATATGCAAAAGTTTATTGGAATTTTAAGGATAAAGTCACAGCATGTACTTATTTTGCGCCGCAAGCGTACATAAAATAATCATCATAAATTGCCTATGTATTATGCAGTTTTGCAAAATTCATAATTGACAATATTTAAATGTTATGATATAATGTTAGTACAAAAATTTGCGAGGTGAATTATGATAAATACTGCTGATATGTACTGGATAAATAAACCAAAACAATTTACTATAAGCGAGAATTTTATTGAGATTAAAACGGATGAAAATACTGATTTTTGGCAGCGAACATATTATTTATTCAGAAATGATAATGCACCGAGTTTATTACTTAAAACTAGTGATAGCAAGTTCTCATTTGTTGTAAAGACTGAGTTTGATAGTAGTCATCGATATGACCAGTGCGGCGTCATAATATATCAAGATAGTGACAATTGGGTCAAAGCATCTATCGAATATGAAAATGAAGATTTTCAAAGATTGGGAAGTGTTGTGACAAATAATGGGTATTCAGATTGGGCGACTACGGATATTACTGCAACTCAAAAACATATGTATTACAGGCTGAGTAGGAGAGGGGATGATTATTGTATTGAAAATTCCTTTGATGGCATCACATATAAGCAAATGCGAATATTGCACATGGTTAAAGGTTGTGGTGAAATCAATATAGGAGTATATGCGTGCAGTCCAGAAAAATCGAGTTTCACAGCACGATTCACTGACTTGCAAATGCAAAAATGCAAGTGGGAAGAGCATAAATAAAAAGTTAGCACTAAAATAGCAAAAGGTGTTGACATATCATTGTTTATTAGATATAATGATATAGATAAAACATAGCAGGAATATTAGTTATGTAAATTACGCTACAAGCAATTAAAGTCAAATTGCGTAAATAAATTACTTAGGGGAAAAATAATTGAAGAACTTTGCAGTTAATTTCAAATACTTAATACTTACGACAATTTTGATAATGCTCAGTATTATAACATTATCTACTTTTGCATTTATGAGTGTTAGTCAGTCGGATCTAATTACTAGTGATAGTGGAGTTTATAGCGTATCTAATGCTGAAAATCACACTAATTTATCAGTTGTTAATCTTGAGCATACGGTTGCCCCAATAGTGTTAGATAAGCAAGAAGCACCAGTTGCCCCAAAAGCACCAGAGGTAGATGAGCCAATGACGAGCTGGGAAGCAAAAGCAATCACTAACCCTAGCTATAGGACAAACATGATAGTTTTAATAACGTTAGCAGTAGTTGCACAAGTGCTACTTATATCTGCGCTTATAACTATTGCATATCGACGCAAAAACATGTATAAAAAATAATTTATTCAGTATAATATATTGGAATATGAAAGTAATTAAACTTTCATATTCCTTTTTTTTATGCAGACTAAGCAAAAGGTAGAGTATAAATAATTTTAATATGTAAATAATAATCAATAACAATAATAATTATTAGAGGTGAAGTTATGAAGAAAAATATTTATCCATTCGAGAAAATGGAACTAGGTTATAATTTAAATGAAATGACTCCATATATTGAAAAAGAGATTATGGATTTGCATTACAACAAGCACTACAACGGGTATATTGTTGCATTAAATGCAATAGTTGAAAAGTTGAGTAAAGCGCAGTCAATGACCGCAACTGAGCTAATTGAAAATGTGGAAAGTTTTCCGAAAAATTCGCAAAAGGACATATTATTCAATGCGGGCGGAATAGTAAATCATGAGCTATTTTTAAGCAATATAGCACCGCCTAACGGAAAGGTTAGCGAGAATGCAGAAGTAATGAAATTAAGAGATGAGTTTTCTGCATGCGCTAAAAAGTTACAAGGCTCTGGGTGGGTTGCGATAGTAAGTTATGCTACTGAGTTAAGAGTTATATCATTTGCAAATCATGAGACATTGCCATGTGATTGTGGAAAAGTTGTGCTTATGATAGATGTGTGGGAGCACGCGTATTATTTGCAGTATAAAAACGATCGAGCAAAATTTGTTGATGAATTTTTCAGTATCATCAATTGGGAAGAAGTGAATAAACGCATAGATGCTAAAAACTGTAATTGTTGCAAATCATAAGTTAAATAATCAGTATAGCTGAAATTCTTCTGAATTATCATCATTTTTTATAAGGCTAAATTAGGTTGACTTTTGTAGAATTTTGCTATATAATTAAATGAAAATAGGAGGTGGAAATTGGATAAAATATATAATAAATTGAATGATGAAAATCAAGTAAATTCAATAAAAATAAAGACAGGAAAATACAGACATTATAAAGGTAATTTATATGAGGTAATAGGTATAGCAAAACACAGCGAAACTTTAGAGGATTTAGTAATATATAAACCGCTATATGAAAGCATATCAGAGTATTGGGTTAGACCGATTAGCATGTGGAATGAGCTTGTAACAGTTGATGGAGAGCAAGTTATAAGGTTTAAAAGGGTCTAATGGCATTACAATATAACGAAATTTAATATAAATAAATTAATAACGCAAGGGATGATCCCTTGCGTTATTTTTTATTGTTATATTATTATTTTATAGCATTATATAGCAATTTTTTCTAGTATTTTATGACTAGTTTTTATGCAATTAATGAGCATTTTTTTCTCATATTTATTTTGATTATTTTCTATTCTTTTTTTTGTATTTCTATTCTAATAAATTAATTATTATTCTAGCATTTATATATATTTTATTTTGTGACTGTGATTGCATCAAATTTACACGCTATAGTGCAATCTCCGCACGCGTCACATCTTAATTTATCAATTTTATATTTGCCGTCTGTTAATTTAATTGCTTTAAAAGAGCAGCTTATAATACACTGTCCGCATTGTGTGCAATGTGAATTGATTTGCATTCCAAAGTTATTGTTATCAGTCATTCCAAACTCAAACGGTTTTCTTGCTAGCTTGTGGTTTCTGTGATGGCATTCAAAATCATAATCATATACTTCGCCAGTAAATTTATCAATTTTAAATACTGTCATTGCAGGATATTTCTCAATATCCTTTAGCGCTAATGCAAACCCATCGCAAGTTTCTGCCTTTCTTTTAACGTAGTTTATAGAAACTTCTTTCGCCTCGCCAGTAAGCCTGATTGTGTATCCCGCATCAAATTCAGGCATGTTGTTTTTATCTTTTCTAACTTTTGAATCAGCATTCATACCGCATACTGCTATTTTTCCATTTTCAATCAGTTGAGCATAAAAAGGTTTTACTTTCATAGTTCTAAAGTATAAACCTTGGTCGTCAAAAGCAAAAAAATGTGCTATCCTACTGATAGGATAATTGTCCTTAATTGTTGTAAAAGTCAAGCAGCCTATGTTGTCCAGTTTGGAATATATTTCGTTGATTTTCATATCTTTACCTCTCATATTATAAATCCTAAGATTAAATACATTACCACTGACATTGCAAGTGCAATAATTGTATATGGTAGTTGTGTTTTTACGTGCGTTATTGCATTTACTCCTGTTAATGAGGATGTAAGTATTACGCTATCCGATATTGGAGAGCATTGGTCGCCAAATACTGCACCTGATATTATCGCACCAATTACAAGCGGAATATTTCCTCCGCTCATGATTATAATCGGCAATATGATAGGAGTTGCAAGTGCAACAGTTCCGCTACTTGTTCCTGTCGCAAATGCTATTACAGCACAAATTATTACTGCAAAAAATGGCATCAATCCTATATGTACTCCGCTTATCACTTGCAATATATAACTCGCTGTTTGCAGCCTTGTTATTATACCGCTAAAGGTAAATGCAATTATTAACAATACTGTCACTTCAAGCATATTTTTCATGCCGTGAAAAAACCATCCTAAACATTTATCGAGTGTCGTTATTCGCTGAACCATGTATAGAACCATTGTAAGTACTAGTGAAATGAGCCCTGATACGAATATTGATAATGCACCAGCACCGTTAAAAAGATTGCCCTTGCCGGTTACAAGTAGAAGTGTGAAAATACTTGTAATCAATATGCAAATCGGAATAATCATGTTTGCAATTTTTGGTTTTTTGCTAGCAGGAATATCAGTGTTGAACTTAACTATAGTCTCAGTGTATTCTTTACTAGAAATCTTTCTAAGTCCGCCAATTTCAAAATTGAATATTATTGAAACTAACAGCAGTAATAATAATGCTAATGTATAAAACTGAAATGGGACTGCTTGTAGAACATAGCTAAAACTATTGCCTTCAACACCTTCAATTTGGCTAAGTATTCCCGCTGTCATTGCCCCCGCTCCGCCAAAAGGAATTATCCATGCAATTGGCGCACCCGTGCTGTTTGCAATTAGTGCAAGTTTTTCTTTTGGTATTTTTGCTTGAGAAAATAGCGGCCCGCCGACTACCGATGTCATCGCCATTGAGCTAGAAGCATCTACAAACATTACAAGACCTGTCAGCATTGTGAATAGCTGTATGCCGATTTTTGATTTTGCGTTACGCTTTTTTTTGCTGAAATATATTGACAGTGCTTCCGTGCCGCCTGACGCTTCCATTGCGTAAACTAATGCACCGATAAGCATGACGAAAAATATAATCATGACAGTATCACCGTTTGAAAATACTTTTACAAGCTCGGTCGTTCCGACTAAAAATTCTCCCTCTTTTGCAAGGATAATTATTGAGCCAGTTAAGATTCCAAAAGCGATAGATATAAAAGCATTTTTTGTTGCAAAAACTAATATTAATACTAATACTATAGGTATTATAGATAAAATTCCGTAATCCATTTAGCTCCTTATTATTTTATCTATATCACTAGCTAGTGACGATAACTTGACATCACTAAGCATTGATTCAAAATTTTTCTGAATTTCATCAAAATGACAATCTAATACTTTATGAATGTTTTTGCCGATAGGGCAGTTGCTGTTAGGGTTGCTATGGAAATTAAATAGACTTTCATCAGCACAATCAACTGCGATATACAAATCATAAATTGTTATTTCATCAAGTGATTTATTCATTGTTATTCCAACTTTAGGACTAGCTATTTGTGTGAGCCCTGCAGTGTTTAGTTGCGATAGTATTTTTCTGATAACAACTGGGTGTATATTTATGCTAGTTGCTAAAAATTCCGATGTTATTTTGCATTTGCCACAAAATGCATTTATGGCAAGTATTGTGTGTATTGAGATTGCTAATCTGCTTGATATTTTCATTTTGCCCCTTTAACAACTATTAATCATTACTGTAACTAATGTTGTTACAGTAATTGTATCATATACATGCATTTTTGTCAAGTATAAAAAAAACATATAAATTTATATATAACATTCTTACTAAAACTTTATATACTATTGACAAATCGGTAAAAATATGATATTATTATAGAGATCTATTATTAACATATTGATAATATTATATTATGTTAAGTACTGTTAATATTTGGTAAAACAAACTGTAAGGAGAGTGCTATAATGAATATGGATATAGAGTTAGTTAAAGCTAAGATAGGTACAAATGTATATAAGATAGCTGCAGGGCGAACTGTTGCACTGCACCCTCATAAAGATGAGGATGAAGTGTTTTATTGCGTAAAAGGGACTGGTTTCGGGTTGCTAGATGGCAGCGAAGTAGTGATTAATGTAGGTGATACATTTATTGCCCGAGCTGGTACTTTGCACGGACTACGCGCGGAGCAAGATTTTTATGTTGTTGCGATCATGATTCCTGTTATTAATTAAGATAGTATAGATAGAGTATATTGTTATAAAATTCTGGAGGAAAATATGGGAAAAAATACAGTTAAAATGAAAGCTATGATAAAAGAGCTTCCTAGGTGGAATAAGCCTAGTGCAGGAAAGTCATTGACACTGCGAGAATGGTTAATGTATACAATCGGCGGTTGTGGGGCAATGGGTGCGACAGTATTCTTGACATTCTTTACAATGATGCACGGATTTTATATTGCAGCAGCAGTTGGAATATCTGTCGATGTTATCACAATTATTGGTGTTGTAACATCAGTTGTAACTATTGTGTCATCACCGCTTGTTAGCTGGATGATAGATAACACTAATACGAAATATGGTAAATTTAGACCGTATCTAATAGTGTTACCAATCCCTATTTTGTTATGTTTTATAGCGCTTGGTCAAGTAGTCAGAATTCCTGATGCAACTGCTATGATAATCGTTTATGCAATTCTTTTTAACATTGTTGCATTCTTTAATCGTATTTATCTGCTTGCATTCACAAGCCTTTCACAAGTTATGGCTCCAAGTATGGATGAGCGTACTCAACTTATGTCAATAGGTACTTTTTTTACATCATTAGGACCAACTCTTGTTTGGATGATTTATCCTACAGTTTCTAACTGGCTTTATAGCGTACCTGCTGCTGATAATGGCGGTACGGAAATTGCCGGAATTAATACTGTTGCAACAGCACAAGTACTTGTGCCAATAATTGCATCAGTATTCTTTGCACTTGGACTTATAATGGCGTTTGGTGTAAAGGAGCGAATGGTAATATCAAAGCAACATAAGCAGAAACAGAAATTTACTGATGGAGTAGTAAAAGTTTCTAAAAATAAATACTTTTGGCTACATAATACGTCAGCAATATTTTTAGTAACTAAATTGCTAGTTTCCGGTACATTTGTTGTATGGTTTACGACTTATGTTATCGGTCCAGAATTAAATGCAATGGGACATACAGAAATAGCAGGAATGATGCAGTCGATTGCAATGACGCTTATCGGCGATGCGGTTGTTCCGGGAATGTTGCTCGCACCATATATCATCAGAAAATTTGGTAAGAAAAAAATATTACTTGTGACAAATCTAGGTATGGCAGCGTCAATGCTCCCTTTAATATTTGTTAGGAATGCTTGGGTTGGGTTGGTGTTTATATACTTATTTACATTATTCTCAGGTCTTCAAGTCGTTGCAACTCCAGCTTGTCAAGCGGAAATATATGATTATCAGCAGTATAAAACTGGTGACAGATTAGAAGGCTTTCTATCTCAGTTTGGCGCAATGATTGCTTTAACTGTCGGTATAGGTACAGCATTTATTGCACCAGCAATATTTAAGCACTACGGATATATTGATAATGCTGATGTATTATTTGACAACGAAATTTTATTTAATATTTTAGGAGCACTTGCAATTATAAGTTGCATAAGTTGTGCATTGTCTGCGATACCTTTCTTCTTCTGGGACTTGACGGAAAAACGTCACAAGGATATAATGGAAGTGTTAAAGATCCGTGCATTACATGACGAGGGAACTATTGATGACGAAACTAGAGATATGTTAGTCCTTGAGGCTGAGGCTGGTAATAGTGATGCACTTAGTAATTACATAGAGGCAAATAATATCTCAATTGATAATGATTCAATAACGCTTAACAAGGGCGTATCCGCTCTACTTGATATATCTGATGCAGCTAACGATTGCACAGGCGAAGATATGCCAGCAGGAATTAACAATAATAATATTATGGAAGAGTTTGTTGAGTTAGGCGAGATAGTAGATCCAGCCGAATTAGATAATGATAAAGCATTAGATGATATTGATGATGTTGATGTTACTACTAGCGAAGATAGTGAAGTAGATAATATCGACGATATCGAGCAGTTGACCTCAACAGAGGAAGACTTGTCTTTAGTAACTGATTATGATGATAATGATTTAGACATTAAAATTGATAGTGATACAAAACTAGATTAATTCAATATTATATATCGTTAAAGAATTAAATAATTATAGTTAATTAAGTGCTGAAATTAGTTTCAGCACTTTTAACATGCCAAATTGCCATATAAAGCGAAAGTATCAAAAATAGAGTAATGCATGTAAAGTTTACAAATTCAATACTGCATTATGGGTGCTATATATGATATAATAAGCTTATAAACAAAGGTAGGAGTACTTAATGAAAAAGAAAAATCTTTCAAAATCGCATATAAAAATTAGTGTGTTATTGATTACGGTAGTATTTTCATCATTGATACTATTAACTGCATGTCAAAGTGCAGGGGTTCAATTTGCAGTCAATGATAACGTATATAAAAAAGCACGCTCGTATAGTGAAATTTTAGATACTGTTGAGCGTACTATACCAGCGGTGACTGATGGTGGGCTTGATTATTATCCAACTTATACTAATATTTTGACAGACCCTACGCAAATTGCGCAAGTCGCAGCGGAAAATAAATCTATTCATGACTTCGCAACTCTTGATATTGATGGCGTTATGTCTGGTGCAGTAGATCAATCCAATAATGGTAAAAAGATGACAAAGCATTCTGCTGCCGATTCTTCATATAACGGTTATATACCAGATGATGCAGCGGCGGTTGCAAAAAAACTTTATATAAATCCTTATACGGAGGCAATGAACTTAACCGGTCTATATGCAGGAGCAGGAGAGGTTATAACTGTTGTTCTTCCTGATTATGTAGTTGCGGCTGGAGGAGTGCGTATATCTATAGGATCTCTATTTCATGTAGATAACAAAGCTAAGTATGATGAGGTTGGATATAATTACAATAATATTCCTACTACTGGTGCTGAGTATAATCGTATGCCTAATATGGCAAAAACATTTGACTTGACAGAAAAAGTTAATTATATTGGTAATCCTTTAGGCGGGCCATTGTCAGTTGCCGTGTTAGGTGATACTAAAAACAAACCTTGCAATATAACTATCATAGGCGCGATGGAGTCACCTGATTATATTTTAGGTGCGACTAGCGAAGCTGAATGGGATAAATTAATAAAGGATGCACCAGGCTTATATGTAAATGTACAGGCGGGCGACTATAGAATGAGCATGCCTAAGAGCGAAGTGATAGGAATTTCTGGTGAGTCAATGCGACTATCAGCGGAGTTTTGGTCAAAAGCTATCAAGCTATCAGGTGACATGTCTCCACAAACAAATGATCAATATGGAGATGTCGGCATAAACCATATGTTATTTGATCAATACTCTGAAAAAAATGAGGCGTATGCATATTTAGGTCAATACCATTCTGTAGCACCCGTATCATGGGCAAGAGGTGCGCTAAATTATGATTTAATAATTAAAGATGGTAATTGGGGTAACCTTCATCAGATGAATTATCAGCATATGGGATTTGGGCCTGAGACAAATTCATCAGTAAGTGAAGTTATTAATGACGCTATCACTGCTGCAACTTATATATTGCATACAAACATTGCGGCGGGTAGATCAGAGAATGGCGGTCTAAGTGGCTCTAACTGGGTTACTGATTACGCAGCATCATTAAATAAATTAACAGGCAGCATGGGTTCGGCAAATGCAGGGCTTAGTATGCACGCAACACTAATGCACGCATTTGGTGTAGATGCTTATATTAAAGTTGCACCATATACTACAGAGGACAATATATCAAGGGATATGACTGCTGCGGAAAACTTCTATATGCAGTTTTCGCTAATCAATGGAGTTGACCTTACTTATTTCTTTGAAGAACTGTGCGGCTTTACACTAAGTGATAAAGTTAAGAGTGCAGTAAAGGCGAAAGATTTTAAGCAATTTGTACCGATTGCAACAGTGTATCAAGCTGAGCATGATGGCATTGCAACAGGCCGAGAGTTTTTAATCCCAGCAGGACAGAATAAGGAGTTTAATTTCAATGCAGTTGATGCGGCGGAAAATGCAGGATATACAGCATCTCCCTCTCCATTCAAATTTGAGATAGTAAGAGTTTCAGCGCCATTGCATGGTGAGCTTGTAGAGTCAGCAATAAAAGGAATTTATAATTATACTCCTAAAAGTGAGCAGAAAAGTGATGAGTTTGAAGTCACATTCAAGTTTACCAATGCACCTTTTGAAGTGGAAAATACTACTGTCAAAATCAAACTAAAACAAGATAGCAATGGTCTATCAGTAGATGAATGGATGGGGATTGACTCTCAAAGCATTGACAATGCAATTGTTCAAGCACAAAGTCAAACACCTAACAAAGAATATAATGTTAATTCAAGTTACATTGATAATTCTGCCGAGAACAGTCTAATTAAAGTTGATGGCAAAATTATTGCACCATATACAGGCACTTACACATTTATGATTAGGGGTGATGAGCAAGCGGTGCTGAAAATGGGCGCTTCTATTGGTGATTTGCTCTCAGTCGCTAGGTTTGATGAGTACACAAGCAGTTACGATATCAACAAGCTAGAATCAAAATACGAGGTAAAATTAAATGCAGGTGATGTGATTTATTTTGAATTATGGACGATAAATAAAACCGGACGGGGTGGCGTTGGTTTAGGATGGATTGATCGGACACCAAGCAGTGACATACCGCAGCCATCGCTATCAGATACAGCAATGACTGGTGAGGTAATTGATATACCAAACAGTGTAATTTACAATGTTAACACTGATACTACAATTAGTGAGCGTTATTTAACCGACTATAATGATAATAATGGAATGTCTGAGTCGCAGCAAATTACGGCTAAGTCAAATATCAAAGTTAAAAGTGCCCCAGCAGCTTATCAAACAGATTATGCAGACAATATGTTTGATAAATATGATGACACTGTCTACAAGTCGAAACACAGAAGTATCTCAACAGATGAGCCAACTGATGCGACTATTCCGTTAGAGATTGCATTTGCTTTTGACTCACAGGAAACATTTAACCAAATCAAAATTACAAATAGTATATACGAAAAAGGCAGTATGAATAGTTACAAAGTATTAGTCGGAAACGATATGATAAACATGACGCAAGTAAGCGAAGGAAATGCGCCTAAAACAAATAAATTCAATATAAACTTTAAGACAGTAACCGCAAATTATATTAAGATTTTAATATACAGTGTACATAGTGATGATTATATTAGTATTGCCGATATTAAAATAGGTAATGGATTTGAGACAACAACATTTATATCTCATGAAGGAAGTGATTTGCAGTATTATGGCGAGTGGCAGCAAGATGCATCTGGATATTTCGTCAATGGTGCAATCATGCAAACAAATGACGGAACAATGGAGTTTGCATTCTCTGGCACGGGAGTGGCATTATATTCTAAGGTTGGATATGAGTACGGCAAAGGTCAAATAAGAATTGACGACGGAGAGTGGTTTACTTTTGACCAGTATAGTGAGCAAGCGGAATACGGAAAGATGGTATTTAGCGTGAGTGATTTAGAGCAAGGGATTCACACAGTAGAAATAAAAAACAATGAGGATAGTATGATAAATATTGATTATTTCGGGTTTAAACCAACAATACCAATACCAGAAGAGCCAATGGCAGCAGTATGGATAGTATTTATAGTTATAGCTGCAATAATTGCTGCTGCAGGAATCGGTGTTGGTGCATATTTTGCAACAGATTGGTATATGAAGCGTAAAAACGCACCACTTGGCAATACTACTAAAACAAAAAAATCTAATAAAGGTAATGTAATTAACAACAGTAGAGATGAACGTATTGAAGCGCAAGACTTTACGGCAGAAACGCAAGGATATAAGGCGCTATCAAGATTGAAAAACAATACTAATAATGACGACATTTCTGATAATATAACTAAAAATGTTACGCCTAAAAAAGATAATTCATTAAAGGCAAAAGCTGAGAAATTAGTAAAGGACAATATTGAAAAACTAGCTGATAAAAAAGCCGCAAAATCGACTGCAAAAGGTAAGCAAAATTCGGATGAGGATCAACAAGTTTATTTTGCACCTGAAGATGCTGAATCAGAAAAACCTAAAGCAACGCCGAAGACTTCTACAACGCCAAAGACTCCCGCAAAGCCAAAGACTTCTGCAAAGCCAAAAGCGGAGCAGGCAGGCAAGGAAAATAAAGAATAACAAATTAATTAGATATTAATAAAACGTGGCAAAAAATAACGTTATGATTATAATCACTTTGCAAAGGTGATATAAGGAGAAAATTAAATGAAAAAAATTTTAGCAGTTGTAGCTTGTATTTGCATGGTTGTAGTTCTTAGCGCATGCGTTCAACTTGAGCATATAAACGGCAAGTTTAAATTGAATAATTTTGAGGTGATAGAAATAGAGGAAAATGGATATTATGCAAACATAGATTCATCTGATTTTATATATAATAATGTATCATTAATCGATGGAGAGTTTACCCTTAGTTATCAGCTGAAAACATCGGTCACGCTTCCATTCGAGAAAAAAGTTGAGATAAAAGCAGAAGTTACTGAGTATGGTGAGTTTATAATAATTAAAGGAACGGACAAGATTAAAGATATAAAAATAGATAAAAATAAAATCCTTCTAACGCTAACAATCCAAGTAATTGATGGAGTTTTTGCTGCTTGTACTTATATTTTAGCCTCATAATAGCATATAATTTACAAAAAGAAATAAAAATTTTCAGTATTAATTAATGATATATTGTTAATAAATTTATTTATGATATAATAATAAAATGATTGATTTGCAAGTAATAATTGCGAATTATCTGTAATAAAATATGAGATAAGGAGAGCATATGAGTATTAAAGGTATTAATAAAATTTATAACAATATAGAGCAGTTAAATGCAGAAGTAATCAAAAAACACATAGAAAACGGTGTGGTTTTTACATCTCTACATGGTGTATATATTGATGAGAATGTCCTAATTGGAGAGGGTACAATTATAGATAGTGACAATCATATTTCAGGTAATTCTATAATCGGAAAAAATGTCCTTATCGGATCAGGAAATATAATAAAAAACGCAAAAATTGGCAATGGTGTTGATATATTAAAGTCTGTTGTAAAAGACTGTTCAATTGGTAGTGGAACTACTGTTGGGCCTTTTGCACATGTTCACACAAGGGCAGATATAGCGCGCGATTGCAGAATAGGTAATTATGTAGAAATTAAAAATAGTAAGCTTGGTATAAATACAAAAGTTGCACATTTAGCATACGTTGGCGATGCTGATGTTGGCGATAAATGCAACATTGGTTGCGGATCAATATTTGTCAACTATGACGGAAAAAATAAGCATAGGTCTATAGTTGGGGATAGAGTTTTTATCGGCAGTAACAGCAACATTGTAGCTCCAGTTACAATCGAGGACGGTGCATTTATAGCGGCCGGCACTACGGTTACACTTGACCTACCTATGAACTGTATGTGCATAGGTCGTAATCGTGAAACTATTAAGGAAGATAGAAGTAATTATAGAATGATTGATTATGACAAAAAGTACTTCGGAACTGATGGCATACGCGGTTTATTTGGCAGCATTATCAATTGCGATTTAGCATACTTGGTAGGTAATTATCTAGGGTATTCGGCAAATGGCGGAAAGGTCGTAATCGGTCGTGATACTAGAGTTAGCGGAGCGGAGCTGTCGGCGGCGATATGCAAAGGTGTCATTGATGCTGGGTCTGATGTTGTTAATATTGATATAACAAGCACGCCATGCGTTGCGTATGTAACGCAGAGTATCGATGCAAATTACGGAGTAATGCTAACAGCATCTCACAATCCACCAGAGTATAATGGTATTAAAGTTTTCAATTGCAAAGGCAGCAAGCTGACAAACATTGAGGAAATAGAAATCGAGCGTCACATTGAGCTGAACAGACCAATTATAAATGACGTAACAGGGTCAATCAGTACTGGCGAAAGTTTTACTGATGATTATATCACTTTTGTTAAAAGCATATTGCCTAATATAAAGGGGATGAAAGTTGTCATTGACTGTGCTAATGGCGGAGCGTACGCGCTTGCTAAAAAGGTATTTGACGATTGCGGCTGCGAGTGTATCATTGAGCATACGGAGAGCGATGGCGTTAATATTAATAATGGATGCGGTGCAATGTGTACTGATGAGTGTTCAAGATTAGTGCTAGAGCATAAAGCAGATATTGGGTTTTCATTTGATGGAGATGCTGATAGGATAATGGTAATTGATAAAAACGGAAAGCTTGTAGATGGCGATGATATACTATATGTTATTGCTAAAAATTTGCAGAAAGCTGATAAGTTATTTGGCAATACTGTAGTCGGAACAATCATGACAAATGCAGGAGTAGAGAGGTCACTAAATGATAATGGCATCAAGCTAATTAGAACAAATGTTGGCGATCACTATATCGCAGATGTTATGAGCAAGGAAAGGTATGTAATAGGCGGAGAGGCATCAGGGCATATTATACTAGGCGAACTTGTAAATACGGGAGATGGACTGCTAGTTGCTTGCTATCTTTGCAATATTTTAAAGCAGTCTAAAACTGATATAGATAAACTTGTAGATTGTTATAAATACCCTCAAATAAGTGTCGGAATTATTAGTGAGCTTAAAAGCGAAATCGCAGCAGACCCAAAAGTTATTGCATATACAGAAAGTCTAAAATCAGGACTTGGCGTTGGCGGCAGAGTGATCGTTAGAGCATCAGGAACAGAGCCAAAGTTAAGAATCACAGTTGAGTGTGAAAGTGAGTTAGTTGCTGTGCAAAATGTAGAGAAAATTAAGTTGTTTATTGAGAAATTATATAATATTAAATAATATTCAACTAGTTTATAAAATGAAAATATAGCAAAACAATCAACAATTTGAAAATTGAAAAAATAATAAATTGTATAAAATTGATGATTTTGATTGTATGCAATAATCAGCGGTAGATATATTTCTACCAAATGAAAAGGAGAAAACTATGATATACGATATAACAGTAAAAAACAATAAGGGAGAGGATGTATCTCTTTCAAATTATAAAGGTAAAGTAATGCTAATTGTAAATACTGCAACGCAGTGCGGACTAACACCGCAGTATAAAGGTTTGCAAAAACTACATGATAAATACAACACGCAAGGTCTAGAAATTTTAGAGTTTCCATGTAATCAATTTTTTGAGCAAGCACCGCAGTCAGATGATGAGATAGAAACTTTTTGCACATTAAATTATGCAACTGCATTTGATAGATTTGCAAAAATCGATGTAAACGGTGACAACGCACATCCACTATACAAAATGCTTAGAAGTGAAGCACCTATCGCAAATAAAAGCAGAAGTGCAGAAGTTTTATATAAAGTTTTAGCTAGTAAAGGTTTTGAGAGCAAGGAAGACGAGATTAAATGGAATTTTACAAAGTTTCTAGTTGATAGAGATGGCAAAGTAATTGCTAGATTTGCTCCAACAGTAAAACCAAGCAAACTTAATGGAGAAATAGAAAATTTACTATAATTGATAATGATACTAAGGATATAAATATAATAATATAGTATATAATATAACTTAAATATAGGTAGCAATTACTTGCTGCCTATATTTTTATTTCATAGCATACCATGCTTAAATTCTGCATATCCGTATACAAAACAATTCAATACTGAACTAAAAGGATATGAAAAATCATAATTTACATTCAAAATGATAAATTTGAAAATATTTACAAAAAATTTATAAAAAAGCTTGCAATATTTACTTTTATATGCTATTATGTATATACGAGGTAAGGAAATGGCATCTTGTGTGTAATAAAAGTAAATATTAGATACATAATTTAATTGACTTAATATACAATATTTATCTTAGTAACTAATTCAAAATTATCTTAATCTGACTAATATAATGAGATTAAGAGCAAACAAAGGAGAATGAAAAAATGAAAAATGCATTATTAAACAGTGATCAATCTAAAAACATTAAAAAGATGTTACTATGTGCAGTGACTGCAACAGTAATGTTAACAACAATGATTTTTACAGGCAATGCAATTGCAGCATCTAACAAAAGTTATGTTGCAGAAGGTACTGATTCTTCAGTAACAGAAGTATCAAGC
>CAMQSU010000010.1 GCA_947037025.1 uncultured Clostridia bacterium | reverse complement strand
CCTAAGTGCCTGATATCCGTAACTTTTATCATCTTCAAGTATAACAAGCAGAATCATTTCTGGAGTTACATTCCCAAGCTTGAAGTTAAAAGCCATCTTGCCTGCATCATCTAAAACGCCTATAGTTCTTTTACTAAGATCAGCCCCTTTTGAGGCCGGAGATATCCTAATTATTTTAGGAACATCAAGACTTGAAAAACCAACTCTTGTAAGTATGCTTTGTATATTAGTGTTTTTAATAACAGCCATTGCACAAATAATATGCTCTGTGCCGATAACTCCGCCTGATCTTGAACCAAAATCAGATGCCTTATTCAATATTTCTCTACATTCATTATTAAATCTATCCATATTATCACCTCAAATCTATTTTATCTCTGACCTGCGTTGCACGCAATTGATCACGCTCATTCTCATTTAGTTTCCGTCCGCCATAATGACATAAATTTGCAGGTTGACATAACTCTGTAAGTGTATTTAGCATATTAATATCTAAGTCAAGCATGCCTAGCGATAAACCAAGTTTAACATTAGAAATATGCTCTATAAATTCGTTAGAACTTATCAACCTTGAATATTTTAATATACCAAATGACCGCATTATTTTATCTTCTAGCTCAATACTATCAGTTTTATACCAGCTTAATCTTGCAAGTATTTCAGCATCGCAAATCTTATCAATTACGACATTTACTTTAGCTATAATATCAACTTCAGACATTCCGATTGTTGATTGATTGCTTACTTGATATAAATATCCGCTCGCGCTTGACCCCTCACCATAAGCACCTCTTACTGTGAGCCCTGAGCTATTAATTGCCTTAATAATTCTAGTTATTTCGCCCGTGTGAGTAAGTCCTGGCAAAAAAAGCATTACACTTGCCCTCATACCCGTGCCCAAATTAGTTGGACAAGCTGTAAGGTACCCAAGCCTGCTATCAAAAGCAACTTCCACCTCACTTGCAAGCCTATCATCAAACTGACTAACCTCACTATAACACTCAGCAACACCATACCCACGCATGACGCATTGTGCCCGGATGTGATCTTCCTCGTTAATCATTATGCTTACACCCTCGCTATCACCGATGCCGATAATTACTGCACCAGTTTCAGTGTTTTTTATTAAATTTTTGCTTATAATATGTCTTTCTTGAAGTGCAATTCTATCAATATCTGTCAAATTATCCATTCTTTGCACATCATACTTAAATAACTTATCGCAAACTCGCCTTGCAGCATTAAGAACTATTTCAGCAGTATCACGACTGCCCTTAAGCATACTAGGAAATGGTACTGATTTCAAATTTCTTGCAAGCCTAACTCTACTAGTTACAACAATTAAATTCTTATTCATAGCCCCTCCTTATAGTTGCTTTTCTAATGCGATGATTTGCTTAGAAATCATATCAGCATTCAAATAACGCTCCTCTATAATCGCCTTGTCAAACTCTGATTTCAAAATATCAATATTTGCCATAATAGCACTAGTTTTAATATCATTATCCCTGCTACTAGTTGCTTTATTAACTATATTTACACGGTTATTAAAGTTTGATCCGCTGCCATCTTGAGTTGATGCTGTTTTGCTGTTATTTTGATTGCTATTTTTATTTTGACCTACCCCGCCTGTTGACGCTGCATACCTTATTGGTGCTTTGCCTTTGTGCATTCCAAACCCTCTAGATGCGATATAATTATCTGCAATATCACGAAATGTAACGTAACATTCAGCGCATCCAAATTTTCCTTCATCTAATATATCTCTATCAGTAAGGCCACACTTACAAGTTCTCACTCTACTTGGCACAGTTCTATTATTGCCTGTAAATATATTACTAACAACATTAGCAACACTGCCCACACTTTCTAAATCATTCTGGCAATCACTACAGTAATATGTTACATTAGCTTTCCCGTTTATAGTTATTTTTTTATAATGAGTGGCAGGCTTGCCACATACGCTACATATATAATCCATTTTTAAACACTCCTTCTAGATAATTCTAAAATAATTTCTTTAAACATTTGAACCCTGATTCTACCTGCAATATCAACAGGGAATGCTAGTGACTTATCATTCATAATTGTAAGCATTATTTTTCCTTCACGATCGGTGACAACTGTATCACGCATTAACCGACTAACAATATCCCTACATTTACTATAAGTTAAACTTGTCAAATGTCTTATTTCTTCATAAATTTGCATTAGTAAATTATCTTCACTCTCAACAATCCTGATAAGCTTGACACATCCACCGCCACCTCTTTTGGACTCAACTTTATATCCCCTATCAGGGGTAAATCTTGTAGATAGCACATAATTAATTTGGCTTGGTGCGCAAGAGAAGAATATTGCAAGCTCATTTCTCGACAATTTCAATTCTGCATCATCACCAATTGTTGTTATAAGAAATTCTTCTATCGAATCACTAATACTTACCATATACCCCTCCTTAATTTTTATCATTGTGATAAAAATAAATTTATTATGCTGTCTTTATATACTTAAATATTTTATACTTTTGTACTATAATGTTCATATAGCTTTTATGCTTTTGTTTTTAATCTTTATAACTTTATGACTTTTTAGATTTTTAGATTTTATAAATTAATAACTTTATATCTTAACAACTTTTATTATATTACTATATTAATATTTTTTTTAACACTATACTATTTTTCTGTATTATTTTTCAGTTTATATATTGATAGTCTTATTTTATATTAATTGTTACCATTGCATGTTGAAATTAGACTATCTTTAACCTTTGACTATAGTATATCATATTTATAAAATTTGTCAAGAGTATTCATGCAATTAGACAAAAAAAATGCACTCTAAAATTAAAGTGCATTTCAATTGCATATGTTATTTTAATTAATTTCATAATATGAACCATGATTTATTTACAAGTATATTTATTAGATAACATTAAGTAATAAATTAACTACATTCGGACAGATAATGAATAATGCGATGATTATGTTCCGCTATATAATACATAACTTCAGCCATTTATAACACATAACTTTAGCCATTTATAACACATAATTTCCTCCATTTATAATTCCTAATATAGTTATATATAGCATATAAAGGAATCTAATATTATTTATCAAGCAACAATAATGCTCGAAGTACGCCAATAATAGTTTTTCCATCTTTAATAATATTATGACAGATCATATCCTTAACTTCTGTTATATCATAGCTTTCGACTTCGAGAAACTCATCATCATCTGGACACAAATCTCCACATTCAACATTTTTTGCTAGATATATTTTGATTATTTCATTAGTGTATCCCGGAGAGGGATAAACAACACCTAAATCAGTAAAATCATCAGATACGCCGCCAACTTCTTCTTTTAGCTCTCGTACTGCACACTCTAAAGGATCTTCTCCTAACTCAAGTTTTCCTGCAGGGATTTCAATAATTACTTCATTATAAGGATATCTAAACTGTTTTACTAGCAATATTTTCCCTTCAGCAGTGATAGGCACAACAGCACATCCTCCATTGTGTTCCACACACTCACGAAAAGAAGTTCCTCCATTAGGCAGCCTTACTTTATCTTTTTTAACTGCAATTATTTTACCATTAAAAATATTTTCGCTACTAATCTTTCTTTCTGTTAAATCCATTAAACACCTCTCAAATTGCAAATAGCTTGTATTTTACTATTTATATTTTTCTCATTTTTCTGCTTAATTATACAAATATAAGAGCAATCATCTCTGATTACTCTTATACTATATTAATTATTATTAAGCTTGTTGAGATTCTTGAGCTTCCTCATATTTTATAAAGTCTTTTTTAATACTCTTAAATAATCCATTATCTTTATATAAAGTAAATGAAACTGATGCATCAACCTTTTCTTTATCATCAGAAGTGTCAAAAATATCATCACCATACCAATCAAATAAACCTTTTTCAAATTTAGTATAACGATCATTATTATAAGACTCTTCAAGTTCGTCATGAAGTTTCTCGCGTACAGTTATTGCCTTACCAGTCTCCTCATCAAATCCAACAAATGCATCTAATCCAGCAGTGAATAATTGATTAGCCTGAATGATTTTAGCTTTTTCTGCAGCGCTATAACCTTTAGTAGCTTCGTCAACATTAAAATCTTCGTTAACAGACCCAGTAATTAAATCATCAGCAGTTCCCATTATACCATCAAGACCCATGTTATAAGCCTTATCAACAGTAACATTTGTAAGCATAACAATATGCACACCAAAGTCATTGATAATGAATGACATATTATTAGTTATATCAGTATAGATAACTATTTTCTTTCCGCGAAGTATTGATACAGTCTCAACTATCTCACCCGACTTACCAGTTACAGGATTGACTACAACAGTACCAACTGTAGCATTTACGACACTTGCACCAGCAGTAGTTTGATCTTGCAAAAGTTGTCTAACAAGTGCTGTGTACTCTGATACATAATCACTAGTTTGCTCATAAGGAGTTTCTACATAATCTTTGCCTTGGAACATACCATCATCATCATTTACTAAGTAAAGTTGAGTTTCAAATGCCTCAATTCTTTTCTCTGCAACATACATTGCCTTACCAGCAGTGTATGCAGAAGTACCATCTGATGCACCATATTTCTCAGTATAATCAGCCATAGCTTTGTCTTCAGCTGCTGCAATTGCAACTGCGATATCTTCAATAACTTCCAAGAATGGAACATCTTTTTGTGAATAAGCAGTTTCTATATCATCGCCTACCTCGTAGTCGGGGTTAGAAACATTTACTGTAAGACCAAGAAATTCATCTTTAACCGGAATTGGCATATCCGCTAATACCTTTTGTAGTCCTTCTGCAGAGCCAAATACCATTGCCTCGCGAAGTGTAACTATGTAATCAGCGTATTTTTCGCCAGCAAACTTCTCTTTAAGAGCAGTTAATATAGCATCTTGCTCTTCAGTGAATTTAAGAAGAATACTTTTAATTTGAACGTATTGTCCATTATGAACTAGTATATCACCAGCATCCTCACCTTCTAGTGCTGACTTGTAACCTGCAGCATCTTTATATAGTTGAGATTGGCTAGTAACAGAAAATTTGTATTTACTTTCTACGCCAGCAGTTAAATCATCACTTTCATCAACACCATGCTTTTCTGTATATTTAGTAGTTAAAATTGTTTCTGCTTGTTTAGTAAGATAATAATAATAATTCCTAAACTCTGTCTCTAAATTCTTAGTAATGTCATCATAAGCCTCTTTCTCAAATTCCGTAGAATCTTTGTCAGGTTTATTTGCAGTAAAAAAGTCTACTTCAGCCTTAACATCTTCAATAGTGATTCCATCTTTTTCAGTAAAATCTTTATCATCTTTTGTTGGTTGAACTGGACGAGCATCTAAAGCATCTTCATCTTTGTCTGTATCATCTTTATCTTCGTTTGCAAGTTTATCTTTATCAACAAGAACTTTTACTGCTTCCTCAAAAGAATCTTCAAACATCTTGTTTGTAGCATTTTTTATGTTAAGCTGCTCGTGAGGCTCAAGAATTGCAAGCAATTGATTAGCATAAGACTCATAGTCATAATTAAAAGTTTTTTCATTGTAAACTAAGTTAGGCACATCTAAATTTGCTTTAGTGAACTCAATACTAGCTAACATGATTAGCATTTTCTGCTTAGATAAAATATTAATGAATTCATCTGCACACTCTTCTGCAGTGAAGCCATAATAATAGCTATAAGTCTGGAAATTCTGCATGAAGAATGCCTCGAACTCCTGTTTAGTTACATCAGCTGATAAAGTGACATCTCTTTCCTCATCATGATATTCAACAGTCGCCACGACCTGATTAAACTCTCTCTCTGCGTCGACAGTGAACATATTACAGCCAGCAAGCGCCAATGAAAGCACTATTACTACAGCTACAAATGTAAAAATCTTTTTCTTCATTAATAATCTCCTTTATTTCCACCTAAATATATGATATTACACCATATAAATATTATATATCGAATTAATATATACATTATACATAATTAAATTAAAAATTGCAACATATTTCAGTTAAATTTTTTGTAATTTACCACTTAATTGCTGCATTTTTCTAAAAATTGCAGTATCAACGCCAATTTCTGTTTAATTCCCAATACTTTTGCATTAAAAACTATAGTAGGATTCGCACTAACGGACAAAACGCAATCATTTTTCATATCACTAACTGCAGTTATTACCCCTTCGTTCTTAAAAACTTCGCCGTCAAACTCAATTCCCATGCCTTTATTATTGATAATAACTTTTTTTGCACCAATACGGCTTGACATATTTTTAATTACGGCAATATTCATCAAATTAAGCAGACTATCGTTAGGAGTGCCATATCTATCTTTAAGGTCAATTTCCATTTCCCTCAAATCAGCTATGCTAGATAACTCTGCAATGTTTTTATACACTTTGATTTTCTCATCATTAGTCGCAATATAATCACTATCAAGATATGCCTCAACATCAACAACCATATCAACATTGCTATCCTTCATAACTTCATTACCACTAATCTCATCAACTGCTTCTTTAAGCAATTTGCAGTACATATCATACCCGACTCTAGCAATATGCCCATGCTGCTCTTTACCTAGTACATTTCCCGCTCCGCGAATTTCCAGATCACGCATAGCAATCTTAAAACCACTACCAAAATCAGTATAGTCAAGTATGGCAGTAAGTCTTTTTAGTGCGTCACTAGTAAGCACCTTTCCAGTCCTTGTTGTGAAATATGCATAAGCCAGTTTATCAGACCTACCAACTCTACCACGCAGCTGATACAGTGCGCTAAGCCCTAATCTATCCGCATCACAAACGACTAGAGTATTTGCATCAGGCAAATTAATTCCATTCTCTATAATAGTTGTACAAACAAGCACATTTGCCTCTTTGTTATAAAATTTATTTATAGAATCTTCTAGCTGAGTATCACCCATCTGACCATGCCCAATAATAACCGTCGCATTAGGAACTAACGACTCAATGCGCGCTGCCATTGTATCAATATCTGTGACTCTATTATACAAAATATAAACTTGCCCGCCTCTGTCAATTTCGCGATTAATAACATCACAAAGCAGACCATCCGTAAGCTCTGTTACGTATGTTTCAACAGGGATTCTCTCTTTTGGAGGAATCTCTAAAACTGATATATCTCGGATGCCAGTCAGTGCCATATTAAGAGTTCTTGGGATTGGCGTTGCAGACAATGTCAGCACATTAATATTGTCTTTTAGAAGTTTCAATTTCTCTTTATGTTCAACGCCAAACCGTTGCTCTTCATCAAGTACAAGCAGTCCAATGTCCTTAAAACTTATGTCGGCAGATAGCAATCTATGCGTTGCAATAACAATATCAGCTTCACCTGATTTAATCAGTTCAATGCTAGCCTTAATCTCTTGCTTTGACTGAAATCTTGACAGCAAAACGCACTTAAAATTATGCCCTTCAAACCTTTCAACAGCAGTCAAATAATGTTGCCTTGCAAGTATGGTTGTAGGTGCAAGGATAGCTGTTTGTTTGCCTTCCATAACCGTTTTAAACATTGCTCTAAATGCAACCTCTGTCTTGCCATAACCAACATCGCCGCACAGCAATCTATCCATAACAACGCCGCGTTCCATGTCAGTTTTTATATCTTCAGTCGCCTTCAATTGGTCTTCCGTTTCCGTATGTTCAAAAGCATTCTCAAATATTTCCTGTGCCGCCGTGTCATTGCTATATTTATACCCTCTTGAGTTTTGCCTTGTCCTATAAAGCTCAAGCAAGTCAAAAGCCATTTCCTTAACGGATGCCTTTACTCTATCTTTTAATTTTTGAAATTCTTTTCCGCCCAGTTTATTCAGCTTAGGCACAGCATCAGAACCGCTGTAACGTTGCAATTTATCCATTTGATCAACAGGAATATAAAGCTTGTCCGCCTCTGCGTAATTAATCACAACAAAGTCTTTTTTCACGCCAAAAGTTTCCATCTGCTCAACGCCTGCACACACACCAATACCTTGAGTATCATGAACTACATAATCGCCAACTTTCGGCATTGTGAAAACATTAGTATTTTTACGCCTTGTAGCTTTTCTAACTTCACGCTTTTTCACAAGCTCATCAGTACCGATTAGTATAAACTTACTTTTTGGATAATTAAACCCATTAGATATTCTAGCAGCAGTGACTTGCACCCCTGAGTTATCAAGGCTAACATCATCAGAATAATGCGAATAAATATTATTATCATATAACGAGCTTACCATACTTCTAGCAGTATATTCATCACCCGCACAAAGAATTATCCTATAACCGGAAATATTAAAGTTTTTCAGATCAGTAAATATGCTCTTGAAATTTGCAAAATAACTCCTAACTGTAGGATTGTTTAGCCTGAAAACTTCCGACGGATTAAATATTTGATTAGAACTTGCAATATTTGCAAAGGAAAGCCCCGTAAATTTATCTACGAGCCTTGAGAAAGTTTCTATATTTTGCAATCCGCTTAAATGCTCCGGAGTTACTTCCCCCTCGCGTATTAATGTTTTGCATCTATTATTAAAGTCATTTATATAAAGCCTTGCATGATCAAATATCGCATTAGGATCATCAAAAACAATCACCGTATTAGCAGTTAAAAAATCATCTATTTTGCACATTTTGCTTATGCAAAAAGGTGCAAGCCAGCTATATCCTTGACTAAATCCAGTATCAATTTTCGTCTGCAATTCGCCAATAATTCCCCTTGCCCTATCACTAGCATGACCGATATAATCCTTAATGCTTTTTTTAGCCTTTACAAGGATAACGCTCATATCTATATCCATAAATGTTGGATCAGATGGGGAATATATTGTCAAAAAATCCAGCTTATTTATCGACTTGCTAGATGATAAATCATAAGCTTTAATACTCTCTATAATTTCGTCAAAAAAAGAAATTCTAACAGGAGAATTTTCGCCATAAGGGAAGATGCTCATTATATCTCCGCCAAGACTATAGTCGCCAACATCCTCAACCACATCAACATTATTATAACCCATCACAGCAAGAGCGCGTGTTATATTTTCTATCTTATGTTCACTATCAACTTCAAGCTTAAGTACACTAGCGGTTATACTTTTAGGAGTCGGAAAATATTGCAAAATTGCTTCACTAGTCGCAACAATTATATCAATATCACCAGTAAGCATTCCGTGCAATGTTCGTAATCTTTGCGAGTTATCGACTGATGATGAAAGTTTACGATACATCAAAATGTCATCACGCTCAACAAGCAAGCCTACTTTCGGGTTAAATTCCTCAATTTTATTATACAATTCACGAGCTTTATTTCTATCTGATACAATATAAAGCAGCGGCAAATCAAGACCTGTACTAATATGAATTCTCTCTGCATAATTACCTGTAAAAACGGCAGTATGAGCCTTACCACGCACTCGTTGTCTAATGCGTAATAATTCTCCCTCATGCTCTCTTAAGTCTAATACATTTTTCAAACTCTCATTCATATTCCTACCTTTTCAACTTGCTAAAATTAAAATTATAATATTGTTTCAATTACATCACGCATAAATCAATCAATATCTAATGACAAAAAAACTACAAATGAATTGATATTATTTTACCATTGCTTCACGCATAAATTTATCAAAATCACGATGCGAAATATAACTTGCAAGACTAGCTGCAACATTATCTACCGTCTTGTCAAGAGCAAGTTTATTATCACCTGCAACCTTTGACAGTACGTAATCGGCTAGCTGCATTGGAGGAGTTGGTCTACCAACCCCTAAGCGAACTCTAGGAATATTGCCGCCATTCATAAGCGACACAATACTCCTCATGCCATTATGAGTACCAGCCGAGCCTTCACGGCGGATTCTAAGTGCCCCGCAATCAAGGTCGATATCATCGTAAATAATGATAATATCGCTATTATCCACCTTGTATTTGCCTGCAAGTTCACGGACGCACTCGCCCGATAAATTCATATATGTCATAGGTTTTGCAATAATAATTTTGTCATCGCCTTTATATACGACAACATCTTTTGCCTTGCACTCATCATTTTTCAATTTCAAATTAAGGCATTCTAGCAATTTATCAATAACCATGAACCCTACATTATGGTATGTATTATCATATCTTTTTTCAGGATTACCAAGTCCTACAATAAGCATAAAAATCCTTCTCCTTGCAATAATCTCACATTAGTTTAACATGATATAAAAACTCCGAAAACAATATCAATTATCAGTATTTATTATTAATATTTTTATAACAATTTGTCAGCTATATATTTAATACAACCTTTATTTAATTAAGTTTATTCATCTTGTATGTTATACTTTTTATCTAGCTTTTTAGCAGCTCTCTTACCTTTAAAATAGTTAGTTAGCAGTGCGGAACATTCTTCTTCAAGCACACCAGAAACAACTTCAGGCTGATGATTAAATGATTTATCAGCAAGCAAATTACACACAGAACCTACACATCCGGTTTTATAATCGAACGCTCCAAAATAAACCTTGTCAATTCTGCTATTAATAATTGCACCAGCACACATTGGGCAAGGCTCAAGTGTCACATACATCTCGCACCCGTCAAGATACCAGTTATCAACCACCGAACAAGCCTGTTTGATAGCAACAATTTCCGCATGATAAATCGCACAGTTCTCTCGCTCTTTCATATTGCCAGCCGCTGCGATTATTACGCCGTCCTTGACGATAACCGCACCAACGGGAACCTCATCATATTTCTCCGCACACTTTGCCTCAGCAATGGCAGCTCTCATAAATTTTTCTATCATTACCACCTCAAATTAAAAGCATGTTTCGCAAAATTTTTTTGCTATTATTTAATATGCAATTTTATTAATTTCTATTACATTAGTTATATTGATAATACATTCATTACTATTAAAAATATATTAATTACTAATACATTAATTGATAATACATTAATTGATAATACATTAATTGATAATACATTAATTACTATTACTAGCAGCCTTTTATAATATCTATCAAAAAAGCTAAATTACTATCCTCTATCCGCTTCAATTTCCGCAGCGATTACGCTAGAAATTTGCAGCACATCCTTGTTAGCTTTATAAATATCCGGCAATCTATCAAGTGGAATAGGAAAAGTTTCTGAAGCTGATGCTACTTCAAAAGTAAGACCAAGCTTAGCGGTGACTGCGGTATACCAATCTTTATAGCCACCCGCACTGTCCGTACTCTCAAGCAAAGGATAACCTGTGCTATCAGAAAGCCTAAGTGCTTCATCATAGTATGGCTTTATGCAGCCAAATCCCCAAAATATAACATTGCCCTTAGCATGATAACTGAGCGTAACATTTGGCAGAATTTTATTAGTAAACTCCCAAAGTGCAATATTCTCCGGCTCAGATAACGGAAATGCACCAACATAATTCCCTGGTGCAGGACGAGTTACATTTTGCGCGCCCTCACCCCAGTTAGCGTTCCAATTTACATTAAGGTCAACGGCACGTGCATTTGCTTTCCACTGAGAAAAATCCGTACTGCCGCCATTAACATCAAGCAAAAAGCTTTTGAGGTTATCATCAGCAACGCTATCTAACCCATCCACGCAAAGCATAACTCCATCAGGGTTTGACATTGGCACGCACCACACGCCACCACTTCCGCTGTAATTTTTCATCATTTCAATAACTAGCGGCGTAGTTATATACTCTCTTGCGTGCATTGCAGCCTGAACAAGCACTTGCCCGCCCGATGCATCGCCCTTAAAAACTGCTTTAATTGGTCTACCCAGCAATGAGTAACCAATAGTCATGACTCTTGCACCGCCCAACTCTAATTCCGCCAAATCGCGGTTCAGATCATCAATATTATACATATCCACCTCACTATTTTAGTTATATATGTATTATATGAAATAATTAAGCTACTAGTGCATTTATCAGTTGTAATCAAGCAAATTTAAGGTTGCATAATTATCAACCTACGCTAAACATAATCTTCAATCAAATAAAATAATAATTAGTTGATTTAATTAGCTAAGTTTGCAGATATTACTAAGGTAATCAATTTTATATTATACGAATAAATGCTTATCGAAATAAAAATTAAATGAAATATTATTTGTGATACTCACTATTAGATCCTATCATAAACGCGCGATAAATTTGCTCTGTTAGTATCACACGCATAAGCTGATGCGGGTAGGTAACTCTACCAAAGCAAATTGACATATCGCAATTAGACTTCACTTGGTCAGATAATCCATAAGAGCCGCCAATAACAAAAGAAATCTCGCTAATCCCGTCCACTTCACACTTTGATATTGTATCAGATATTTGCGGACTTGTTAGCATTTGTCCGGCTAGATCTAGCGAAATCAAATATCCTTTTGACTTTGCAAGAATTGATAATCCTTCTAAATATTTAACTTTATCAATTTCCGCACTACTCTTGCCAGTTAGCATAGCTTCTGAAAGCTCGATAATTGTCAGTTTGCAAAACCTTGTAAGACGCTTTGAATACTCAGCAATCGCATCTTTATAAAAGGATTCTTTTATTTTGCCTATGCAAACAATATTAACTCTCATCATGCGATAGGACAAGCAGGAGATATAATTAGATTAAGAATCCAAACAGAAGAACATATTGCAATTGCAATACCTAAAACAATCATGTCATAGCGTTTGCGTTTGTGTAGAGTGTTTTTGTTATGCTGCTCTAGCAACCCTCTTAAATCTTCATTTACCATTGAAGCATCCACTTCATTTATATCTTTATTAATATCTACTTTATCATCAGAGTCAGCAAATAAATCAGCTAGTGTTGCATTAAATTTAGCGTACCCTTCACGAGTAAAAATCCTAATCGGATCTTTAAAGAATGCATATTTATCTTTGTCCACATCTACAATGTGAGCAACTTTTTTGCTTTCCGCCATAAACCATCTCATTAAAAAGTATAGACCAATAATGCCAACAATAGACATCGCAACATAAATACCCGCTAACGCACCACCAGATAGTGATGCACCAACTTCAGGATTGATTGCTTGAGTCATAATCGAATCAAATGCAATTGCGAGTGCGTTATTGCAAAAATGCACAACCATACTAGCAAGTAATGATCCGCTGACAAAATAAACATATGCAAATACGATACCAATTAGGAATTGATGAACAGTTTGCGCTGCGCTGCCATGGAATATTGAAAAAAGGAATGCTGACATTAAAATTCCGAAAACATAACTTTTTCGTTTTAGACCACGCGCAACAGCACCACGGAACAAAATCTCCTCGCCGATAGCAGGAAGTACTGCAATAAAGAATATTGATAAAATTATCTGCCACCACTCTGTGCCGATATTGATATTGCTTACAACTGGCTTACCAGTAATAAGCTCAACAAGCATAACAAACCCTTCTGCAATTGGCAAGAATGCAAGTATACTAAATACAGCAATAAGTGGCAATATCAAAACTTGAATTGGCGATAATTTCTTTTTAAGTCTACACGTTCTGATAATAGGTTTATTTGATACAAGACCATACACCCACACCGCAACAACAAGAGCTGCTTGATTGATGACCATTGTAACATACATTAGCCAAATCGCCATCGGTTTACAAGCTTCAATAGTTTCGCCAGCAAGACCTGCAATAACTATAATTGCAATCTGAAAAATATATAGAAATGCAAAACCTGCGATAAATGCACCCGCACCATCACTGATTCTTAAACCAATATAATTATCATCTAAATTTGGTAATCTTTTTTTCATTGTTACTCCTTAAATTAGCTACAAACTAAATAGCAAATCATTATATTTACTTGCAAAAAAATCGCAAGTGATTAAATATTGAAAACTTCAGCCACAATATATTTATCTGCAAAACAAAGTCATAGCCGTTAAATATTAAAAACTTTAGTCGGGATATACTGACCTGCAACTACAAGTTCAATATCTCCGCGAGATGCACCTAACCTATGCAACGCAGCATCCGCCTCGTTATATGCAATATCAGGATTATTGTTATCCTCACTTAAATGTGCAAGTACAAATTTATCAGTACCTGACAGAGTCAAATCATTAATAACAGCTGCCATATCTTTATTAGATAAATGCCCGTTACTACCTAGTATCCTCGCCTTCAAACTCATAGGGTACGTACCGTTTTTAAGCATTTCAACATCGTGATTAGACTCAATAATTGTAAGGTCTGTTCCTGTCAAATGCGAATACACGCCAGGCGTTATTGTACCTAAATCAGTTGCAAGTGCCACCGTCTTACCCTCAAAACTCACTCTATATCCTACTGAATAAACAGCGTCATGCGGAGTGCGAAAAGGCTTAATATCAAATCCATGCGCGGTAAATCCATTTTCGTAATTCGGATTATTACCAGCATAATTAAACTTGCCTACTTTATGTTCAAATGCGTTATAGCAATCATTGCAACAAAACACCTCAGTATTCATGCTCCTAGACATTACGCCGACACCCTTTACATGGTCAGTATGCTCATGAGTCACTAATGTTGCCTTTATTTTAGAAAGATCTAACCCAGCGACATCAAGTCTATTTTTAAGTTCCTTAAATGCTAGTCCATTATCTATCAAAATGGCACTATCGCCACCTTCAATATAAACACAATTTCCACGACTACCACTACTCAACACACAAACACGCATAGTTACTCCCTATAATATATTAATTCATTATATCACAAGCAAATTGAAATAGCAAGAAATGTAATATCATAACTGCAATTTTTGCTAATTTTTACACTTAGAAAACTTATTAAATATAGATAAATATTTCCTAAGAATATTTTGCGTCAAAATCAGCAACATCTACTTCAATGCTCTAACATAATAATATGTAACACAATATAAACTACTAATAAAAATTAAGCATACGCACAATATAGCAAAAAAATAAGCTAGCCTTATTTTAAGCTAGCTTATAAATATTAAGTTTAACTAAATTATGCCTTGAAATAATTAGTTGATAGCGTCCTCTAAAACAAGAGTATCATCATAATCAAACATTTCATTTTCATTATAAGGTATGCCATGTGCATCGCAAGGAATTTTTTTATCTGCTTGACGACTGACATAGTTTGAAAGTAAAGCAACAATAATTACCGAAAGACCAACAAAGAATACAATCAACTGACCTGCAAGGAGTGGGAACTCCTTAACATTGCCAGAGAACAAGTCAACAAGTCCAAACATTAAAATACTAAAGATAGCAGTAGGAGTTATAAACTTTATTAAGAACCCCCAAATATTATAGACTTTGCGTTTAATATTAGTGTTTGCACCAAGGTCATTCATAAGGTATTTGGGTTTAATTTTCCACCCGATCAATAAGCATGTGGACAATGCGGTGACAGGAAGAATAATTTTATTAATAACAGTATCAAAAACATCTAGTAAAGACTGACCTTGAACTTGAAGTGAAGGAGTTCCGAAAGATAAAGTGATAACAGTCGCAGCAGCAAATGCAGTCAATGCAACACCAAGCGATACAACCTTACGATTCAAGTGGAATTTTTCCACGAGGAACTGAACAGGAACCTCTAGTAAAGCGATAGAAGAAGTAACTGCTGCAACGATAACTAAAATAAAGAATATTGCGCCGAAAACTCTACCCATTGCGCCCATGCTTCCAAAGACAGTAGCAAGTACATCAAACAGTAATGAAGGACCCTCTTTGGCACTTAAACCAAAAGAGAATACAGCAGGGAATATAGCAAGACCTGCAAGCAGTGCCATAACAGTGTCCATGACACTTACAATAACCGCATTACTACCAACACTCATAGTTTCGCCCATGTAGCTACCGTATGCAATATTAATGCCCATTCCGAGCGACATACTAAAGAAAACTTGACCCATAGCGGTCAAAATAGTACCGCCGGTGACAAGAGAAAAATCAGGAACAAAAAGATACTTAACACCCTCAATAGCATTAGGCAGAGAAAGACCAATACCAATAACAACTATCAAACAAATAAATAGCATTGGCATAAGAATTTTACTAGCCATCTCAATACCTTTTTTAACGCCAAGCAAAACGATAATAGTAACAATTGCAAGGAAAATGAAAAGGTACAGAACAGGCATACCACCACTAGTAATAAAAGCGCCAAAAGCTTCACCTGCATCAACACCAGGAACAGCGACACCTATACCGCCGATATAGTCGACTGCATATTTGACCGCCCACCCGCCAATTACGGGGTAATAGCATAAAATAAGGAATGGCACGATAACGCCAAGATAACCTAGCCATTTTGATTTAGGAGAAATAGACGAAAATGTATTGATAACATTCGACTGACTGCGTTTACCAATAATCAGCTCACCAATAAGTGCGACAACACCAACAATAACAGCTATAATAACATAAATGAAAATGAATGCAGCACCGCCGTTAGAACCTACCTTATACGGAAAGCTCCAAAGATTACCAAGACCAACTGCACTACCGACAGCTGCCATTAGAAATCCTATTTTACTTGAGAATCCTCTACTGTTATTCGCTTTTATCAACTTACTTCTCCTCACGGACAGAGTCTATACTACGCCCTTACTAATTCTTTGCCATATTAATTATTACTTTTTTATATTAAACTATACTATTCAATTTGTCAAACAAATTATATTGCAAATATATTTTTTTTTACATTCTTTGTATAAAACCAAACTCAAATTTACAAAAATAATATATAGACCGCGACTCGTTATAAATTTATCCTCATATATCGCAAATGTTTAATATGCATAATATGAGGCATATTTAACATAAAAAAAGAGTGACACAACATGCGTCACTCTATTTAATTTGTCAATTAATAATGATAGTGATAATTATTTTTTCTTACCAAAATATTCAACATCACACGGCAAGCTATCTCCTTTTGAAGCAAAAATATCTATTTGGTTAATTTCTTCCACCGACAAAGCTTGCACGATAAAATCATTCAATTTGCCGTAAACTACATTAATATTTCCTTTTTCATCTTGCACCATCATATATGCTCTAAACTGATGCTTTCCATAGTTTAAAGACTTAAATACTGACGCAAATTGATTAAATTCATTATGCAAATCCAGCGAGTATTTATCAATATTTGTATTGCTAACAACCATATCACTTTGTGATAGACTTCCGTTAGTTGCAACAATAACACCAAACCCTAACAAAGTATCGCCATCAGCAATATTAAATGATCCATTTATTATTACATCTAACCCAACATTACTAATAACATTAGCGTTTATAGTAGAAACTTCATCAGTGATAACATGCTCATTAAAATCAAATATAGGTCTAATTACCACACTATTATTTGCATAGAAAGTATATATAATGCTATATGATAAAATGTTATTATATGCATCCGCCCAGTACAAAAAATTATCGTTATTTTCTACAAATGAAACGGTAACTAACGAGTCTGTAGCAACATCAACTCTCGACACAATATTTGAACTTTTATAATTATCTGCACCGCTTAAAGCACCGCATACTATTTGCGACTCAAATAAAACCTTTTCGCCATTTATTGTGTAGCTGACATTATCAAGATTAACAAAACCAATTGAGTAACAAACATTATCATCTAGTCGATTGTAGTTTGCATTGACTGAAATATTATCTGTTATAATTGTGCTGTCAAGCAAAACACTATCGCCATAAAACCAGCCAATAAATTCATACCCAGTAACAGTAGGAGCAACCATTTTGCAATCACCAAATGTAACGCCATTATTTGCTACTATTTTGCCCAATATATTGCCGCCTTTAGAGTAAAATAAAACATCATTACTAAGTTCAGGATTTATTGCAAAAACCGCAACTATACTACTTGATACAGTTTGCAAAACATTCGACTGAGATATAATAACACCATTTTCATTTACCCAATGACTAAACACATACCCATCATTTGCGGTAGCTTTTAAAGTGTAAACTCCATCATTATAAACTTTATCAACAGACCCATTTTCACAGGTAATATTAATAGGAGGCTGACCTACAGTATAAGTCATTTTTTCGTCACCGATTTTTATGCAAAAATTATCGTTATCAATTGTTGCAACAGCAGTATACTCCCCTGCATGAATAATGCTTGAGGCTACAACGCCATCAATATAATAAGTTATAGAAATATTAGCTTTATCAGCGTATTTATTAATGTAACTTCCGCTAACTATTGTAGCAGATGGCATAAAAGATTCGCCTGTAAAATACATGTTTTCAAACTGATCCCACTTAATAGAAACTTCCGCCTTTTCGATTGCTGGCAGCACTGTATTTATTTTGATAACATTATCCGAATCCGGCTTTAATATTTCGCCATTTTGCGAGATATAATTATAATTATTATCAGCAACAAACATAACAACACCATCAGTTGATCCTACTTTATCACTTGTATAGCCGGAAGCATATTCAATTTGATCAAATACATAATCAACATTAATAATTATTTTATCATTAAATACAGTATATTTATCAACAGCTAAAATGTCTAATTTTAACTTAATACCATTATCAGACGTCACACTCGTTTCATTAAATAATTTTTTATCAATTAGATTATATCCATCATAAGTTTTAGCGTTGATAGAATTTTCAAACATATTATCAGTCATTTGAATTGTCGCAGGAGTTACGCTAGTTGTATCAACAAGACCATCACCAATAGCTAAATCACTCTCTAGCATAATAACTTTATTAATTTTATCAACAAAAAGTATTTTTTCACCGTTATGATAAACTGACGAAACTGGCATTAACTTAGCGGTAATATTTTCACAAACATTCCTCACGCTTTTGCGAGAAAATTTAAGTGAAATATTATCTAATATAGCACCCTTATTATCATAAGGATATGTAGCTATATCAGTATCAACAACTTCGTTAATTCCAAACATGATATTTTTATCGGTATTGTCATATTTATACTCAGCACTCCCCCAACCTGTATAGCCAGAAACTGTTTTACCAGCCTCTATTGACATACTATAACCTAATCCATTACTTGCTGATGCACCGTTTATATCACGAGCATTCAGCATAGGCACTGTAATTTCCGATTGATGATATTGATTATAAGTTACAAAAGTATTTATATTAGAGCCCAACTGAAATGCGACACCCCAAATAAACTCAGAATCTGCGAGCGGTATATTTTTAGTAATTAAAATGTTATTTAATTTACCGCCAGTATAGGAAGCTTTATCAAACGTCATATTATAATTACCATCATTATAAATGTAAGAAGAATTTTCTCTTACAGCTTGAGATCCTTGAACTAAATATGAATTTATAAATTTTCCTTCATTGCTGAAATAATTTAATAATGTACCACTAGAGTATAATCCGAAAGCAAAACCTCTAAATTCTGTGTATGTACCCATTGTAGATAAATCTAGTCTGCCAGACTTATATAATACTCCATTGATTTTACCACCTGATGCCTTGCCTGCAATCATTCCAAAATAAGAATTTCCATAACTATTTCCGCCATCAAAATGCAGCTTAATCATCTCCCTTCCATTCTTATCAATATTAAAAGTTAAGTTTGACATAACGGAAGTATTAGTAGTATAGCCTGTCACATATCCGCTATATGCATATGCAAGACCCTGACCACGTGTGCTACCATAATTCTCTAGCACAGAGTTAGATTTTATATCCATTGTTAGCTGTTTAATAGTACCGCTAGTAGCTCCAGCAAGTATCCCTGTATGCAGCGTATAATAATCTTGAACAACTCCTAATCCGTCATTTGCAACACTCTCAACAGCAAACCTAGTATCATGAGTAATATTTACATTTTCAACAACTCCAGTAACTTTAATATCCGCGAATAAAAGTCCTGCTGCAAGTGTCATATTATGATAAGAATGACGATTACTAATTTTTATATGTACATATCCAGTAGTAGTAAAATTAACATTCTTAATTGTTCCGTGTAATGAGCTTGCAAACATACTAAACATAGAATGTGCTTGATATCCGTAAGCAGCATCTGGAGGCGGAGTAGTGATGTATCCTGATGGCAATGCTAAGTTAATCGTGTAGCCGCAACCGTCAAGAGTAACACCTCTGTTAATCCCTGAATTTATACCAGCAGGAAATGCATCAGTTTGAAATAGATATGGCGCTAGATGAGAATCCCAGCCTTCTTGAGCATACCACTCAAAATCAAGAATATCGCCAACTAAAATGGCTGATTTCTGATTAGGATTTTTCCATAACCAATCTCTAAGCTCTTGAGTAGTACTAATGCGTACAACAACATTATTATAATTGATATCCGCATCAGTCTTACCATATACGCGAGTTAGATAGGCATCAGAGCCGCCACTAACCTGACCGTCAACCATGCTAGAATCAACAGATTTCCCAAAACCACCGCTTGACATTTCTGCAAAATCATCATCAGTGGTATTAATATTTATATTATTGCTATTATATAGGCTAGCATCCGCAAATGCCATAAATAACCCAAATGCTAAACACACTGTCATAATAATACTAATTGTAATTAAACCTATTTGCTTATTCCTTATCATAATTAACCCCCTATATTACTATTTATATAGTATACTAACAATAATTCAATGTCAACACCAAATCAAGAAATTAAATTACAAACTCAAATTGTTAACATTTTTATACGATTATTATGTAAAAATGTAGGCTATTATGTCGTTATTTTAATAAATTTTTAAGGTTACAATAAGGTTGATTTTTTTCATCAATCGCCATTTCAAACATATTAGCAACTCGCAAAGAAACCATATCTAATTATATGCAAACGAAATACTTTATTATAGCAAAAAAACAAACAGAGGAAGGTTTCCCTTCCTCTGTTATTAATTATTATTAGTTAAAAATGGCATTATACAATATCAAATACAATTAAACTTGCAAATCTTCATCGCCTTTATCAAAATATTTAATTACAACGTTTTCACCCTTAATATCTTTCTTATCATCTTTTAAATTATTCGATTGCACATTATCACTACCAGCCTCGCTGCTCTCATCCGTATTGATGCTACCAGCTTTACTGCTGTCATCTTTATTATCATCACAATCAGTTACAATGCTATCATCTGCATTATTGCAACTATCTACTGCACTATCACAATTGCTATCATCAGCACTGTTAATTAAATTATCGTCAGGCGTTTTAACATCACCGTTAATCTCAGCTTGTTTACTTTTCTTTTTATGCTTGTATATAGAATATGCAATATTTGCAACTAAGAAAACTAAAACTACAATCATAAATACAGTCAAGAATATATTAATATGATCTTCAAGCAATACACTTAACGCTGTCATTATAAGACCTGCAGACATATTACCAATAGAGATTACAAGTAAAGATTTCCAAAAACCAAGACCTAGAAAAACAGCAACAGCTGAGCCAGTCCAAACGCCTGTAAGCGGCATAGGTATTGCAACAAAAGCAAGCACGCCAAGCAGCTTAATCATAAGCACACGTTTTTCCGTATCACCAGCACCAATTCTTTTACTAATACTCTCCGCCTTAGACTTAAACATACCCTCAACAACATTTGCAATTTTATCAAAAAACTTAACTTTTTTCATTAAGTTCAAAATAGGCATCATAACAAGTAGCAATACAGGAACTACCGCAATAGAACCTAAAAACGCGTAACCTAGTGCAGCGTGCCAAGGCATTTCCATTGCAATAGCAACAGGAATAGCGCCCCTTAGCTCTATAATAGGAAGCATAGAAATTATAAAAATTGTCAAAATATCATTATTAAGAGTACTTCTAAAAAACTCTATTATTGCATCTGTCATAATTCTCCTTAAAGTTTGATTATTAAATCATAATAATACCACAATATCATTATATAACTAATGCGGCTATTATATACAATTTTTATGATTATACTAATTATTATACTAATTATCTTGCCAATTGTCAACATTATTGTTTACATATAATTATAATAAGGATATTAAAATTGTATTTTTCTTATCATTATATTGTAAATGCTTGCCAAAACTCAATAATTTAGTGTATATTAAAAATATAAGAGGTATATTATGCAAAAATTATTAGGCATTACAAGGCGAGCTGTCGCAGATTATAATATGATTAAAGACGGCGACAAGATAGCAATAGGAGTAAGTGGCGGAAAGGATAGTGTAACGCTTCTTGCAATCTTAGCAAGTTATAGAAAGTTTTCTATAGAAAAATTCGATATACTTGCAATTAATATAGATTTAGGGTTTGAGGAAACCTCAGCAGCTGAAATTGCAGCACTTAAAGAGTACTGCAGCTCTATTGACGTTGAGTTTATCATACACAAAACAGAAATCGCAAACGTGATTTTTAATGAACGCAAGGAAAAAAGTCCATGCTCGCTTTGCTCTAAAATGCGACGCGGTGCACTTAACACGATCGCAATTGATAACGGCTGCAATAAGCTAGCATTAGGACATCACGCAGATGATATACTAGAAACAATGCTGATGAGCCTATCGTATGAAGGCAGATTCAGCACATTCTCACCCGTAAGCTATATGGATAGAACTGGCATGACGCTAATTAGACCATTTATTTATGCTGAGGAAAAAACCATTTCGAATGTAGCTAAAAAGCACAATCTACCTATCGTTTTTAATCCATGCCCTAAAGACAATCATTCTGTTAGGACTGATATGAAAGATTTTATTCGCGATGTGGACTTCAAAAAACGTGGAACTAAGCAAATCATGCTAGGTGCTATATTTAATCCTGAACGCAATAATCTGTGGGATACATCACTTCCTGAAGGATATAAAAAACGATAAATTAAGTAGCTATCATCAACTAATCACTTATACATCAATTATTAAATTAATCAATGCTGATTAAATATTAGTTAACAATTAATTTGTGATAATTAAATATCACAACGCAATTATTAATATATTAATTGTCTAAGGCTGGCATAAATATAATATTAGACAAATAAAAATCTCGAGATAAACTCGAGATTTTTTCTTTATTCTAACAAATGCTAGATAATCAATTGCCTTTTTTATACTTAATGTATGTACTTTCCCCGCCTCTAATATGACGCTCGCTCAAGTTAAAATCTAAAACATCTCGCACTTGTTCGTACAAGTTATCATCAACTTCCTTTAGCCTAACGGTCATATCAGTATGAACGGTACTTTTAGACACCATAAATACATCAGCAGTAGAACGCAATGTCGACTTTGTAGACAATATATACTTTGCAATTTCCTCAACCCTTTCTACGATATAGTTTTGCATTATTAAATCTCCTAATACACTCTTTATATATATAATGTATTAAGAATATTGATAAATTATGCCTAACCTTGGTGTTTTTCACCATTATTTTTTATTTCGGCTATTATGTCATTTGTTTTTTTTTACAAGATGAAAACCAGAATTCAAGCGTTTGTCATCACCCGTTTCGTTCGGTGTCACCATGTGCAATAATATAGTATTCTTGATTCGATATTCAATATCATAAATAAAGCGACTCTTAACATATAATCCATTTAAATTCATACTCACCCCCACTACCTAAATTAATTATAGTATAGTCTAAGGTAAAATGCAAGCAATATTAAAATGTTTTTTGTGTAATCTTATATTATTTATAAAAAGTTAATAAATAGCGTGTCGAAATATGTAATTATTTTTGTTAATGGTAAAATTGCTAATAATTATTGCACATTTGCTGTTATTTTATAAATTAGGTGTTTTTATTGATTTATATTGGATTGCTTGATTTTTCAATTTTGTAGCATGTGCCACTGCCGACTCACTTGCCTCAATTCCATCTATCATTTTAGCTAGCTCCACTACAGAGCTATCAAAATCAAGCAAATTAATATGTGTTTGTGTAGTTATATTATCCGTTGACTTAACAATTAGATAGTGATTATCTGCCATTGATGCAAGCTGCGGCAAGTGCGTAACTGCAAGTACTTGCCTAGATATACTAATATCATATAGCTTACTTGCAACAACTTGAGCAATCTTACCACTAATTCCTGTATCTATTTCATCAAAGACCATGACGTTTACGCCATCAACCTCCGCTGATATTTTTTTAATTGCAAGCATAAATCTACTCATCTCACCACCGCTGATAACTTTACCTAGCGGCTTTAATGGCTCCCCTGCATTAGGTGATATCATAAACTCTACAATATCAAGACCTTTAGCAGTAGATTTACTTTCAATATCTTCCTCGCTAACACTGTTAATTTGCACTGCAAAAGTCGTATTAGGCATTCCTAGCTGCACAAGCTCCGATACTACAAGTTTAGCAAATTTATCAGCAATTTTAACTCTAATTGCTGTTAGTATCATTCCATACTTTAGTAACAGTTGATAGTATTTATCTTTATCGACTGTCAATTTTTCTAGCTCATAACCTCTGTTACCTAACATGTCAACTTCCGCTGATATCTTATCAAAATAGCTTAATATATCCTCTTCAGAATCACCATATTTCCCTTCAAGATCATGCAAGGCTGATAGCCTATTAACATTGCGTTTAGCCTCATATTCATCAACATCAAGTTTTTCGCCAATGCTTTGTACACTGCCGGCAACATCACTAATTTCAATAATTACTGACTCCAATCTCTCGATATATCCATTAAGCCCATCATCATACTCGCAAATATTTGCAAGCTGCTTAACAGCGCCAGATATAAGATCAGTAGCACTCCCTTCCATATCAACCATAGATACATAAGATCCTAACGTTGCACGCTTGATTTCCTCAATATTATCATAACTATCACACAGCTTCACAAGTGATGATTCCTCGCCAATAGATACGCCAAAATTCTCAATTTCCTTTAATTGCTTTGATAAAATCTCTAACCTAATCTCCGCATCTTGAAGTGATGTGTATTTTTTAATTACACTGCAAATTCTTTTATATTCACGATAAGCATCAACATATTTACTATGAGCGGCTGAAAGCGAGCTGCCGCCAAACGAATCAATAATATCAATATGCGTATCAGCATTTAGCAAAATGCTATTTTCGTGCTGACCGTAAATATCAACCATTGCACTCGCAACATCTCTTAAACCACCAACTGGCAATTTAACTCCGTTTATTCTGCAAACATTTTTGCCTTCCATTGTCATTCGTCTAGTAATTATCATCCCTTCAGAGTAATCTATATCATATTTATCTAACATTTTTGCAACATTAGTATTAACATTATCAAAATCAGCCTCAACAATCGCCTCATTTTGACCATGCCTAATTAAAGTTTTATCCGCTCTTGCACCTAAAACAAAGTTAAGAGAGTCTATAATTATAGACTTTCCTGCACCAGTTTCACCAGTTAAAATATTTAAACCACTATTAAACTCAATCTCAGAACTAGATATAAGCGCTATATTTTTAATAGTCAACGTTTTTAGCATTGCACACCTCTTTTAATAAAATAAACCGCTAAAAAAACACCATTTTTGCTTGTTTTTCATGCGTTTTTTGCTTGTTTTTGCACGTTTTTTGTGCGTTTTATTTCGCAATTCTTTAAATGACTTGCATTTTTATAAGCATATATTTACTCGTATAAATATGATGCTAATTGTTTTTTAACAATGATAACAGATTCTTCACAATCCGCAACAAGCATTATTGTATCATCACCTGCAATCGTACCAATAATCTCATTAATTGCTAAATTGTCAATAAAAGCTGCAGCACTATTTGCAGAACCTATCATAGTTTTAACAACAATTATATTCATTGATGATTTTATTGATAAAACCGACTCTTTAAATAAGTTATTAAACTTGTTTACAAGGACTTTTTCCTCATGTGCATAAACATATTTATATCTTTTTGATGGAGTCATTATTTTAGTAACGCCCAACTCTTTAATGTCACGCGATATTGTAGCCTGCGTTACTGAAAAACCTGCATTAATCAATTTTTCCGTCAACTCTGATTGAGTTTCGACACTGCTATTATTAATTATATCAATTAATTTTAATTGTCTTACACTTCTTGCCATTAGTCAATCCTCCTGCTAACGTAATTCCATCCATTCATTTTATTGATAAGTTTACTATAAAAGTTATCTTCATTAATCCTAACTAATGCAAACTGCTTGTCCGACTTGCTAACATTAACACCGTGAGTAGTACTAAGGCACTGCTTACCATCAATTATTACAGATACTACATTGAGTTTTGACCTATGCAATTTAAGTAAAACGCTGCTAGTATCGCTAACTACAATCGGTCTTGAATGCAAACTGTGCGGACATATCGCAATAATTTGCATTGCACTCAAACCGGGGCTTAATATTGCACCGCCACAACTCATTGCATAAGCAGTTGACCCTGTTGGAGTACATACAATAACTCCGTCACCAGTTACAACATCTGCAAGTCTGCCATCGACAAAAATATCAATATCTACAGTATGCTCTGATCTACTTCTTGATAGAGAAACTTCATTAATTGCAATAAACTTTTCTCCATCAATATCCGCTTCAAGCACCATTCTGTTATCTATCTCATACTTAGAGTTAATTATATGCTCGACTACATTAGACATATCATCATGATCACCTTCTGTTAAAAAGCCAAGATTGCCCATATTTATTCCTAAAATAGGAGTGTTAAAATCAATTATCTTATTAGCAACTTGTAACATCGTACCGTCACCGCCAAAAACAATCATGATATCTGCAATTTGTGCAACATCATTCATTGGTGAATTATTCATAGGGAAAAACTTTGACGCATTGTCACATACAACGCATTTAATTCCACGCCCTTCAAACAAGCCTACAAGTTTTTTGCTTTGAATGCAATCAATATCACGCTCAAGATTAGCATATACACCAATAACCATAAAAACACCTTCCTCTTTATTAATCATATATAATATAATAGTATATATATAATATTTTATATATCTATATTGTATACTACATTATTGTATACTACATTTCTTTAGCCATAATCAGTAAATTTAATGCAAGCATCACAACTTAATAAACTCTAATGTTACTTTTTATGTTTTTTATACTTTGCTTCAATTTTATTAGCTAATGTTTCCGCATCAAGACCTGTCATGACTAAAAGCTCATTAACTGTTGCATGAGTCAACATTTCGTCATTGATACCAAAACAGGCAACATTTACATTCATTTCAACACGATTAAAAAACTCTAAAACGCTACTTCCAAATCCGCCTGCAAGCACATTATCCTCTAAAGTCACAACAGTTTTGCCGCTTAGTGTCAATAAATACTTCTCATCCATAGGTTTGACAAATCTTGCATTAACAAATGTTGCTTTAATGTGTTTTTTAGCTAAAATATCAACAATATCTCCGCCAACTTCTACCATTTTTGCACCAGTAGCAAGTATAATTAAATTGCTTTCCGCCTCGCAAATCACATCCCACTCACCTAAAACAATTGGTTTAACTTTGCTAGTAACATTATTGCTGCCTTTAGGATATCTAATTGCAAGGGGATGCATATAATCAATTGACCACTTTATCATAGCATCTAGCTCGGCAGTGTTTTTAGGACACAATACTGCAATATTTGGGACTAATCTTAAAAAATTAAGGTCGTATATTCCTTGATGAGTTTCGCCGTCATCAGGAACAATACCCGCACGATCAATACAAAATGTAACAGGCAAATCCTGCATACAAACATCATGTATTACACTATCATATGCACGCTGTAAGAATGAAGAATATACTGCAAAATACGGCTTATATCCGCAAAGTGCAAGACCAGCACTCATTGTAGCTGCATGCCCTTCCGCAATTCCTACATCGGAAAATCGTTCTGGAAACATTTCCGCATAACACTCAAGCCCTGTGCCTTCACGCATTGCAGCAGTGACTGCAAATATTTTTTCATTTTTTGATGCAATGTACTTCATGCTCTCGCCAAATGCTGAAGAAAAAGTTTGTGCACTGCTTTTCTTTGACGGACTGTAACCATGAAATTTAGCAGGGTTTTCCTCCGCCTCTAAAAAGCCGTAGCCTTTCTTTGTTACAATATGCAAAATGCAACTTTCATTATCTTCATAAGCTGCGTTGAATGCAAAGATTAATTCTGATAAATTATGACCATCTAACGGCCCGTAATATCTAAGACCAAACTGCTCAAAAGGCATTCCACCTTGCAAAAAGTACTTAATACTGTTTTTTGCCTTATATAAAAATTTCATTGATTTTGCAACGCCATCTATCTTAACACCTTTTACAATTCCGTAAGCTTTGCTTTTAAAGTTGTTATAAGTATTAGAAGTATGTAGTTTTAGCAAATATTTTGCAGTACTACCAACGTTTGCTGAAATTGACATTGAATTATCATTTAATATTATAATTTGCTTTTTGTTTACTGTGACAGAGTCATTAAGTGCTTCAAAAGCAAGTCCGCCAGTAAGTGCACCATCTCCAATTAAAGATACTGCAATTGCATCAGATGAAGCATTAGCAAGCGCGCGACTTAATCCGCAAGCAATAGATAGACTTGTGCTAGCATGTCCAGTATTGACAACATCATATTCTGACTCCTCCTTTTTAGGGAATCCTGCCATACCGTCTTTTTTTCTTAGAGTTGCAAACTCCTCGACCCTACCAGTTAAAAGTTTATGCGCATAACACTGATGACCAACATCAAATACGAATTTGTCATGTGGTGCATTAAAACAGTAGTGCATAGCGATAATTGTTTCCACGGCTCCAAGCGAGCTTGCAAGATGTCCGCCATTTTCCATAACGGTATCTAAAATCACTTGCCTAATATCACGCGCTAAAACATTTAGCTCGTCTATAGAAAAACCTTTAATATCACTAGGTATATTTACTTTCTCTAACATATATTTTATCCTCTTTATCATACTTTACTTATCAAAGCAAATACTTTGATAGCCGAATGAATTCTCATCTATTTAGTCACACGCAATAGCGTATGTAATTTGTCCAATTAATATAAGTGCATTTAATATCAAACTATCTCTTGCACTTATTTTCTTTTTGCGTTTTTTTGCTTTTTATATGAATATTATTTTTTTCATATTGCAGCTCTTTGTTGCTGATAATTTTTTTATCTTGCTGCTGATTATATTTGGTGGTTTTGTCAATACCAATATTTTTCTTCTTTTTTCTACTACTTTTAATTTTTATGTTTTTTTCGTCTTTACTATTTTTGTTTTTATATTTTTTATGTTTACGGTTAAGTAATTTCTCCACATTGCAAAACTTACTGATAATCCTTGCAGCTTTTACAATAAAATCTTCTGACTTGCCAATTGCAAGACTTTTAACTAAAGATTTTCCGCCAACAGTGAGAGATGCGATAATACTGCTCATTGTAATACTAATCCACATTGCGACCGAGTCATCAGGGCAAAACCTAACAAGCTCCACAACAATAGTTGCACCGCAAGCACCGCTGATTATAGAACAGATATCACCGACAAGATCTGCACAAATGCTATTGACTAGTTCCGCATGAGCGACCATAACCCTAGCAGCTTTTGCACCTTTAACACCGCCAAGCTCCATTTCAGCAATTTTGCATTTATTTGCACAAGTCACCGAAACGCCAACGCCATCCGCTACAATTGACACCACAATTAGCACTACAAGAATCAGTCCCGCAGTTATCATACCGCTCGCTGAGGAAATACTCTCAGACAGCAACGACACGACAAATGCAACAAAAAATGTTAATATACATATTCTAAACGCTCTCCTATACAATCTGCAACCCCTCCTCAACAATAAAAGATACACTATCTAATATATGAGTGAGATTGCAAAACTTGCATAAAAATGCCGATTAATATTTATAAACTATATTTGTTAATTAATACGCCTAGACAAATATTTTGCAAAGTTAATCAAGTTGCCTGCACGAGTGCCAAACTTTTCAACAGCCGCAATCGCTTCCGCCTCAAGTTTTTCAATATCAAGCAAAGCGTCTTGCATTCCGACAATGCTGATATATGTTATCTTGTTGTTTGCGTTATCTTTGTTGACGCTTTTGCCCATCACATCCGATGTTGAAGTTATATCAAGAATATCGTCAATTATTTGGAATATTAGACCGATTTTTTCCGCATAAGTTTCTAACGCACTTACTTCTTCATCACTTGCTCCAAGACTAATTATACTGCCTACTAATGCTCCTTTAAAAAGGCAAGCTGTTTTCAGCATATTAAGTTTAATTACTTCCGCAAGTGACTTATCACGAAGTTCTTCAGTTACCATATCAATGCACTGACCGCCAACCATTCCATGAACGCCGCTCATTCTAGATATATACGCTACTGCCTTATAATGCTCGATGCTTGCATTTTGCTTAGCTAGCATAAATTCAAACGCAAGATTAAGAAGTCCATCGCCAGCAAGCAATGCCATCCCCTCGCCAAACACTGCATGACATGATGCCTTTCCGTGTCTTAGCAAATCGTCATCCATACAAGGCAAGTCATCATGACATAATGAATAATTATGAATACACTCAAGCCCTAGTGCAATCTCAAATACTTGCTTGATATCCTTTTGCATAAACTCTGCACCAAATAGTGCAAGAATTGGGCGGAGTCTTTTGCCGCCCTCTAGCGCATACGTTACTGCTGTTGCTAGCGGCTCAGGTACGTTGTCCAAATATACAAGCGAATCTTTTAGATAAACTTCAAATTCTTTCTTAATGTTTTTTATTTTATCTTTCATAATCAAAACTCCTAACCTGACTTAACATTTAGTAACTAAATCCGCACCCACAGTTTATCAGTTACGCTGACAAACTAATTATGTGAGTTATTTTGTGAATGATTTTATTACTAGTCTAATTCTAGCGCTGTTTTTGTGATGCCCTCAAGTTCACGTACTAATAACTCCGCCTTACCTTTAGACTCGCTAAGCACTGCCATGCACTCGCTACTTCTTTTAACACCAATATTAAATAGCTCTAGACTCTCATCAAGTGTAGTGTTTTTATCTTCCATTTTTTTTGCAATATCTTCTATCTCTTGCAACATTTCCTCAAACTTAACCATTATTCACTTTTTCCTTTTTATTTAGTTTGACACTGCTTACCACAGCTCCAATCCTGCCGCCATCAGCAAGGACAGTAATATCATCACCGACATTAACTGATTTTGCATCCACAGCATAACCATTACCATTATATAACTTAGAGTAACCTTGAGCAAGAATCTTTGTCGGGTTGTTAGCATCAAGCGAAGCATTTAGCCTTGCAATCGCGTGCTCGCAACCTATAATCTTGCTCGAGATAACGTTAGACATATTAGCTGCAAGAATGTCAATCTTATTGCGATTGTTACCTATAACTAAATTATTGCAACTGACAAGACGTCTAACCGCCTGACCTACTGAACTTTCCGCAAACTGCAACTTGCTAGAAACTCTCCTGCCACACATTTCTGTTAGACCAAGGACTCGCCTTTTAACTTCCTCCACATCATAACCGACAAGCTCACCCGCCGCAGTTGGAGTAGGAACTCTAACATCTGATACAAAATCACAAAGCGTAAAGTCTGTTTCATGACCTACTGCTGATATGATAGGAGTTTTAAGATCGAATATTTGATATACGAGCGCCTCGTCATTAAATGGCATAAGATCCTCTAAAGATCCGCCGCCCCTTGCGATGATAATTGTATCGTACCCCATACTGTCTACTGTCTTTAATGCGTTTATCATGCTACCTACTGCAGTGATACCTTGAACCTTTACATCATAAACATCTATATCAATAAGTTTGTTCTTTTGCCTTATGGTAGATACTATATCACGAATGACCGCTCCCGTCTTAGCAGTTATAACACAAACCTTGCTAGGATACTTAGGAATTGCTACCTTATGCCCCTCATCAAAATAGCCTGCTTTAATAAGCTTTTGCTTTAGCTGCTCTAGCTTAATAGATAACGCGCCTTGCCCTAATGGCTGAACACTTCTCGCTTTAAAAGATAACTTGCCGCCTTTTGCGTAAAAGTCTACGCTTCCGACAAGTATTACACTCTCTCCGCTTTTAGGTAGATATGTTCTTGCATAATTAAAGCAAGTACAGTCTATCTGTGAGTTTTCATCCTTTAGAGTAAAGTAAGCGTGCGCCCCTGAACATCTTATTCCTGAAACCTCTCCTGCAAGTGATATGTCATGAAGCAAGTCCTCTGATGATATTATGTTATTAATGTAACCTGTAAGGACGGTGACCGATACAAACTTATTACTCATACTTAGCCGCCATTAACGTATTAGATAATAACATTGATATTGTCATTGGTCCAACCCCTCCCGGTACAGGCGTAATATATGAACATTTCTCACTTACCGCCGCAAAGTCTACATCTCCGCATAACTTGCCATCTACTCTATTTATACCTACATCAATAACAATAGCGCCACTCTTTACCATATCAGCAGTTACAAAGTTAGGTCTGCCTATAGCCGCAATCAGAATATCCGCCTGACTTGTTATCTGCTTTAGGTTAACCGTCTTTGAGTGACATACCGTAACGGTAGCATCTGCATTAAGTAGTAGCATTGCCATTGGCTTGCCTACTGTATTACTTCTGCCTATGATAACCGCATGCTTTCCTGCAATATCTACACCAGTAGAGGCAAGTAGCTCCATAACACCAAAAGGAGTACAGCTAATTGTTCTTGGCGTGTTCATTGCTAGCAGCCCTAAGTTATTAGGACTAAATCCATCTACATCCTTAGAGTCAGGTATAAGGCTAAGCAGATATCTCTCATCTAAATGCTTAGGAAGTGGCAACTGCACAAGTATCCCATCAACAGTGTTATCACTTGCTAGCTTTGTTATAATAGCCGCTATATGCTCATTAGTCGCGCTCTCACTCTCCGTATATGATAGTGACTTCATTCCAACTTCCTCGCAGCCAAGAATTTTGTTCTTAACATATGTTTGGCTAGCGGAGTCACTTCCTACAATAATAACTGCAAGACAGGGGATGCGGCCTTTCTCTTTGAAAAACTCCGTAATATCACCCTTTACTTTATCTCTTGTTGCCTTAGCTACTTCCTTTCCGTTAATTAATTGCATTATACGCTAAGCTCCTTAAATACGCTAGCAAGTACACCGTTTACAAATGCACCACTTCTAGTAGTAGAATACTTTTTGCAGATGTTGACCGCTTCGTTAATCGCAACGCCTAACGGTATTTCATCATTGTACTTCATCTCGCATATCGCTAGCATTAGCACCGCAAAGTCAGGCTTGTACACCCTTGATATGTCATATCCGATAGCATACTTTGCTATGTATCCCTTTATATCGTCATAGTTATTGATTACATTGTCATATGTCAAAGTTACATAATCCATATCGTCATTAGATAATTCTGCATCGGCAGCTATCTCTTTTAGATATATCTCATCTCTCTCACTTGTAAATACATATCCGAAAACTAATTGATATACGTACTCTCTCGCTTTTATCCTATTCATAATTACATCCTTTATAATTTATTCCAAATTAATTAATTTATTTACTTAAGTCATGTGCTGATGATTTTACGACTGATTACATACTTCGCAATATATCAACTACCTACTTGATGTTTCTCGCCTTATACCTACCGCACACTAATCATTAATCAATAATCAATACACAGTGCACAATAGAATCATTTGTTATGACGGGAAGGTCACTCCAACAACATTAATATTTATGCTCTTTACCTTGTAGCATGTAGTGCTTTCTACCTCTTTTTTGATATAATCTTGCAACCTGCTAATAAGCTCTGGCATTTTATACCCGAACTTCACATTGACTGCAATCGTCGCTATTACTTGCTGATTGTTGTTAATTTCAATCTCGATTCCCTTATCAGAAGTCTTGAAACTGAATTTATCCATTATCGAACCATTCTCAATGCCGATAGATGCCACTCCCTCAACTCTAGCTGACGAGCCAGTTATGATAGAAGTTATAATACTAAGGTAAGTTTCTTTATTAACGTTGTTTTCCATATTAATTCTCCTCGCACTCGTATTTGTATCGCGTGCACTTTTTATATGTTATTATATCATGTATAACAAGTAAAATCAAGTATATTACTATATTATATACAATTATGCACACCTAATGTATATCTTATATACTCTATATCATTAAAATATCAAATTGCTTTAACTGGAATTGCATTAAATGCCGTAAAAAGTTATCTTTCACGCAAAAAAAAGCAACCCGCATTAAGCTGAATTGCTTTATTATTATAATTTAATTTGCTAGACCCCACACTGCATATTAATGCTCTCACGTAATATTGCAGTTGATATATGTATTTTGCGGTACTGCTTTCTAATTACTCGGCAGTTTCAACAACTGTTGGGCTTACTGAAATCTCATTTACCCCGAAAACTGTATGGTCACCTACTACATCAACAATACATGCAAGCTGTTGAGGTGTAAGCTCTGCTTGGTCAACAAAAATGTTGATATTATCATTACCGATAACAACTGCTACATTATCGTAACCTTGAGCTTTGATTACAGACTCAATAACCATCTCAGTCTGAATGTTAGCACAAATTGCTAGCTTTTGCTCTTCAGCCTCTTTGATAGATGCAGCTGTTGAGTTCTCGCTATTGATAATACTATCTAATAATACCAATTGCTCATTCTTTCTAAGCTCTCTGTTTGCTGACAGCTCAGTATAGAATGTAGAAATCTCTCCACCTACTGGCGGAGTCTCTCCACCTTGAGCAAGGCTCATGTTAAGAACGATACTAAGCGTTCCTGCCACAACAAGCAACATCACCATGCTGCACAATACTATTACCTTCTTTTTGTTCTCTGTTAAATTCATTTTCATAATCACTACCTCCAGTTACTATAATATAATCTATTCCATATCCAGCACATTTATGCTATCATATTTCACATTTAATAAATTTGCTACCGCTGACATTACTTCGATCCTGACTTTTGGATCGTCGCCACCTTCACACACTACTAATACTCCATCAATCTTTGCCCTTGTCTCGCCAATGATTAGTGGGTCACCACTGTCATCTAATATAGGAGTATGCACCTCATCTATCGTCGTAGTCACTCGACCATCTTCCTCAACCGTTACGATAGTTTTATCAACTGTTGACGCAATTTCTAAACTTTTACCACCGTTATATACTATCAGCAGCTTAACATCTCCGACACCGCTAATGCTTGATAAAATGCTTTCAAGCTCTGCTGTGAGAGTTTGCGCCGCACCATCAACTTTAACATCCGTATCCTTATTGCTGCTTACATAAAATGTATATGCTACTAATGATACAAGTATGACTAAGATTGCAATAATAATTTCTTTATGTTTAAGCGATTTTAATTTATTTATAACTGAGTCTTTATTATCATCATTACCGCCTTCTGTTTTTGACATTTTAACAGTTATTTCTTCATCATTTCTCTTATCGACAATGTTCGATTTTTCCACTTGCTTTGCACCTCCTTATATATTTTATTTCTCATTATATTGTATAAATTATTATATGATTACAATGCTAATTTTATTATTAAATTATTCATCTTTATTATATATTTTTACATTGCTTTTTTCGACATTAATATTTTTAGTAACACAATCAATAACAGCTACTAAATTACTACTGTTTTTTGTCCAAACTTCAACACTTTTAATTTGTCTACTATTAGCTTCATATTCTATCTTGATATCTATAACATTAAATCCGTCATCTTGCAACTTAATTTTTAAATATTTTTCTACTGATGCTAATTGATTAGCATCAATATTATCGACAAAGTCATTATCTGGTTGATGTATAGCAGCACTAAAAAAATCTTCATAACTCCATTCTTTGTTAAAAAATTTAGGAAGCGGTGCGACTATAACTAGCACAACTGCAATTGCAAATACACCTTTAATATATTTTGATGTTTGACCATCTTCAAGCAGTATCTCAAGCAGTACCCCAAGCGATACTACACCTACAATACTCATAAGCCAAGCAGACATACTACACCCCCATATTGCAACTCATAATAACAAGTCCAACCATCAAAAAAAACATAAACGCCATGCCAAGTATTGCAACAATTAGCAGCGTCAAGTTGTCGCTAATTGCGTATAGTATCTCACTCATTCGCTTATCACCGATCGGCTCAATTATGCCAGATATAAGCCTTAACCCTAATAAAAATATTGTTATATTAATCACAGGTGCAAGCACTATCGATATCATTATAAGCACGCTGCACATACCTACAGAGTTTTTCACTAACACCACTGATGCTAGCACTAAATCAAAACCATCTGATAGATATCCACCAAGTATAGGAACATAGCTTGATATTGCAAATTTAGCTGATTTGACTGATATATTATCTGCAACAGCTCCCGTTATTCCTTGTATTGTAACAAATGTCATAAACAAACTAAACACACAACCTAGCACAACACCGCCAGCAGTTTTAAAAAACTTAGTAAGTTTCTCTAGTTTTACATTATTTGATATGTATCCTACAATAGATAAAACCATTGTAGCAATAAAGCATGGCAGAACAAATGCATTAATAATACTTGACCCTCCGACTGATAGGATCGCCATCATTGGTTGATAAACTCCCGCCGATACAACACCACCAAGTGATGTTACAAGTGTGACTAAAATAGGGAATACTATATTCATCAATTTAGACATTGATGCTATAGTATCAACCGTTGTTTTTACAAGCCCCGCAATTGATGTCATAAGTAACACAATCATTGCTGAGTAACATACAAAGTAAATTAACTCGGATGTAGACTGCGACATAAATCCACTTGACAAACCTTTAAGAACACTGAATATGATTGCAATTGCAACAAGCGTAATTAAAAGTGGCAACATTCCTTTGACGGAAACTCCAAGCAGTGTCAAAATAAGATCAAACACTTCCTCAGGATTACTACTATATCTGCCAGAAATAATATCCTCAATAAGTTGCCCCGCACCACCCTCGTAAACTTTGCCACCATTTAATATTTTTTCAAACTCTTCTAGTTCGGACAAGTCTAGCTCGTCCAGCCTATCAGCAATATTATTAGTAAGCTCATTTTCTATATCAGCAAGATTTTGTCCCTCACCAATTACGGTTGGCAACATCATAAACATTATCACAATACCCACAAATGCAACAAGAAGGATTACTTGCCACTTGTATATTTTACTCATTAGTTTTCCTTGTCTGCTTAATGTTTTTTGTAGCATGTAACCTCCTTTAATTAAATTTATCATTTACTCTAGCAAGCTAGATACAGTATTTATCAGTGCTGTGATTATCGGCATTGCCATCAAAAATATAGTTATCTTTCCGGCAAACTGAATTTTTTTACCAATTGATGCAGCATCCATATCCTGACACATACTACTAGAATATTCTGTCAAATACCCTATCCCAACAATCTTTAGCAAGCCAGAAAACAGTCTACTGTCAAGTCCTGATTTTTCTACAATTTGGTTGAAGGCGATAATAACATCAGTTAGCGATGATAAAACTAATATCACAATGATTATTCCTGTTGCAAGCACAGTCATTACACTAAACTCCGACTTAGTAGCTTTAAGCATTAATGACACAATTGCACCAATAATACCTATGCTTATCACCTTAAAAATATCCATTAATATAACCTCAATATAGCTTTGATACTATCAAATAATCCGCCAACCATATCTAACACTATTGATAATACTATTATTAATCCTGCAATAGTCACAAAAGACGCAATCTCATCTTTATCCGCTTTTTTCAAAACGGAATTTATTACCCACGTAACAAGTCCGATCCCTGCAATCTTGAATATGATATCTATCTCCATATTCCTCCCTTTAGCTAGGCAAATATTATTAGCACAACCAGTCCGATAAGTACTGATAAGTTAAATGCCATCACTCCTTCTTTGTTATATTTTTTTGTTTGCAAATCAAGTCTTTTTCTGCACAGATCAAGCGATTTTCTTATGCTCTCAATTTGTGTTTTACTGTCATATTTCCCAACAGAACTAAGCAAGTTTTTTACTATTATTTCATCTTTTTTATCAGCAGTTTTCCATGATAATTTTGATATTTTTTCGCTAGTTATAACGCCGCTTTTACTCATATCAATATACATTTTTAATCCGTTAGATAAATCATTTTTATTATTTAATATATAATCTTCTACGATTTTAATAAATGGTGTTTTACTGCTCTGTATTTCTCTAATTATGTATTCAATAAAACTTTCTGTATCTATGCAAAATAACATTTTATATCGATATATTTTTTTAATGCAAATACCAATGAATGCACTTGCAATACATATTATTCCGCCAAGTATTAACATAAGCAATTCCTTCTTATATCTGCTATAGTTCCGACAACAGGCATTGCTGATAATAGTATATAATTATCAATTATAGGCACAAGCCTTGAGTAATTATCGTCACTGAAAATAGCTTCAATACTGCCCGCATGAACGCTTGCAAGCACTGATATTCCACACCTGACAGCATCAATAATGCAATCAACTTCTACCTTGCCAAATATCTCATCGGTAGCTATAATTCTAGGTGACATTGTACGCACAGCACTTTCATAGCAAGCAACTTTACTAACCCCAATAATCACATCAGTATTGTCACCAAGGTTCAAACTACTACTTCCGCTAACTGATGCTGATAGCTCGTTTCTCTCATCTATTACAAGCATATCATTACCGCTATTTGATAGCCTTTTAACCATCTCACGCAGCAATGTTGTTTTGCCTCCATAAGGCGGCGATACTATTAATGTGTTAGTAAAGTTTGATATTATTGGTGTGATTTCTGCAGGCACCCTGCCGCTCTCACACGGCACTCTTATCACGAGTGAGGATATGTTTTTAAGTGTTAAAAGCTTTCCATTTTCCGTAACAGCCTCACCCACCACACCTATCCTGATACCACCTTCACAAGCAACATAGCCAAGTTTAATACTTTCCTCAACGGCATAAAGCGAGTGACCAGATGCTACTGCAAGTATATAATCAACATCTGATTTATCGCAAATATAACTAGTAACAATCCGCCTTGAGCGAAGCAGAACAACTAGTTTTTTATTTACTCTAACCCTAAGTTCTGTAACTTCTCCAAGTCTATTTATACTATTATATATACCAATTGGTAATAGTTTTCTTAGCTCTAACTTCATATTACTCCGCCTTTCTGCTCTTGATATTAACGACTATTACGCCCGTTACAACGCCCTGAACGATCATGATAGCAATGTCTACAAGTGACATCAATGACAGTGAAAAGTCACCATTGATAATAGAGAAAAGCAAATATGTAACTATTACAAATAGCAATCCTGTTAAAAAACCTTTTAATGCGCCATGCTCGGCAGCTTTAATACCAAACAGCACACCCGTTACTACACTAATGCATTTTATCATTATATTAACTGGTAGAATAACTGAGTCAGGCAACTCTGCAAACTTCATTATCATTGCAAAAGCAAGTACTAATACTAAGCAAGTTATCACCGCAATTAGTACACTTTTTACCACATCAGTCAAATCTGACTTTTTCAATCTTAATTTCATTTTCATATCCATTTCAATACCTCCGATAATAAATCATATGCGACAACTTGTACACATTATGCTGATAACTGCGACTATTTATGTGGAATATAGATAATTTCTCCGACAAAAACATTAAGAATATTATTAAATTGTCTTATTTTTTCCGAAGTTATTCCGTACTTACTAGATATTTTATCAATACTTTCAAATGGTTTTACAACATGTCTTACACCATCTATTTTATTAATACATAATATAGTACCTAATTGCACACCCTCACGTGTTATATTATTACTATCTAATATATCCTTAGCTGAAACGCCATAACCACTGCTAATGCTACTTAAACTGTCACCTTTTCTAACTTTATGCAAATATTTCATAAATCCTCCTGTTTTTACTATTCTATTTAACCACTAAGCTCAATATGATATATTATGGTTAAGAAATTATATAAATCCTTTATGGTAGTCACTGCATTCAGTGTCTTGACAAGATTAATGTCCTTTATCTTTCATGTTTTCCTATCTAGGCGACTAGGTGCGGAGAATATTGGTGTATTCCAAATCGCGAGCTCTACTCTATTTATGTTCATGTGTTTCTCGTCGAGCGGCTTCCCAGTGACGCTTTCTAGAAAGATTGCTCACTATGATGCGATTGGTGATTACACTCATTCAGATAGCTTGCTAACTAGCACACTCATCATGACGACTTGCATTTCTACTTCTATATGTGCGTTCTTCATGATGTTTCCTAGTGTTTTAAACATGCTATTTTCTAACGATAAATGCCAATCGGTGTTCCAGTTATTACTTCCCGCTCTTATTGCAGGCAGTATTTATTCAACTTTTAGAGCATGGTTTTGGGGCAAAAAGAAATATCTCGCCTATTCTCTTGTCGAGACATTAGACGAGATAATGCTAATTTTAACAGTAGTAATATTATTATCTATGGGTGTATATACGGATAACGAATATAATACGCTTGCACTTGCACACTCTGTTGCAGATGCAGTTTGCATGATTGTACTCCTTATTATGTTTATATTCATGGGTGGTAAAATGTCAAAACCTAGGCATATTCAAGAGCTAACATCCGCATCAGCGCCTATCACCACAACAAGAATCATTACATCACTAATTGCATCTATGACCGCTCTGATACTTCCATCACTGCTTGTTCGTGCAGGACTTTCTATGTCCGATGCTACATCAGAATTTGGTAGAATGAGTGGCATGGCGATGCCTATTGTAATGGCTCCCGGCACAATTGTCAGCTCATTAATAATAGTAATGATACCAGAACTTGCAAGCGATGTATCAAAGTTTGGCATGAAAAGTATACACACCAAAGTCAAAAGTTCTATACTTTTTTCTGTTGCTGTCTCAGGGTTTTTCATGGCAATATTTCTTGTATGTGGTAGAGATATTGCAAGTCTTTTCTATGATGATGCTAGAGTTGGCGACATGATAATATACTCTGCACTGATAATAATTCCACTAGTTTTAAATCAACTTCAAACTTCCATTCTTAACACACTAGGCAAGGAAAACTGGACTTTTGGTGTATGCATGATTTGCTCGGTTGGACTTGTCGCAACGATTGCACTAGGCGCTAGCACATTGCATATTTTCGCCTATCCACTAGGATTATTTGTATACCACTCAATAGGTCTTGCACTTAACACTTATAAAATGATTAAGACTACAGAAATAAATTCATCATATAATATCACAGCGGTAATTATTACTGGTGTATCATTATTGATTGCAGTATTAGTATCAATTATTGCCAGTTCATACACTAATTTGCACATACTAGCAAGGTTATCAATATCATCAATACTTATCGCGATGTTATTCTCAGCAATATTAATTCCTTTAGGGTTAAAAATATATCGTAATAGACATTTGGAAAAATAATACTTTTAAATAGAATATATAATATAATTATGCTGATACTAGTACTATGTTAATAATATTTTCTAGAGCGATAATGATATATTTCTTCCTATTAGTCACAATGCGGCTTATGGGCAAGAAGCAACTCGGCGAATTACAACCGTTTGAATTTGCTATAACTTTAATTGCCGCTGATCTTGCGTGCATACCAATGTCTGATACTTCCGTCCCGATTTTATATGGACTTGTACCGATATTGACATTATTTGTCATACATTTAGTATTGACAAAACTGATTAAACACAGCATCAAGTTTAGACGCGTTATAAATGGCAAACCTATAGTTGTAATAGACTCAACAGGTATCAATTACAAAACAATATCAGAGCTTGACATGACAATTAATGACCTTTTAGAGTCACTTAGAGGAGCAGGATATTTCTCCCCTTCGCAAGTACATTATGCAATAGTTGAGACGAACGGTGACCTTACAGTACTCCCTAAATCTATATACACACCTTTAACATCTAAAGATTTAGGATTAGAAGTACCTCAACAAGCAAGTGTTCCATATATGATAATATGTGAGGGAAAATTGCTCTCTCAAAACATGCAGCTAGCAGGAATATCATCAGAAACAGTCAGAAAAATACTAGATAAATACGATCTAAAGCAAAAGAAGGTACTACTACTTACTGTTACCGATAATGGTGAATTGTTTTTGCAACCAATAAGCAAGCCAGCAGTGCTAACTAGCTTAAATGAGGTGAACAATGGGTAGAATTATAACTGCAATAATAGTTTTTGTATCAATTATTACATTTGGCGTGCTTGATCAAGTAAACTTGCATAATACTTTTGGCCAATTGATAGAAAAAACTGAATATATAGAACAACTTGCTATTGATGAAGAATATGATAAAGCAGGTGTAGAGACAAAAAAAATGCTAGAATGGTGGAAATGCAAACGTGATATTTTAGAGCTGACATATCCACATGATGAAATTAAAGACTTAGTAGTGCTTATTGCTCAATTAGATGGATATATTGTAAGTAATCAATTTGACAATGTTATCTACTCTTGCGAATTTATAAAAGAAGATGCTGCAAATAAGCTAAATATTTTAGCTTTTAGGTTCAAAAATGTATTGTAACGGCAATTAAATTTGCATAACGTTTAACTTAACTTTGCAGTCAAAAAGAATCAAATTATACAATAACATATATTAAATTACTTGCATATGCCTAAATGAGCATATGTCGGTATGCTAATATATTAATATATAGATGTATAGAAATATGCACACATTTACATGTGTGCATATTTTTATTTTATTAAATTTATTTATTAAATCTTGTTTTTAAGGAATTGCCCTGTATAACTGCTCTTACACTTAACAACCTGCTCTGGAGTTCCGCAAACTACAATCTTACCACCCTTATCGCCGCCCTCAGGGCCTAAATCAATAATGTGATCAGCAACTTTAATTACATCAAGGTTATGCTCAATAACTAGCACTGTATTGCCATTATCAACAAGCCTATTTAGTATATTAATTAGCTTAGAAACATCCGCAGTATGAAGTCCTGTAGTCGGCTCATCTAATATATAAATAGTCTTACCGGTGCTACGTTTTGCAAGTTCTGTTGCAAGTTTAACCCTTTGTGCCTCTCCGCCCGATAGCGTAGTTGCTGGCTGCCCTAGCTTAACATATCCAAGACCAACTTCTTTTAATGTCTTTATTTTCTTATAAATTGAAGGCAAATTCTCAAAGAATATGCAAGCTTCATCAACAGTCATATCAAGCACATCAAAGATTGATTTTCCTTTATAATGCACTTGCAATGTCTCACGATTGAACCTTTTTCCGCCACATATCTCACATGGTACATAAATATCTGCAAGGAAGTGCATTTCAATTTTGATAATACCATCACCTGAACAGTTTTCACACCTTCCGCCTGACACATTAAAACTAAATCGTCCTGCCTTATAACCTCTTGATTTTGCCTCAGGAGTGCTAGAATATAGGTCACGAATAGCAGTAAAAACTCCTGTATATGTCGCCGGATTAGACCTTGGAGTACGCCCAATTGGCGACTGATCAATACAAATCACCTTATCAAGATTATCCACGCCGGCAAATCCGGCGCAAAAAGGAGGTCTAACCCTTTGTTTAATAAGCCTTGCTTGCAAAGTCGGATAAATAATACCATTAACTAAGCTACTTTTGCCCGATCCTGACACGCCTGTTACGGCAGTAAACTTTCCTAAAGGGATAGATGTTGTAACATTTTTAAGATTGTTTTGTCTTGCATTATTGACGGTTATAAAAAGTCCATTTCCTTCACGCCTTGTAGACGGAACTTCAATAAACTTTTTGCCTGACATATACTGACCAGTTATTGAGGCGTCACACTTCATAATATCAAGCGGTGAGCCAACTGCTACAACCTCGCCACCGTGAACTCCTGCCTCAGGGCCAATATCAATAATATAATCAGCTTTTGCCATCGTATCTTCATCATGCTCTACAACGATTAAAGTATTACCTAAATCACGCAGTGCTTGCAGCGTGACGAGCAGCCTGTCATTGTCGCGTTGATGCAGTCCGATACTAGGCTCATCAAGGATATATAAAACTCCTGTAAGTCCGCTACCAATTTGCGTTGCAAGTCTAATTCTTTGCGCCTCTCCACCTGATAATGTTGCAGATGACCTTGATAATGACAAATAATTTAGTCCAACATTATTAAGAAAACTAAGTCTTGCTTTTATCTCTTTAATTATCTGATGAGCTATCGCGATATCACGATCAGATAACTGTATGTTATTAAAAAATTCTACAAGTTCGCCAATAGGCGCTGCACATACATCGGCAATATTTTTATCAGCAACAGTCACCATTAATACTTCTTTTTTCAATCGTTTTCCGTGACAAACACCGCACGGTTCTGTCTTCATATAACGCTCAATATCACTTTTAACGCCATCAGAACTTGTCTCATTATATCGCCTTGTAAGATTAGTTCCAATACCTTCAAAGTGACGATTAAGTGCACCTGTAAAAGATGATGAAACATAATCAACTTGATAATCTTTGCTATCACCATTCATCAAAATATCGATAATTTCATTAGATAAATCTTTAACTGGAGTATCAATACTAAAGTTATATTCTTTAGCAACAGCAGCCACAATACCTCTAGACATTTTGCCTGAACCTAAGTTCCATCCAGATACATCCATAGCACCTTCACGAAGACTAAGACTCCAATCTTTAACAAGTTTATTAATGTCAACAACTTTAGTAAATCCTAATCCATGACAGTTAGGACAAGCGCCGAACGGACTGTTAAAACTAAACATTCTTGGCGTTAATTCCTCAATACTAATATCGCATGTTGCGCAAGCATATTTTGTAGAAAACAGAACGTCTTTATCATCTGCCTGAATTTGAACAAGTCCTAAACCTAGCTTGATTGCAACTTCAATACTATCTGAAAGTCTCTTATTTACACCCTCTTTTAGCACCAATCTATCAACTATTACACTAATAGTGTGTTTTGAGTTTTTGTCAAGCTGTATATCGTCATCATCAAGCATGTAATCAATGCCATCAATTTGAACACGCAAATAGCCACTTTTGCGGAAGCCATCTAGCATTTTTGAATACTCACCCTTGCGACCTCTCACAACTGGTGCAACAATTTTTAGCTTGCTGCCATCTTTATACTCAAGCACTCTATCAACAATTTGATCAACTGACTGCTGAGAAATAACTTCTCCACATTTTGGGCAGTGCGGAATGCCGATTCTTGCATATAAAAGCCTTAAATAATCGTATATTTCCGTAACTGTACCTACAGTTGAGCGCGGATTATGCGATGTTGTTTTTTGATCAATTGATATTGCTGGCGAAAGCCCATCAATGTAATCAACATCAGGCTTATCCATTTGCCCTAAAAACTGCCTAGCGTACGATGATAAGCTCTCTACATAACGCCTTTGCCCTTCAGCAAAAATAGTATCAAAAGCAAGCGAAGACTTGCCTGAGCCTGAAACTCCTGTCATAACTACAAGTTTATTTCGAGGTATCATAACATCAATATTTTTCAGATTATGAACCCTAGCACCTTTTACATATATTTCTTCTTTCATATTTCTCCATTATTTATAATTAATTTGTATAAATATATAACTATACATTATATATTATTGATATACAGTCATATATTACACAACTACATAATCCAATGTTATAATTGCTTACTTCTCTCTAATTTGCTTTTTAAGCTCACTAATTGCTTCACGACACTTAATCGCCGTCTCAAAGTCAAGCTTGCTAGATGCAATCGCCATACGGCTTTTAAGAATTTCAATTTCCTTCTTAACATCTTTAGTAGCTTTCTTTTTGCTTTCTTTAGTATCGATTTTTTTAGAAATTTCTAAAGTATTAACTATATCTTTTACAATTGTAGTAGGTGTAATCCCATGCAATGTGTTATATTCTTCCTGTATTTTTCTTCGTCTTTCAGTTTCACTTATTGCATATTTCATGCTGTCAGTAATCCTATCTGCATACATAACAACTCGACCATCCTTGTTACGTGCCGCTCGCCCAATTGTCTGTATTAATGCTGATTGAGAACGCAAAAAACCTTCTTTATCCGCATCAAGTATTGCTACTAATTGCACTTCTGGCAAGTCAAGTCCTTCACGAAGCAAGTTAATCCCGACAAGAACATCATACTCGCCGCGGCGAAGTCCATTAATAATATCTATTCTATCAAGCGTATCAATTTCCGAGTGCATGTAATTGACTTTTACGCCATGCTCTTTAAGATAAACGGTCAACGACTCACTCATTTTTTTAGTTAATGTTGTAACAAGAATCCTAAATCCAGCCTGTGTAACTCTATAAATTTCTGACAATAAATCATCAATTTGACCATCAATAGGGCGGATTTCTATATTTGGATCAAGTAGTCCTGTCGGTCTAATTACTTGCTCTGCAATATTATCTGCAAGCTCTAACTCATACTTTGCCGGCGTTGCAGAAATGCAAACCATTTGCTTGATTTTGCTATCAAACTCCTCAAATGCAAGAGGTCTATTGTCATATGCTGAAGGCAGTCTAAAACCAAACTCAATAAGGTTTTTCTTTCTTGCTTTATCCCCGTTATACATAGCACGAATTTGCGGCAAGGTAATATGCGACTCGTCAATTATAATTAAAAAATCATCTCCGAAAAAGTCAATCAGAGTGTATGGCATTTGACCTACAACTCTGCCGTCAAAATACCTTGAGTAATTCTCGATACCGTTACAATATCCCATCTCACGCATCATCTCTAAATCATAGCTGACACGCTCTTTAATTCGCTGCGCCTCAATCAATTTTCCGCTCTCCTCAAAGTGCGATACTTGACCTAACATATCCTTACCAATTTGACCAAGCGCTCCTTCCATAGTAGTGCTGTTAACAACATAATGTGAGGCAGGGAAAATATTTGCATGGCTAAGCGATGTGATCGCCTTAGATGTTAGCGGATCAAACTCAGTAATTCTCTCCACTTCATCACCAAATAATTCAATGCGCAGTCCCGTTTCGCTATGATCTGCTGGCATGATTTCCACCACATCACCACGAACTCTAAATGTAGAACGCATAAAATCTAAGTCGGAACGCTTGTACTGTATCGCTACAAGTTTTGCAATTAAAATATCTCTATCCATTTGCATTCCCGGGCGGAGTGAAAGTGCCATATTGTAATACTCTAGCGGTGCACCTAAACCATAAATACATGAAACGGAACAAACGGCAATAACATCCCGCCTTTCAGATAAACTGCTTGTTGCAGAGTGCCTAAGCTTATCAATTTCATCGTTAATTTGAAGCTCTTTTTCTATATAGGTATCTGACCTAGGAATATATGCTTCTGGCTGAAAATAATCGTAATATGATACAAAATATTCAACTGCATTATCAGGAAAAAACTCTCTGAACTCGTTACACAACTGCGCTGCTAGCGTCTTATTATGCGCTATTACTAAGGTTGGTTTATTGACATTTTTTATAACATTTGCCATGGTAAATGTCTTGCCGCTACCAGTTACACCTAATAAAACTTGCGTTTTTAAGCCATCATTTAGACCGTCCGTAAGCGATTGAATTGCAGCAGGCTGATCACCACAAGGCTGATATTTACTGACTAAATTAAATTCTTCCATATTCCTCCCTTGCGGCTTTTTATCCAATAACAATTATTCAATCTAGATGATCAATTTATCAGATAATATATTACATTCATTATTATTAACAAAAACATGATAACATATTACATACATTATCATGTTAATTATATATTGTATATAAATTTTTGCGTAAAATTTTTATCTGCTTAACATTATACCCTTTTAATTGCCTGCAATCGCATCAAGAATCAACTTGAATATAAAAATACCTATAGCAATTGCTACTGATAACGATATCTTGAAATAAATTGCGCGCTTTTCATTTAATATTTCACGATAAAATGCGTGTCCTTTCTGCTTAAGTGTAAAACACCAAAATGTTTCACCTTTTTTGCTTGTTTCAATCTTATCAAAATAACCATCAAGCTCTAAAGCATTAATAATTATATCAACATCATCACAAGAAATCTCTACTTTTGGAGTCATGTTCGACATTACATCAATCGGACGCATAAGGCAAACGCCTTTTTTCTTAACTGCCTCATAATATATCGACTTCATGACAACTTTTTCTTTTCTACTTAACATATTTATTCCTCACTTATATTAAATACAATTCTACTAAAATATATGTAGTAGCAACAAGTCCACTTCCTAGAAAACCACCAAGCAAACCGATGAAAAAAACTTTTGCTTTGCTATATGTTTCCTTGATGACTTCAATTTTTGTTTGAACTATTACTTTTTGTTCGACTAACTCATTTAAGCTACTTGGCAAGTAATCCGATGCAGCAATTTGCTCAATATTATCTTTGCTTTCATCAGCAGCCTCCTCAATATTGCAAGGATTATTTCTTTTTAATCTTTTGCGAGTAGGCTTAGCGGCATCTTTATTAGAGCTCCAAATGTAAGTCCTAGCCGTAGCTGCAACAGCAAGAGCTTCTGCAGCCTCAGCCGCTTTTAATTCCTCTTGCATTTTTGCCGCAATCTGTTTTTCTTCAATTTTCTTCTCAATATCTGCAACAGTAACTAAACCTTTTTCAGTAAACGCTAAGCAATATTCTTCGTCAAATTTATATTTAACTGATATCAATTTGCTTTTTTCTATAAATTCCATTACGTTATCTAGTTCAGTCTCATTCACAACATCCGACATTATAGAGTCTAATATTTCTGACTTTTCTAGTATTACAAATTTTTCTTGAGTAAATTTACTTAACGCAATCAATAATACAATAACTTTTCTCTCCAATTTTAGACCCTCCCAGATATAATTTATAAATAATTGAATTACTACTCACTTATTACACGTGCAAATGCAAATGCAAAATTAATCCTATCTATACACTCTAATTATATACTATTATAATAGAAAAATCAACTAGCAATATGTAAATGTTATATTTTTTTTGCATGAAGTGTAAATTTTTTTGCAAATCGACATAAATATGATTGATTATCAATAAATATAATATCAATTATTTTTGCAGAAAAAAACCACTATCAACATTTTAGCGTGACAGTGGTTTTATTATTTATATTATATAATAATCAACTATAAATACATACATTTACAAAATTCATAATCCTATTGCTAAAATTAAGGTTTTGTACTATAGTTTGGAGCTTCCTTAGTAATATTAATATCATGAGGATGACTCTCAACGAGTGCCGCATTAGAAATTTTCACAAACTGAGCTTTTGTACGCAATGACTCAATATCAGGCATTCCAGTGTAACCCATACCGCTACGAATACCACCAAGCAATTGAAAAACAACTTCTTGCAAGCTTCCTCTAAACGGAACTCTACCCTCAACGCCTTCAGGAACTAATTTTTTAGCGTTAGCTTGGAAATATCTATCACGGCTGCCGTTATTCATAGCGCCAACTGATCCCATTCCACGATATACTTTAAAGCTTCTACCTTGAAACATTTCAATTTCGCCCGGTGTCTCTGCAGTACCTGCAAACAAACTGCCAATCATAACAGCACTTGCACCCGCGCCCAAAGCTTTTACGATATCACCAGAGAATTTAATTCCTCCATCAGCGATAATGCGTTTGCCATATTTATCAGCCATTTCCGCGCAATCAACTACTGCAGTCATTTGCGGAACTCCGATACCTGCAATGATACGAGTTGTACATATCGATCCAGGACCGATACCAACTTTTACTACATCCGCACCATGCTCAATAAGATCACGAGTTGCAGCAG
>CAMQSU010000009.1 GCA_947037025.1 uncultured Clostridia bacterium | reverse complement strand
ATTAAGTCTAGTAGATAGAATTAAGGAACTACCTAATATCAAGAGCAACAGTGTAGGTGCGTTGTCTAGAGATATTAAAGGTTTGAAAAATAAAATAGATGATATAGGTGATAGACTTCGTAGTCGTAAGGCAGTTATCAAAGAGATAGAAGCTGACAAAATTGCGAAAGAAGATGCTGCAAATAATAAGGCTGTAGTTGCGAAAGCTCCTGCTGCTAAGGTTGCCACTTCTGAAGCTGCACCAATTACTTCTAGCGAAACTCCTGCTGCTGTTAAAAAAGATGTAGCTACTGAAAAAACTACTGCAATAACTGAGACTAAAGCCGCTGAAAGTGCTGAAGTTAAAGTTGCTGCAAAGTCTGATGTTGCATCTGAGGCGAAAACTGAAGTTAAAGCTGAAGTTAGTCCTAAGTTAGAAACAAGTGCTACTGATAAAGTTGCTGTTTCTGCTGATAAAACTACTTCTGATGCGTCAGTAAAGTCTGAAGCGGCTGCAACACCAGCTGCAACAACACCAGCTGCAACAACTGCACCAAAGACTTTTATACCTAATAATAATCGTCCGAATGGTGGATATAATAATAATAATCGCCCAACAGGTACAGGCACAGCGACTTATAACAATCGCCCAACAGGTACAGGTACAGCGACTTATAACAATCGCCCAACAGGTACAGGAACAGCGACTTATAACAATCGTCCAACAGGAACAGGAACAGGAACAGCGACTTATAATCGCCCAGCTGGTACTGGTTATAACAACAATTCAGGTGGCGGGTATAATAATAATCGTCCAGCGGGTACTGGTTATAACAATAATACTGGTGGCGGATATAATAACAATCGTCCAGCGGGCGGTGGCTATAATAACGGTGGTGTTCCTAGATTGCCAAGGGCTGATCTTACACCTCCACCAATAACAAAAGATACTCAAAAGAAAAAGAAACCATTTGAAAGTGCATATGCTGATAAGCGTAATCCTAGGGCTAGAGGCACTGGTGTTTATGCAAGACGTGGCTTTGGTGGCGGAATGATTTACGACGAGGATACTGTAAGACATCAAAAGCTTAGGAAGATAAAGAAAGTTAATGACTTTACTCCTAACACTGTCAATATCGAAGTCGCATACGTTAATAGTAAATTTATCCCAGTAAAAATTCTTGCTGAAAAAATTGGTAAGCAGAGTACTGAGATTATTAAAAAGTTATTCCACTTAGGTCAAATGATCACTATCAATGACGTAATTGAGTTTGATGCTGCCGAGCTACTTGCTTTGGAGTTTGGTATCACACTTGAGTATAGACCTGATGAAACTGCAGAGGATAAGCTAAATAAGAACGTCGTTCAGAATACTGACGAAGGTGATCTTATCAAGCGTCCACCAGTAGTTACTATCATGGGTCACGTTGATCATGGTAAAACTTCACTTCTTGACTTTATTCGTAATACAAAAGTTGCAAGCACGGAGGCTGGTGGAATCACTCAGCATATCGGCGCTTACACTATTGATGTGCGCGGCGAGCAAATAACTTTCCTTGATACTCCAGGTCATGAAGCATTCACTACAATGCGTAAGCGTGGTGCAATGGTTACTGATATCGCTGTTATAGTGGTAGCAGGTGATGACGGATTTATGCCACAGACAATTGAGGCAGTATCTCATGCGAAAGAAGCGGGAGTTTCAGTAATGATTGCCATCACTAAGATGGATAAAACTACTGTTAATTCTGATAAAGTATTGCAACAAATGGCTCAATATGGTTTGACTCCAGAAGCTTGGGGCGGCGAAACTATGGTTTGCGAAGTTAGTGCGAAAACTGGTGCTGGTATTGATTCTTTGCTTGATAGTATTATACTTCAAGCTGAGGTTAAAGAGCTTGTTGCAGTTAGAGATTGTCGTGCGACTGGTTCAATTATTGAGGCTAGACTTGATAAAGGCGTTGGTCCAGTTGCGACTTGTCTTATCCAGTCAGGTACTCTTAAAGTTGCAGATTATGTCGTTGCAGGTACTGTTGTAGGTAAAGTTAGAGCTATTTTAGATAATGCTAACACACATATAATGAGTGCAGGACCTTCAGTTGCTGTTTCTGTACACGGATTCAGCGAAGTTCCTAATGCAGGCGATCAACTTATTGTAGTTGAGAATGAAAAATTAGCTAAACAAGTTGCTCAAGAGCGTTCGAATAAAGAGCGTGAAGATATGCACAAAAAGAGCTCTAGCAGAAGTCTTGAGGATATGTTTAAAAACTACTCAGCAACTGAAAAGAAGAGTCTTGGCGTAGTTATCAAGGGTGATGTTCAAGGTTCTGTTGAGGCAGTTCGTCAAGAGCTTATAAAGCTTGGCGAGGAAATGTTTGATGATGGAGTTGTTCTAACTATCATGCATTCTGCTGTTGGTCCTATCAATGAATCTGACGTTATGCTTGCCAATACTGGCAATGCAGTCGTTATAGGATTTAATGTTAGACCTGAGCCAAAAGCTAAAATTCTTGCTGATCGTAACTCTGTTGATGTCAAAATATATCGTGTTATTTACGATGTAATTGACGATATTAGAAAGGCAATGAAAGGTATGCTTGATCCAATTTTCCGTGAGGAAGTACTTGGTCATGCTGAAGTCCGTGAGATTTTCCGTATTACTGGTGTCGGCGTAATTGCTGGTTCATATGTTACTGATGGTAAAATGGCTCGTAATGCAAAATTCCGTCTAATCCGTGATAATGTTGTAGTTTATGATGGTAGCATCACTTCTATGAAACGTAACAAGGATGAGGTTAAGGAAGTTGCAAGTGGCTTTGAGTGTGGTATCGGTCTAGAAGGATATAATGAGATGAAAGTCGGCGATAGTGTCGAAGCATTCTTACTAATCGAGGAAGAGAGATAAATATGGCAGGTAATAGAATTGATAGAATAAATGCGGAAATGAAAAGACAGCTTGCCCCTATCATCAGCGAGGAACTAACTGACCCTAGAATTAAAGGGTTAATTAGTATCGTGAAAGTTGATACAGATAGCGATTTGTCTGTAGCTAAGATATATTTAAGTATTTTAGGTGCGGATGGAGAAGAAAAACAAGCCGTTGAAGCAATTAATAAAGCAGAAGGATATATTAAAAATATCCTAAAGAAAAAAATTCAACTTAGAGCTTTGCCTCAACTTAGGTTTATCCTAGATGGGAGCATTAGTTATGGTATTAAAATTAGCCAGATTCTAAGTGATATTAAAAAAAGCGAGGAATAAAATGATTATAGAGAGTATTGTATCTGCTATCAAAAAAGCAAAGACAATCGCTATTATTTCACATGTAAGCCCTGATGGCGACACTGTCGGCTCAGGGCTTGCCTTGTTTAAAGCAATAGAAATGTATGGTGCTAAACCATACATTTTTTGCGATGATGAAATAAAAGGTAAAGTGAAAATGCTTGATGGAGTAGATAAATTTAACACTGAATATTTAGATTGTTATGACTTATCAATTTCTGTTGATTGTGCTGATGTAGAGCGTATGGGGAATAGCATTCGAGAGTTTAATCGTGGTAGAAAAACAATAAATATCGACCACCATAAGACTAATCGAAAGAGTGCGGACATGAATTATGTTGATATATATTCTGCATCAACTACTCAAATTATGTATAATATAGTATCAAGTTTAGTGGATATTGATAAGGACATTGCAGGTTTGTTATACTGCGGTCTTGTGACTGATAGTGGTGGCTTTACATTTTCTTCAGTAACTTCTGATACTATGAGGGTTGCAAGTGAGTTGCTAAAGTTTGATATTAGGGCTAGTGATATTGCAACGCATTTTTTAAGAAGCACTAAGTTATCTACATTTAGACTTAAAACAAGAGTACTTGATAAAGCTAAGTTTTATGACGATGATACTATTAGTATTATAAGTTTTAGATTAGATGATTTTGCCGCTACCAGCACTGATTCATCATCTACTGAGGGTATTATAAATAATATTCTAAATGTAGATAGTGTTAAAGTTGCTGTGTCAATTTCTGAAGTGAAAGATAAAGATTTCAAGGTTAGTTTTAGGTCGGATGATACTGTTGATAGCTCTAAAATTGTAATGATGTTTGGTGGCGGTGGTCATAAAAATGCTGCAGGTTGTAGATTATCAGGGTTTTATGAGGATGTTATTGATAGGATTTTGAAAGCAGTTCGTGATGAAATATGCTAGGAGCACTCAATGTAGTTAAACCTACTGGCTGGACTTCATCAGATGTTGTAGTCAAACTTAGGTGGTTGCTTAGGGAATATTGCGGTGATAAAAAGATTAAAGTAGGTCATTTAGGCACTCTTGATCCAGCTGGAAGCGGTGTTTTACCTATAGTTTTTGGTAAGGCAACAAGATTGTTTGATTACTACGTTGGCGGCGATAAATTGTATAGGGCAACTTTTACCTTTGGTAAAACTACCGATACTTTAGACTCTTATGGCGTAGTTACTGATACTTCAAATGTTATACCTGAAATTGGTGATTTGCAAAATGCTATTGGCAATTTTATTGGAGTGCTTGATCAAATTCCTCCGCAATATTCAAGAATTGCAGTTGATGGTAAAAGGGCTTGTGATGTAGCAAGGTCGGGCGGAGTAGTCGATATTAAATCACGCAAAATTACAGTGTTCAGTATTGATATTTTGCAATATAATAGCGGCGTAATTATGCTTGATATTCATTGTTCGGGCGGCACATATATAAGAAGTATTTGTAGAGATTTAGCTGAAAGTTTAGGTGGGTTAGCGTATATGTCTAGCATAATTAGACTTAGCAATAAATCATTCCATATAGAAAATACGGTGACAATTGATGAGTTATATGAAAAAGGTGTCGCGGATTTTATTTTGCCGGTTGATGAACTTTTAAAAGATGAAGTTAGCGTTATTGTTAAAGGTGATGAGGTAAGCAACCTTATGAACGGAATTAATATCCCAGCTCGTGGATATGATACTGATTACGTAGTTAAAATTGATGGCAAAATATTTGGAATTTGCAAAGATGAAAATGAAGTAGTTAAGGTTTTAATTAGACTTTGGTAGTAATAAATTTAGGTAATTTTTTAGTTATTAATTGATTTAATTTCGAGATATTATATGTTATTTTTAGTATAAATAGTTATATTAAAATAATAAAAATGTCAATTAAAAATATGAATTTGGGAGTTAACTATGAGAGTAGTAGAAAGATTAATTAATCAAAAATCAAGCGGTGAAATTGCTCTAGTTTTAGGGTATTTTGATAGCGTGCATTTAGGTCATTGTAGTCTTATTTCTGAATGTGTAAATAGCGGATTAATTCCTGCTATTTTTACATTTAGAAACAGTCCAGAAGTCTGCTTTAATGGTGATAATAAGCAATGTTTTACTTACTCAGAAAGGTTGGAAATATTTGAAAAATTGCAGGTTAAGCTTGTAATTAGCAGTAAGTTTGATAATGAATTTATGATGATGGAAGGGTATGATTTTTTGCAAACTTTAACGCAAAATAATAACATAAAATTGATAGTTATAGGAAGCGATTTTTGCTGCGGAAAAGGTGCTTTATATAAGGCCGTTGATATTGTGAATTATTTTAACAATAAAGGTATTAAGATAATTGTTAAAGATTTAATTAAAGCAAATGGATTGAAAATTGCTAGTAGAAAAATAAAAAATATGTTAGCAGCTGGGGAAATTACCGAGGTTAATAATCTATTGCCTTATCCATTTTCAGTTAGCGGAAAGGTTTTGCGAGGTCGCAATGTTGGCGGAAAAGTACTAGGTTATCCTACTGCAAATATTGAATATCCGCTAGATAAAGTACAGATTAAAGCGGGCGTATATAAAACAAATATTATAGTAAATAATGTCAAATATTTAGCACTTACAAATGTTGGCGCACACCCAACTTTTGATGATTATAATTACAATATCGAAAGTTTTATAATTGGCTATGACGGAGATATTTATGAAAGTTGTATCACGGTGGAGTTCATCGCTTATTTAAGAGAAATTAAAAAGTTTGAAAATGCAACAAGTTTGAAAAAACAAATCGACATTGATTTTAATAGAGTAACATCGGAAATTAATAATATATAAGCTAATAAACATGCAGTTTTATTATCAATCGCAATTAAAAATTAAGATAAATTTAATTGTAATTTATTTTTAATTAAATGGTTTTTGATATGTATGTTTTTAGCATTGTACATGAAAAAGGAGAAATAAACAATGATTAAATTTGGACCAAGTGGAGCAGGGCTTAGCTTTGCAGCTGACGGATTTAGCAAAACTATTGACGCACCAAAATGGATAAAGGGAAAAGGACTAGATTTATTTGAATATTCTTTTGGTCGTGGCGTAAGAATTGGAGAGGAAACTGCTAAAGCATATGGTGCTGAGTTTGCCGCAAATGGTGTGGAGATTTCCGTACATGCACCATATTTTATTAACATGGCAACAGATGATGAGGTTAAGGCTGAAAATAATCATAAGTATATTAATGATAGCATAATTGCACTCAAAAATCTTGGTGGTAATCGTTGTGTTTTTCATCCAGGCAGTCCGCTTAAAAAAGATAGACGTGATGCTATGAATATACTATTAGGCAGAATGGATATTTTAATTGAGGATCTTTATGAGAATAGCCATAATGATATTTTACTATCAGTTGAAACTATGGGCAAACAAGCTCAATTAGGTGATATTGATGAAGTAATAGAAATTGTTTCTCGTGACCCGATGCTTATTCCTTGTATTGATTTTGGTCATTTAAACTCTAGGACTTGTGGCGGAATCAACGGATATGATGATTATGCTAAAATAATAGACAAATTTATTAATGGTGTTGGGTTTGAAAAAGTTGATAATATGCATATTCACTTTAGCAAAATTGAGTATTCTGCAAAGGGTGAGGTCAGGCATTTAACTTTTGAAGATGAGGTGTTTGGCCCAGATTTCGAGCCACTTGCTAAAGCTTTTCATGAGTTTAATATTCATCCGTATGTTGTATGTGAGTCAGCAGGTACGCAGACTGAAGATAGCCTATATATGAAAAACTATTACAACAGTATAAAATAAAGACATATTGCTGATAATTATCTATATGTTTTCGATAAAATAATACTGTATATATTAAAAATAATCAAAAATTCATTTACAACATTAATTTTTTATGATATAATATGACTATATGAATAAATATCGCAAATTGATTGATAGACTTAATGTTGACGCAGTGTTAAATGCCGCACCATCTAATGTGAGGTACTCGACTGGTTTTCTAGCCGATTATTGTTATGCCTTGACAACAAGGACAGCGCAATATTATTTCACTGATGGTAGATTTATAATTGAAGCTAAGCGTGATTTATCTGATGATTGGATTGTAGTGGAAATTACTCCTGCAACTTCGTCTAAAGTTATATCATCAGTGCTTTGTGAAAACAACATCAATAAGATTGCTTTTGATAGTGATGTTATGCATAGTGAATATTTGTTTATAAAGCATCTTTTACTTCCTTTTGAATGTTATGATGCAAGCAAAGAAATGGCAAAAATACGATCAATTAAAAGCAATGCGGAAATTGATAAAATCAAAAAATCGCAAAATATTGCTGAACTTGCTTTGGATAATCTTAAACAGTATATAAAGTTGGGCGTTAGTGAGCGAGAGCTTGCAGCCCGGCTTGAGTATATTATGAAAATCGGCGGAGCTGATGCCTTAAGCTTTGATACAATTGTAGCTTTTGGTGAAAATTCTGCTATTGCTCATGCAAAGCCTTCTGACAGAAAATTGAAAGTCGGAGATATTATTCTTATTGATTTTGGCGCTAAGTGCGATGGCTATTGTTCAGACATGACTAGATGTTTTGTGTTTGGTGAGTGCAGTGATGCTATCAAGCGAATATATAATTGTGTATTGGGTGCAAATGAAATTGCAATTGCATCGATTAGATCAGGTATGCCGTATGCAGAAGCTGATAGAATTGCACGAAATTATATTATCGGCTTTGGTTATGGAGAGTGTTTTACTCACTCACTAGGTCATGGTGTGGGCGTTGATATTCATGAGGCTCCTTACTTGTCGAGTAAATGTAATTCGTCGGAAGTTCTGATTGATAATATGGTAGTGACAGTAGAGCCGGGCATATATATAGAAGGTCTTGGCGGTATACGTATTGAAGATATGATCGTTGTGAGTGGTGCGAGAGCAATTAATCTTACAACTTCACATAAAAAATTGGAAATAATAAACTAATTAATTTTTACTGGAGGTAATTATGGCTTATATACAAGCTGGTGAGTTCCGCAAAGGAATTACATTTGAGATGGATGGCAAGGTAATGGTTATAGCGGAGTTTCTACACGTTAAACCAGGTAAGGGTGCTGCTTTCGTTCGTACTAAGATTCGTGACGTTATTAATGGTGGTCTTCTTGACAAAACATTTAACCCAACAGAGAAATTTGAGCTTGCTCATATCGAGAGAAAAACTCTAGAGTATTTATATTCTGACGGTGAGTTATTTTACTTTATGGATCCTGAGACTTTTGAGCAGACTGCTCTTAATGAGGAAAGTGTTTCTGAGGCATTAATGTTTGTTAAAGAGAATATGAAAGTTGATATAGAGTTTTTTAAGGGCAAACCATTCTCAGTAATGCCTCCTAACTTTGTTGAACTTTTAATCACTTTCTGCGAGCCAGGAATTAAAGGTAACACTTCTCAAGGCGTTACTAAACCTGCAACTCTAGAAACTGGTTACATTTTGCAAGTACCTCTATTTGTTAACGAAGGTGATACTGTTCGCGTTGACACTAGAAACGGCTCTTACATGTCAAGAGTTTAATTAAATCCAAAAAAAAGGTCACTGCAAGTATCATAAGCTTGCAGTGTTTTTTATATATGATTATTTTAGGTATTGACCCAGGAATCGCAATTGTAGGTTATGGGGTAATCGAGGTAGAGCGAGGCAATTTCAAAATGATAGATTACGGCACTATTACTACTCCGAAAGAGGAGAGTAAGCCTGCCAGACTTTGCATGATTGAAAAGTGCTTGAAGAAATTAATTGAGCAGTATAAGCCTGATGAAATTTCTATCGAGGAGTTGTTTTTCTCTACTAATACTAAGACTGCAATTACTGTTGCAGAGGCGAGAGGGGTTCTGCTTTTGACTGCTGCAAAGCATTGTGGAAGTATTTTTGAGTACACCCCAAACCAAATAAAACAAGCAGTTACAGGATCAGGTCGTGCGGATAAAATGCAGGTGCAACAGATGGTGAAAACTATTCTTAGACTAAAAAATATCCCTAGACCTGACGATGCAGCTGATGCGCTTGCTGCTGCAATAACTCATGGACAGACTAACAGAATGTCAGGACAATTCAGGGTGAAATAATAGTATTTAATCATTGAATATGCGGTCTATGGCTTAAAAATAAGTAGTTTTATATGCGCAAAATAAAGGAGGATTATGTACGCTTTTATAAGTGGTAAAGTTGATCATGTTAACTCGGATGGACTTGTTGTTGTAAATAATAATGGTATTGGCTACAATATAGTAGTATCAGGAAATACATTGTCAAAGTTGCCTAGAGTTGGTGAAGATGTTAAGCTGTATACTTATAATCATATCAAGGAAGATACTTTTGCTTTATACGGTTTTGTGCATTTTGACGAGAAGCGTATGTTTGAAAAGTTGATCAATATTAATGGTGTTGGTTGCAAGATGGCGATTGGGATTTTATCTGGTGTTGATAGTGCAACTCTTGCAGTATCTATTGCAAGCAGTGATACTGCAAGCTTATCTAAGATAAAGGGTGTCGGCAAAAAAACTGCTGAAAGAATTATCTTAGAGCTTAAAGAAAAAGTTGATATTTCTGAGTTTACTAGTAGCGGCGTTGATAATGTCGGTGTTGCTGCAAGTATGGAAATTAATGATGCTGTAACTGCACTTGTGTCGCTTGGTATTGGCAAAATGGATGCTTATAAAGCTGTCATGAAAGCTAGCGAAACCGCGACAACAACTAATGCAATGATTACACTTGCGCTAAGAGGAATGGATAGATAGGAGGACACTCAATGTTTGATGACAACGATGATGATAGACTGATTACTAGCACTAGAAATACTGAGGATATTCAAGAAAACTCTTTGCGTCCTAAAAGTATGAGTGACTATATCGGTCAAGATAAAATTAAAAACAATTTAGAAATTTTTATCACAGCAGCTAAAAATCGAGGGGAAGCTCTTGACCACGTTTTGCTTTATGGCCCTCCCGGGTTAGGTAAAACTACATTGTCGCATATTATTGCAACTGAAATGGGTGCTCAAATCCGTGTTACTAGTGGTCCTGCAATAGAAAAAGCAGGAGATTTAGCAGCAATATTAACAAATTTAGCAGATGATGATATTCTGTTTATTGATGAAATACACCGACTTAATAGAAATGTTGAGGAAATATTATATCCAGCAATGGAAGATTACGCACTTGATATTGTAATTGGTAAAGGGCCTTCAGCAAGAAGTCTAAGGATTGACTTGCCAAGGTTTACTTTGATTGGTGCAACAACTAAAGCGGGAATGCTTACAAGTCCACTTCGAGATAGATTTGGCGTTAATCTTAGACTAGAAATGTATTCTCCGGAAGATTTATCCATTATTGTTGATAGGTCAGCAAATCTTTTGAATGTGGAAATTGATAGTGAAGCAACTTATGAAATCGCAAGAAGATCAAGAGGAACTCCACGTATCGCAAATAGATTACTGAAAAGGATGCGAGATTTTGCAGAGGTTTTATCAGATGATAAAAGAATCAGCATAGGGCTTGCTCAAAAAGGTCTTAGCCTTATGGAAGTTGATGATCGTGGTCTTGATTATATCGATAGAAAATTATTGCTTGCAATAATCGATACATTCAATGGTGGACCTGTAGGATTAGATACAATATCCGCTTCAGTTGGCGAAGATAGTAATACTTTAGAGGATGTATGTGAACCGTATTTAATGCAAATCGGATTTATTGCTAGAACTCCTAGAGGTAGGGTCTGCTTGCCTGCTGCATACGAACATTTGGGTAAAAGACTGCCAGATGATAGGTTAGAGCTTATTAAACAATATGAAAAAGAAGGAATTATTAAAGATGAAAAAGAGTGATTTTTATTATGAATTGCCTGATGAGCTGATTGCGCAAACTCCAATATATCCACGTGACCACTCTAGAATGTTAGTATATGACAGGCAGTCAGATACTATCGAGCATAAGCAATTTTTTAATCTTGTTGATTATTTGGAAAAAGGCGATGTACTGGTTATAAATGACACTAAAGTTATACCTGCAAGATTGCATTGCCATAGAGAGGGTAAACCTGATGAAGTGATAGAAATTTTATTGCTTAAAAGAATTGATTATTATCATTACGAGTGTATAGTGAAGCCTGCTAAAAAATTAAAGATTGGCACGGTGATAGAGTTCAATGATGAGCTTTCTGCACAAGTAACCGAAATTTGCGATCAAGGTATCAGGATTATTAAATTTGCCTTTGAAGGAGTTTTTGAGGATATTCTAGATAGAATCGGTAGTATGCCGCTTCCACCTTATATCACTGAAACTTTAGAGGATAAGGATAGATATCAGACAGTATATTGCAGCGAGAGTGGATCTAGTGCTGCGCCTACTGCAGGATTGCATTTCACTACCGAACTTTTAGATAGCCTTAAGGAAAAAGGCGTTGAAATTGCAAGGGTTTTATTGCACGTTGGGTTAGGAACTTTTAGACCTGTTAAAGTGGATGATATTTTAACTCACAATATGCACAGTGAATATTGCAGTATAAACCAAGCAAATACGGATATAATTAATAAAGCGACTAGTGAAAATAGGCGAGTGATATGTGTAGGTACAACATCAGTTAGAGTTGTTGAAAGTCTATCTGATGATAACGGGGTAATTACTGCTACCAGTAGAGATACAAATATTTTTATATATCCAGGATATAAATTTAAGGTAGTAAAAGCACTTGTTACTAATTTTCACTTGCCAGAGTCTACTTTAATAATGTTGGTAAGTGCACTTTGTGGTCGTGAAAAAACTTTAGAAATGTATAATAAAGCAGTTAGCGAAAAGTACAGATTTTTCAGTTTTGGTGACGCAACTTTTATAAAATAGCGAGGATAAAATGTTTAAATACGAAGTAATTAAAGTATGTAGTCAGTCAGGTGCGAGAGTTGGCAAGCTTACAACTCCACACGGAGTTATTGATACGCCAGTATTTATGCCGGTTGGAACTAATGCAACAGTCAAAAGTTTGACTCCGGATCATCTTAAAAGTATCGGATCAAGTATTATATTAAGCAATACATATCATTTATATTTAAGACCAGGTCATGAAATCATTAGAAAAGCGGGTGGGCTTCACAAGTTTATGAGCTGGGATAGACCTATATTAACTGATAGTGGTGGTTTTCAAGTGTTTTCGCTTAGTAATACACGCAAAGTAAATGATGATCATGTTGAGTTTAGGAGTCATATTGATGGCTCAAAGCATATTTTCACGCCTGAAAAAGCTGTTGATATTCAACAGGCATTAGGTAGTGATATTATGATGGCATTTGATCAATGTACTGCAAGCGGTATAACGCATGGCGAATCAAGAGAAGCATTAGAGCGGACTATGAGTTGGCTTGATAGATGTCATAAGCACAAAACAAGAGAAGATCAATGTTTATTCCCGATTGTTCAAGGTAATATGTTTGCTGATCTTAGACGCGAGTCGATAGAAAGAATACTTCCTTACGCTCAGTGCGGATTTTCTATCGGTGGTTTATCAGTCGGTGAGCCTAAACCTGTTATGTATGAAATGTTAGATGTTTTGAAACCATATTATCCGGATAATATGCCTAGATATCTAATGGGTGTTGGCAGTCCTGATTGTCTTGTTGAAGGAGTAATGCGCGGAATAGATATGTTCGACTGCGTTCTTCCAACTAGAATGGCTAGAAACGGAACTGCTTTCACTAGAGATGGTAATTTAACTGTTAGAAATGCTAAATACAAAGAAGATTTTTCTCCAGTTGACCCAGAGTGTGATTGTTATTGTTGTAAAAACTTTTCAAGAGCATATATCAGACATCTTCTAAATGCAGGAGAGATATTAGGTGGGGAGTTGCTTTCGATACATAATTTAAGGTTTTTAATTAAACTAATGGAAGATATCCGAGATGCTATAATGAATGATAGGTTTGGTGATTTTTACACTGAATTTACTTCTCGGTATGAATGGGGTAAAAAAGCAAAGTAAATATAGAAATAAAAATATTATTGCATTAAATTATTTGCAATAATATAATAAATGTTGTATAATATAAAAAAGCTATATAATTATAGTTAAATTAAGGAGATAATATGATAAATTTAATTGCAGCAGCAAGTAGCTGGATAATGCCAGTAATGTTAGTAGGATTGTTTGGTTTAATGTTAGTAGTAACAATTATACCTCAAAAGAAAAGAAAGAAGCAAGCTCAAGAAATGATGAGCACACTTTCTGTAGGTTCACAAGTTAGAACTATTGGTGGTTTTGTTGGTATAGTTTGTGCTATAGATGATGCAACTAATATTTTGCAATTGAATGTTGGTACAGAAGAGAATCCAGTTCTTGTTACTTTAGATAAAGCTGCAATTTATACAGTTGTTAACTCTGCAGACGGCGAGTCTCCAGTAGTAACTGAGGCTGGTGCAGTAATTGAAGAAGATAGCATTGTTTCATTAGACGACGCTGAAGAAGCTGCAAAATCTGCTGATAAGAAAGCTGAAAAAGCATCTAAGAAAGCAAAAAAAGATAAGCAGAAAGCAGAAGCTCAAGACGCTGAAGTATCAGAGATTTTTGAAGAAGATTCAGCTAAAGTTGAAGTTGAAGGCGAAATCGTATTAGGCGAAGTTAATGAGTCTGACGAAGAAGTTTCTTTATAATTTATAAATAAAATATCAATCCACACTATGTAGAATGCATTCTACATAGTGTGTTTTTTTTGTATGAATTTATATAAATCGATCAGAAATTAATATTGTTATCCACATAATGTGGAAAATACCTTGAATATGCAAGTTAATTGTATGTTAATAGATGTGTAAATGAACATGATGTGGATAAAGTGTTAAAGAATTGATTATATATTAGAATTTACATAAATCTACTAGATGTGGAATATTTGAATTTATTTGATGAATTTAATTGACATTTATATTTGTATAAGATATAATTACAATACAGAATAACAACAAAAAGTAAGGGGTTTTATGATAAGATTTAGGGATAATCTAAAAGAGTTTCGGAAGATTCATTCCCTAACTCAATCAAAATTTGCACTTATGCTTAATGCTAAGCTTGAGGATATGGGAGCTGGTATTACATATAATAACAAAAGCATTAGCATGTGGGAAAAAGGCGAGAGATTACCTGATAATCCATTAATATGGCTTGCGATTGCAGATATGATGGCAATTACTATTGATTTATTAATGACAGGTGATATTACTGAATTGTCTGAGATTGCAAGTGATGGTATAAGTAGCGTTCCGAGTGTTGCACTTAAGGCTAGCTTGGCAGAGAGTTATTTAAGCCATGTCAGTGCAGACACTAGTGATAAGGAATCTGTTTTTAACCTTTATTCTAATATTGATAGTTTAGATAAACAAACGAATACATGCCATGGACTTGCTTGTTTTATTAGCACGGTTAAAAGTGAAGATGGCTATTTTAGTCACTACAACATTCTTTCTAATGATGATAGTAACGAGTATGTTTTGAGTCTTGGCAGGAGAGAGTTTGTTGGCGAACGTGATTTTGTAATGAATATTATAGAGAATGGTGGTCGTGAAGTTATTGCTACAAATGATCAGTTTAGTAAACTTTGGAAAGGATACTTTGATTGCTTTGATAATGCACTTGAGCATAAAGTTGAAGTATTATATGACAGTGATTATAACCATATTCTTTGTATGGTTGAGTATGTTATTGATGCTAGCGAAATTGAGATTGCAAAGTATTTGAACTCGATATATGTTAGTAATATCAACGGTAATGGAGAAGGCTTATCAAATGTAATTGGTAAAATGCTACTTGCTAATAATAAACAGCATATAGGCGTTAGATACGCTAAAGAACAATGGAAAAATAGAATGTAATTTATATGGTAACATGACTACGATTTTCGTAGTCATGTTTTTATTTTAGTATGTGTATAATTTTGCAATTATAGCATTGACACTGTTATATAATTAGTATATAATATATAGTAATAAGGTTAGTTTATATATAAATAGCGTTATTATGGAGGATTTTACTATGAGGATAAAAAACATTGTGTTTGACATGGATGGAACAATATTAAATACTATCACAGATCTTAGAGAGGCAACTAATCATGCGCTTAATTTGAGCGGTTTCCCTGAGAGAAGTTTAGATGAAATCTTGTCATTTGTTGGCAATGGAATTCAAGTTTTAATTGATCGTGCAGTGCCAAGCGGAACTTGCGAGAGTGACTTTAATGTTTGTTTTAATAATTTTAAGCAATACTATGATGTTCATAAAAATGATAATACTAAACCGTATAAAGACATATTGAATTTAATGTGCAAGCTAAAAGAAATGAATATTCAAATGTCGGTAGTGTCAAATAAATTCGACGCTGGTGTTAAAGAGCTTGCTAAGGATTTGTTTGATGGATTTTTACCAATTGCTATAGGCGAGAGTGAAAGTGTCCTACCAAAACCTAATCCAAGTGGGGTATGGCTTGCGATGGATTTAATGGGCGCTACTTATGAAAATACTGTTTATATTGGCGATTCAGAGGTGGATTTTCAGACTGCAGAAAATAGTAAAATAGATTTCATCGGTGTCAGCTGGGGGTTCAGGCCTCGTAGTTTGCATGAGGAATTAGGAAGTAAGTATATTGTTGATAGTCCATTAGAAATAATTAAAGTTTTAGAGATGATGTGATGGAAAAGTACGGATTAATTGGTGGAAGCCTATCGCATTCTATGTCACCGTTTATTCACGAGCAACTATTTAAGTTATCAGGAAGAAATGCTGAATATAAACTATATGAGGTGGAAAGTGTTAGCGAGTTTGTAAAAAAACACCCTAATATGGATGGTTATAGTGTAACAATCCCGCATAAAGAAGAGTGTTATAGAAGTGCAGTAGGATTGCATAAAAGTGCATTGCCTTATGGTGCGGTTAACTGTGTTGACGCTAAAGGTGTCGGTTATAACACTGATGTTGACGGTTTTAGGATGAGTGTTAAAGAAATTATTGATAGCTTTGATATAAAAGTTTTGTTGCTTGGGTTTGGTGGAGTAGGAAAGATGATTGCTAAGCAGTTTAATCCTTCAAAATTAACTATTGCGATGAGAAATACTTCCGCAGAGAGTATTAAAAGCGTTTATAATTTAGTAGGAAACAATGTTACGATAACGACTTTTGATAAGATTCCGCAAAAGAATTTTGATTTAATTGTTAATAGCACTCCGATTGGAATGTTTCCAAATACTTCAGATAGTCCGGTGTCAGATGATGTTGTTAGCAAGTGCAAAGCAGTCTATGATACTGTATATAATCCACTAAAAACGCAGTTAATCTTGCAAGGCGAAAAACATTCAATTAAGGTCAAAGGCGGACTGGATATGTTGGTTTTTCAGGCAATGGTTGCACATTTATATTGGTACGATGGCAAGTTTGACTTGCATGATGTGATGAAAATTGCAATGGATGTTGAAGATATCCTAATGCAAAAGGAGTAATTATGATTATAACTTTATGTGGGTATATGGGCGCTGGAAAAACGTCAGTTGCTAGGCATATTGCAAAATTAACAAAGTATGAGTATATTGATCTTGATATCAGGATAGAAGAGGCTGAAGGGATGTCTACTAGGCAAATATTCCGTCAATCTGGAGAAGGTTATTTCAGACAGTTAGAGCGTGAACATTTGGAGGTTTTATCAAATATCAACAATAATGTTATTATTAGTTTGGGTGGTGGAAGCGTAGTTGATTGTGATAATAGACGGGAAATATTGAAAAGTTCAACGCTTGTATATATAGAAGTTCCTTTTGATGTTTGTTACAGTAGAGTAGCTAAAAGTGATAGACCTATAATTGCATCTAAAAGTATTGATGAGTTAAAAGTTCATTATAAGTCTAGGCTTGCGTGTTATAAGGAAAGTCATTATACTGTTGATGGTACTAAATCAATCGTTAAAGTGGCTGAAGATATCATTGCATTATTAAAGTTGTAAAAATTAAAAGATATTAAAGTGTTAAGTATAAAAGTATGCAAGACATATCAAATATATCTTGCAGTTAGGAGAAAAGTATGAAGTTTTTAGTGATAAATGGAGTAAATATGAATATGGTTGGCACGCGTCAGACTAGTATTTATGGTATAGATACCCTTCAAGATATTAACGACAAAATAACTGAAGTGGCAAAAAATATTGGTGATAGAGTAGATTTTTTTCAAAGTAATATAGAGGGTGAAATAGTTGAATGTATTCATAATGCTAAAAGTTATAATGGAATTATCCTAAATGCTGGCGCTTACACACACTATTCAATTGCGATTCGCGATGCTATTTCATCAATTAAAACACCTGTTGTGGAGGTGCATATGAGCAATGTTCATGCACGTGAGGAGTTTAGGCATACATCAGTTTTATCTGCCGTTTGTAAGGGTGTAATTGCAGGATTCGGTACTGATTCATATACATTGGCATTGATGGCATTGCACAATGCTAAATAAATGAGAGAGATTAATATTGAGGTTTCTCCGCAATATAGAGTGGTGGTTGGCGATGGCTTATTATCACAAGTAGGGGAATATATAAACAAAATAGGATGCTATAATAAAGTCGCTATTGTCACTGATGATGTAGTGGCAAGTCTTTATTTGCAGTCTGTGACAGATAGCTTGAAAGGTGCATGCAGTAACGTTTATACGTATGCTTTTGCACATGGCGAGAGTAGTAAAAGCATGCAAACATTATCAGATATTTATGATTTTTTAGCAAGCTCAGAAATTACACGATCTGACTTGATAATCGCTCTTGGCGGTGGAGTTGTTGGTGATATTGTTGGCTACGCTAGCAGTAGTTATCTTCGCGGAGTTGATTTTATAAATATCCCAACAACCTTGCTTAGTATGGTAGACTCATCAGTAGGTGGCAAGACTGCAGTTAATATATCTGCTGGAAAAAACTTAGTTGGTGCATTTTATCAGCCAAAAATAGTACTATGTGATACATCCGTTATATCTACATTATCTGACGAATTAATTGCTGATGGTGTAGGCGAAATTGCAAAGTATGCGGTTCTAGAGAATGAGAATATATTTGATGATTTACTATCTAACAATATTACAAATTGTCTAGAAGATTTAATATCAAAATGTGTTAAGATTAAAAATGATTATGTTGCTTGTGACGTTTTTGATACAGGAAAAAGACAACTTCTTAATTTAGGCCATACTTTAGGGCATGCAATAGAGAAGCATAGTAGATATGCTGTTAGTCATGGTAAATCTGTGCTGATGGGGTTATATATGCTAGCGGAGCAGTTTGCTGGGACTGATGGAATTGATGATATTTTAAAGCAGATTGAAAAGGTAGGCAAAAAGTATAACATGAAGGTCAGGTATGATATCTCAGCACGTGAGCTTTGGGCACTAGCAGTCAATGATAAAAAACGCCACGGTGATTATATAACACTTGCAAGACCATTTGCGATCGGTGATTGTGCACTTGATGATGTAATTATATCAAACAATATTAACTTGACTGAAATGGTTAAAAAATCAACATATGATGTAATCGTTAAGGGTGTGAAATTATCAGGAGAAATAGCCGCCCCTCCATCAAAATCTGATATGCACAGACTGCTTATTGCTGGTGGGTTTTGCGGGTCGAAAATTACGATTAATAATGTGAATTACAATGACGATATTAATGCTACTATATCAGCGCTACAAGCTTTAGGTGTAAATGTTAAAAAAGATAAAAATAGTGTGATATTACTTGCAGGAAAAATACCTGAAAAAGCTAATATTGATTGCAAAGAATGCGGAACAACTTTCAGATTTTTTCTACCAATTTGCGCTATGCTTGGAGTTAATACAACTTTTACAGGAAGTGAAAGATTAGGGGATAGGGGATATAAAGACATTATATCTGCTATGCAACATAAAGTTAGTTTTTCTAAAAGTTCTGGGTTCCCGCTTAATATTTGTGGTATATACGATGACAGCGAAATTAATATTTCTGGAGCGATATCTTCACAGTTTGTATCAGGTATTTTATTAGGCTCTTTTGCTAGAAAAAAATCAATTTTAGTTAATATTAAAGATCAATTGCAGTCAGCAGATTATGTAGCAATGACACTGCATACACTATCAAAATTTGGAGGAATATCAAAAAGTACTCTAAATAGTATCTTATTCGAGAGTACTAACAAGGTAAATGTTGATAAATTTGATGTAGAGAGTGATTTTAGTAATGGTGCATTTTTTAATGTTGCAGGCGTAAAAACCAATTATAATAATCATAATTCATTGCAAGGAGATAAAAGGATAATACAAATTGTTGAAAGTGCATATTCAGATAATAAACCTTTTGATGTAAGCGTGAAAAATATTCCTGATTTAGCAATAATATTATCAGTCCTTGCTACAAGACTTAATGGAGTAAGTGTGCTTCGTGATTGCGGTAGATTAAGGCTTAAAGAATGTGATAGGCTTGATGCAATATTAAAAATTATGAAATCTTGCAAAATTGATGCTGTGCTTAAAGGTGATGATTTGTTTATTACTGGTGGAGAAGCTGGTGGTGATTTTGAAATGGATAGTTTTGGTGATCACCGCGTTGCAATGTCACTTGCAGTGCTTGCAACGTTTGCTGGAAATATCCGCATAAATAATGCGGGAGTAGTTGCTAAAAGTTATCCTGATTTTTGGGACGATTTTATGCGTTTAGGAGGAAAGATTGATGTCATCAACATTAGGTAAAAATATAGAAATAGCGATCTTTGGTGAGTCACATGGTGTAGCAGTTGGTGTTACAATAAATGGACTGCCTAGCGGTGAGATAATAAATATGGAATATATCAATGAATGTTTATTGCGCAGGTCGACTGGTCGTGACCGTACAATGAGCTCACGAGTTGAAGCGGATGAGGTTATTATATTGTGCGGCGTGCATAATGGCGTGACTTGCGGCACGCCGCTTACAATGATAATAAATAACAATGATATGCGTAGCAAAGACTATAGCAAAATGGAAACAGTTGCAAGGCCTTCTCATGCGGATTACACAGGCAATTTAAGATATAAAGGATTCAATGATATTAGAGGCGGTGGGCATTTTTCTGGTAGACTGACGGCTGCGATTGTTATGGCTGGTGCGTTATGTTCTAGCATTTTAAATGATCGAGGCATTAATATTTCAGCTAACATTTTGTCTATAGGTAAAGTGACAGGCGATAGTGCATTCAACCATATTTCTGATGGAGAATTAGAGAAAATAAAAACTGCTAGTTTCCCAAGTATTAGTAAAAGTGCAGAGATGATTGAAGAGATAAATAAAGCAAGGCTTAGCCGTGATAGTGTTGGCGGATATATTGAATGCGTTGTAACGGGAGTCGGCGCTGGCGTAGGCTCTCCAATGTTTAGAGGTATCGAAAATATTATTGCAAATGCAGTCTTTGGAGTGCCGGCAGTCAAAGGGATAGAGTTTGGCGAGAGTAGCGAGCTTTACGGGTCGCTTTATAATGATAATATGTATATAGATAAAAATAATGTCTATACTTGCACTAATCATGATGGCGGTATTAATGGCGGAATAACAAATGGCATGCCGATACTTTTCACTGTTAAAATGAAGCCTACTCCAAGTATTTCTTGCGAGCAAGATACAATTGATTATACTAAAATGCAAAACACGACTATTGAAGTTGTAGGAAGGCATGACCCTTGTGTGGTTGTTAGGGCGGTTCCTGTTATTGAATGTATGACAGCGATTGCAATTTTAGACTGTGTGATGGAGGGCAAGATTTATGAGTGATTTAGATCGTCTTAGAGTTGAAATTGATAAATGTGATGATATTATTGCAAGAGCATATGAAAAGCGTTTGCAATTAGTTGATGAGGTAGCGGCATTTAAAAAGATTAATAATATACAAATTTTGAATAGCGGCAGAGAAGCTGAAGTGCTAAAGCGAGTTTGTGCGGATAGCGTTAAATATAAGGATGATATAGAGAGATTATATTTATACATTATGAATTATAGCAGAATCAAACAGGATATCTTGATAAAATGATTTAATAATAATTAAATTATCAGTATAGAAGAATACAATATAGTGTTTAAATATATATATACTTTATTGATGTTAAAATAATTTAATTTGTTCTGATGTGACTTGCATCAGAGTAATGCAAAATATTTCATCATAATAGTTAAAATATATGTAATATTTAGAGTTTTCCCATTTAGTGAAAAAAATCACAAAGAATGTGAAAATTCTCTTGCATTATTTAATTTAATTTGGTATAATATTCATGTAGCAGCAATAATGTTGTTACAATAAATTTATTAACAAATAATATAAAACAAAAAAGGAGAATCAAGATGACTAATAACAAAAAAGTTTTAGAGTATGTAGAGTCAACAGCTAAATTAGTAAATCCAAGCTCAATCGTTTGGATCGACGGTAGCGAAGCACAATACGAGGCACTAACTCAGCAATCAATCAAAAACGGTGAGCTAATTAAGCTTAACGACGAGCTTTTACCTGGTTGCTACCTTCATCGCACTGCAGTAAATGACGTTGCACGTGTTGAGGGCAGGACATTTATTTGTAGCAGAGATCAAGATAATGCAGGTCCTACTAATAACTGGTGGAACCCATCTGAAGCTTATGAGAAGCTAAACAGCATTCTTAAAGACAGCTACAAGGGTAGAACTATGTATGTAATACCTTTCTCAATGGGCCCTGTTGGATCTCCTCTTTCTAAAATAGGTATCGAGCTTACTGACTCAATCTACGTTGTTCTTAACATGAAGATAATGACTCGTGTTGGTCAAAACGTTCTTGAGGCTCTAGGCGATAGCAATGATTTCGTTCGCGGAACTCATGCAAAAGTTAACATCGATGAGAATGAGAGATATATCTGTCACTTCCCAGAGGATAACACTATCATTTCTACTAACAGTGGTTACGGTGGTAACGTTCTTCTTGGTAAGAAATGTTTCGCTCTTCGTATCGCATCTTTCCAAGGTAGACAAGAAGGCTGGATGGCTGAGCATATGCTTATCCTAGGCGTAGAGAAACCTGATGGTCAAATATTCTACGTTGGCGCTGCTTTCCCAAGTGCTTGTGGTAAGACTAACCTTGCTATGCTTATTCCTCCTAATGCTTATACAGAAGCTGGATACAAAGTATGGTGTGTTGGTGATGATATCGCTTGGATCAAACCAGGTCCTGATGGTCGTCTTTACGCTATCAATCCTGAGAATGGTTTCTTCGGAGTTGCTCCAGGAACTAGCATGAAGTCTAACCCTAACGCACTTCTTGCAACTCAGTCTAACACTATCTTTACTAACGTTGTATATAATAAAGACAATAGTACTGTATGGTGGGAAGGCATGGATAAGAATCCTCCAGCAAATGGTGTTGATTGGAAGGGTAATGACTGGAATGGTACTACTTCTACTGAGAAGGGTGCTCAACCTAATAGCCGTTTCACTTCTCCAGCACTTAACTGTGCTTGTATCAGTTCAGAGTTCGAATCTGCAACTGGTGTTCCAATCAGCGCTTTCATATTCGGTGGTCGTCGTGCTAAAACAACTCCACTTGTATATCAAGCTCGTAACTGGAATCACGGTGTATTCGTAGGTTCTATCATGTCTTCTGAGACAACTGCTGCTGCTATCGGCGCAACAGGAATTTTAAGAAGAGATCCAATGGCAATGCTTCCTTTCTGCGGATACCACATGGGCGATTACTTCAAACATTGGATCGAGATGGGCGCTAAAACTCCTACAGACAAACAACCTAAGTTCTTTAACGTTAACTGGTTCCGTCTAGATGATAACGGCAAGTTTATCTGGCCTGGTTTTGGCGATAACATGAGAGTCCTTGATTGGATCGTTAAGAGAATCGAAGGTACTGTAGACGCTCAGGATACAGCTATCGGTTTCGTTCCTAACCCTACTGATATCAACATCAAAGATTGTAAAATTGATATGCCAACTCTTAAGAGCATTCTTGAGGTTAATAAAGATTCTTGGGCTGATGAAGCTAAGGGAATTAAAGAGTTCTATACTAAGTTTGGTGACAGACTTCCAGTTGAGCTTGCTAAAGAGTGTGATACTCTTATCGCAAAAACTAAGTAATTAATTAAATTTAATAATTATAAAGGACTGACTTAGGTTGGCCCTTTATTTTTTTACCTATTTTCTGATGCACTATCGCTGCGAGTGATATTAACAATCAAATTAATTAAAGTAGACAATATGTTATATTAAAATTATGTATTATAGTTATCTATTGCTGCAAAATATGTGATATTTGCATTATATTGTCATTTATATAAGTATTTTTATCAAATAAATAGCTGTTAATTATCATATGATTGCAAGTAAAATTATGCTGATTTTGTGCAAAATTATGATTGAGGATTGCCTGAGTTATGGTATAATGTACATATAATAAATTAATGCTTTTATTTAGCTGATATAATTAATGTTTATAAATTATAGGTTATTGTTTATAATATGTTGATAACTTTAGCAAGTTGTTGACAACTTATATAGTTAAATTCAGTTGTTAACAATTGATTGTGGATAAGGAGAACTACTCATGATAAAAATTATTGCGATAAATAGTAAATATGTACACACATTGCTATCGCCATATTATCTTAAGGAAAATAGTGATTATAAGGATATTAAAATATTGCAAACAAACATTAATGTTGCAATCAGCGATATAGTCAAACTTGCATTGGAATTTGAGCCAATAGCTGTTGCTTTCCCATGTTATATATTCAATATAAATGTTTGCATTCAAGTTGCAAAACAGATTAAAAATATTAATCCTGATATAAAAATAATTTTTGGCGGCCCTGAAGTTAGCTTTGAGTATGAAGGTGAATATCCATTTGCTGACTATATTCTGATTGGTGAAGGAGAGTCTAGCTTTGCAAATCTTGCAGCGGCACTTTCAAAGGGTGAAGTTTGTGACAGAGTCATCGCAAGTAATGCTATGGATATTACTAAAATTAAATCACCGTATAGCGAAGATTATTTTAATGATGTAGAAGGCAAAATTGCGTATTTTGAATCATCGCGTGGCTGCCCATTTAACTGTGCATATTGCATGAGCGGAATAACGCAATTAAGATTTTTTGGAATGGAGAGAACTATCTCTGACTTAGAAAAATTTAGAGGTGCAAATATTCGTGTGCTGAAATTTGTTGACAGAACATTTAATGCAAATATAAAATTTGCTAAAGAATTAATGAAATACATTATCGAAAATAGCAAGTATTATAACTTTGGCTTTCATTTTGAAATTGCAGGTGACCTTATTGATAGTGAATTTATTAGTATAGTTAAAAGCTCGCCAAAAGGAACATTTCAGTTTGAGGTAGGAGTGCAAAGCTTTAATGAGCAAACATTGCAATCAGTAATTAGGAAAACAGATATTAATAAAGTTATATCAAATGTTAGCGGACTTATAGAGTGCGGAAAATGTCATGTGCATACTGATCTTATTGCAGGGCTTCCGTTTGAAGGGCTTGAAAGTTTTAAGAGTGGGTTTAATAAGCTATATGATATAGGCAGTCATATGCTGCAATTAGGATTTTTGAAAGTGCTTAAAGGTAGTAGGATTAAGGAGATGATGACGGACGGATACACATATAATAGTACTCCGCCATATGAGATTATCAGTACTCCATATTTGTCTAGTGCTGACTTTGATGAGCTTAAAATTGTTGAAGAAGCAGTTGATAAATATGCAAATTGTGGTATATTTAATAGGACGTTAACGCATTTTATAACAGGTAGCCCTTATGATTTTTATAAAAAATTAGGTGTGCTTAGTGTGGGCGTTAATGAGCTTTTTGATAAGATAAAAGTTTTATATGATATGCTTATTACGCAATTTGATAGTGAGCTTGTGAGGGGGGTAATGGTGTTAGATTATTTATCACATAATAACTCAAGGGTGATGCCGCCAGCTCTTAAAATTCAATATGATAAAAGCTTTGCAAAGCTATTAAGAGAGCTTGGAATAGATAAAAAGAAGTATTATGCGTGCTTAATCAATATTAATCCGTTGACTTTTGATAAGGAGAAATGTATAGTTTATTGTGATTATAGTTTAGGTTATCACCTACTGTATAAAACTTTATAACAAATATACATTTAACTATGGCAATTTTACCCAATATAGTGTATAATAGTTATATTATAATATTATATTAAGAGAGGCATATATGGATGTTAAAGTTTTGGGATGTTACGGTAGATTCGCTCCAGTGGGCGGCGCTACAAGCGGATACCTTATCAGTACAAATAGCGGCAAAAATATCGTAATTGACTTAGGGTCAGGTTGCCTTAGTGCATTGCAGAAATATATTAAAATTGAGGATATTGATTTGATAATTGCATCCCACTTGCATTTTGATCACATAAGCGACATAGGAGTTTTGAAGTATGCAATGGGTTTTTTAAAAATAAAAACCATTAAGCTATATATGCCATCTACTCCTAATGATATGCACAATATTTTGAGTGGTGGTTTTGATACTGCTATAATTGATGAAAACTTGGTAATAGAAGATTTTGGTGTAAAAATAGAATTTTTCAAAAACCATCATCCTGTTGAAACGTACGCAGTAAAAATCACTGAGGGCGAAAAAGTTTTAGTGTATACAAGTGATTGCATGATTTGTGAAGATGTATTAAATAGCACTGCTGGTGCAAATGCAGTAATCGGTGATGCGTGTATTCTTGATCGTGATCATACGCAAAACGCTGCACATTTAAGCGTTAAGTCACTATGCGAGAGCGTTCCTAAAGATTGTAATCTTTATTTATCACATTTGACGCTTAAACTTGAGAAAGATATACAAAAAGAAGCTAATTGTTATCATAATAATGCAAGACTAATTGAGGATTTTACTATATAATTGTTAAATACATTAATCCAAAACTACTTACAAAGGATGCATATAAATACTAATGAAGAAGATAATTAATTTCAGACCAGTGCCAATATTTTTTCTATGCGTTATAGTGGGGATACTTCTTGTATCTCTATTAAATCTTGTATATGGATTAGTTGCGATAGGTGTCTTGATTATAATGCTAATCGTTGCATTCTTGCTGCCTAATCTAAAAATTTATCGAAATAAGTTGATATTAATTATTATTGCACTTACAATCGGTGTCACATCAATTGGTATTACACTGAGTGTTATTGACAATAATAAAGTATATACGCCTAACGTTTATATTTCCGGAAGAATTAGGGCGGACACTGCATTTACTGCTGGCGGTATTATTGCAGATAAATATATTGTTATAGATAATGTTAGTTACGAAGGGAATGTCGGAAGCGGTAGCATTGATGGTAAGGTGTCAATAAAAGTAGACTTAGCTAATCCGGAGGTTTTATCTAGCAAAATTGGCGATTATATTACCGTCTTTGGCACTCTTGTGCCTAGCGAACTTACTGTTACTGATAGTTATTCCGTGTCGGAATTTACTAGTGGTGTAAAATACTCCGTGCAAGGCGAAATGTACCACAATCAAAACAAAAACGATGTTAATTTTTTTGATAGCATCAAAGTCAGGGCGAAAACTGTAATGCTAACTTATATGAGCGCTGACAGTGCAGAGCTAGTATATAGTATGTTTTTCGGGGATAGTTCTAACATGAACAGGTACGAACTAGATGCATATAGAGAAATTGGTATAGCACATTTATTTGCAGTATCAGGATTGCATATCGGCGTACTTGCTGCAGCGATTTCATTTATAATTAAAAAGTGCAAAGGTAATAAGTATGTAGATATTATTGTAACGATAGCAGTTGTGCTGCTTTATGCAGCGCTTACAGGTTTTGGCGTTTCAGTGATGAGAGCATTGTTTATGTTAGTTGTATACAAAACAGGGCGGATGCTTAGTTACAAGCATTGTGGAATTTCTTCAGTATGCCTAGCAGGTATAGTAATACTTGCACTCAATCCAATTAATCTGTTTAGTATTTCATTTCAGCTATCAGTGCTTGCGATTGTGGGTATTAACTTCTTTTCAGTACCAATTGCAAAGAAGCTTAAATTTCTACCTAAGAAACTCGCAACTCTTATCTCCTTATCGGTTGCAGTTAATATTGCAATTATCCCGATTATGCTCAATGCGTTTGGGGATGTTTCACTAATATTCTTGCTTGCAAATGTGTTGTTAGTACCTTTAATGGTCGCAATTTTTCCGTTTTTATTACTACTGATGGCGATATCAATATGCATTCCTGTAATTGGATATGTTTTAGTGCCATTTAGCTATATATTTGAGTTGTTTGCACTCGTTTCTATCTCAATTGCATCCTTAAATTTTTTATCACTCAATGTATCTGTCAGCGTTGTAGCAGTTGTAATGTATATGTTATTTATGATATTTATTTCCAGATACATAATGCTAGAATATAAAACTCGGTCTATTATTAGTGGAGCAGGAGTGGCTGTATTTATATCATGTGTTGCAGTTTCTTCTTTTCATTTAATAGATTTTTCTACAAATATTAATGTTGTATCTTCTAGTGCTCAGCATGAATATGTAATAATATCTGAAGGTAGTGGTGAAATATATTTAGTTATCAATGGCGATTATGATGAATATGCGATTCGTGATGTTGCCGATTATATGAATAAACATGATATCCCGCGAATCGATGGCTTGATAAAGCCAACATTCACGGACAAAGAAGCTGTAGCATTATTTAATACTTATGAATATATTAAGCCGAAATTTGTTGTTACATATACCTATCATCCGTATTTAGAGTTTTTATTTGACGATAGAAAAGGTGCTTTCCATGCGACTGATGATGTATTTATAAAACTTCCTAATCGTGCATACGATAATGTGCTTTTCGAAATTGATGATGTTAGAGTAGGTTTTAGTAATGTTGGATATGAAGGGGAAATAGGATTTACTACAAAAGATGATATTGATATATTATTTGCTAATGGAGACAGTGAGGGAGTTAGTGCACTGTTGCCAGATTATTACATATCAGACTATGGCTTTGGAACAATTGCAAACACAATCTCAACAAAATTTACTATCAAAATTAATGATGATAAAATCAGAATAAGGTGATTATGAATGTATTAGAACTTGAACAATCTTTTAAAAACAAGGTAGCACCGTTATATATAATTAGCGGAAATGATTACTTTTATAGAAAAATGGCATTGACCAAATTGCTTGCGCTTGTCAGCGAGGATTTAAGTACATTTAATGTGACTTACCTTGCGCACGATGCAAAGGTTGATGCGGTTATTATTGCGTTAAATACTCCACCAATTATGAGTGATTATAAGCTTGTAGTTTGGCAAGGCGATATTAAGAAAATGAATAAAGATACCGCGAAAGTAGTGGAGAAATCTTTAACAAATTATCTTAAAAATAAAGTTGATGGATCTGTGCTGATAATGGTTGATGAGATTGATTTTTTCAAGCCGATTGCAAAGTTAGGTGAGATAGTTGATTGCAATAAATTATCTACTACAGACCTCATTACACAAGTAAAATTATTGCTTGATAGCAAGGGCGTAATAATGGATAATGTGCTAATACGAGAGCTTGCAGTCAGGTGCGATAACGAGATGTCTGCAATAGTTTCGGAAGTTGATAAACTTGTTGCATATGCAAATGGTGATGTAATAACTGCGGAGAGCATGTCAGCGGTTGTGACGCATAATGTTGAGCAAGATGTATTCAAATTAACAGATGCAATAGCTAGAAATGATATTGATTTTGCATACACACTTCTTGCTGATTTGTTATCAAGAGGGGAGCAGCCACTAAAGCTTCAAGCGTTAATATTAGGTCAATATAAAAGAATGTTTTATACTAAAGTTTCTAAAGATAGCGTGGAGGAAATTGCAAAGCAGCTAGGCGGTAGTTCTTATCCGTATAAGCTTGCAAGGGGCAACGCGGCAAAATATAAACCAATGGAATTAAAGAGAATTGTAGATACATTGCATAATATTGAATACGAGCAAAAAAGTGGGCGGATCAGTATGGATGAAGGTTTAAACTTAGCAATGGCTACAGTTACAAAGAGGAGATAAGTTATGAAATTATTGACATTAGATAATGATTCAAAAAACAAAAGTATAATATATGCTACTAGATTTATAGTGTTTTTAACATTCATTTATAAGTCTTGGCTTGCTGCAGAAATGCAGATAGTGACCGGTGGGACTAATTCATGGTTAATTTCAGTAGTAGGTAATTATATTATGATGGGAGCAATTCCATTTCTATTATATCTACTAGGTAACTGGGCGGCATATAGTACTTTTTCAAGGTCAAAATTTTGTCCTGCTGATAAGGATTTTAATTGTTTAGTTACAAAAAACACTTTTAACATCAACATGAATATTATAGTTTGTGTTAGTAATTTAATTGCAGGGTCACTTGCTTTTATAGGATATTATTACAGCATATCAATCACTTTAATGATAGTTGTATTGCCGATAATAATGTCAGTTTTTACTGTAGTAACTTTGATAATTACTTTGATTGCTATGGTCGGTAAAGAAAATGCTAAGGGATTAATTGTCTCTATGAGCGGTCCATCAATTTTATTATTGATGGTATTGAGGTGATTGTATGAAAAAGAATATTTTAATAATAGTATCACTATTAATCATGATAGTAGCGTTAGTTGGCTGTACGGGTGTTCCTATGTTAGGTGCTGATTCAAAGGCAAATAATGTATCAAGCGAAGCGGCATTAAACATAAATGCTTATGATATATTAGAGGAGTTTGTAACGGATTTCCCTAACAGAACCAGTGGTTATACAACTGTTGATGCAGGTGTTTCAACAGATGATAGCAAGCTTGCAGCGGAATGGATTTCAAGTCAATTTGTTGATATGGGATATGATTCAGCATATGCAGCACAGGGCGGATTGAAGCAGTTTTCATATAAGAATCCTATTACTAAAAGGACTGAAGTTGGTTATAATGTTATCTATACAAAATATAGCAAAACTAAAACTTTTGATACTGTAGTTATCGGAGCACATTATGATAATGTTAGCAATATTTCAGTTAATAATGTAATGATCGGTGGAGATGGTACGTACAGTAATGGCACGGGAGTGGTTGCAATGCTTGAGCTTGCAAGAGTATTGACGGTTGTAGATTTGCCTTATAATGTTGAGTTTGTAGCGTTTGCAGCGAAGGAGAGTGGGTCATTCGGAAGTCAAAATTATGTTGATTCAGTATCTAAAGATATAAAAGATAATATGCTTTTAATGGTAAACTTTGATAGAGTAGCGGGCGGCGATAATGTTTATATGTACTCTAGTGAAGCTGCGACAGATCATAATAAATTCTTCTATAATGCAGCTAGTGAAAAGTCACTTGAAATTGAGAAACTGCCTCCTTTCCTTAATCCTAAAACTACATCATATTTTTATGGTGAAATAATGTACAATCACGAAGCAATGAATAGTGATAGTAATACTTTCCTAAATAGTGATATTAATATTATTAATATGATTTCAACTAATTTTTCAAAGACTGTAAACGGTGTTGTTATAGAGCGTGAAGGTATGGATAATATTGGATATACGCCAAATGATACTTTTGAAAATTTTGTTAAAAGATTAGGTGGGGGTGATGTTGCAATCAATGCTATAAACTCTCAAATTGGTAGTGTAGTTAGTGTTGTTTATCATTCTATGCTAAGCGAGGATTTTACAAAAGTTATGAAAGAGTCTAAGCCTAATGCTGGACTGGATCTAATGATGAATAGCAAAATGATGAATGTTATTGCATATTCTATTTTGGGTGGAATTATACTAATTTTAGTTGTAGTATATTTTGCCCTTCGTGATAAGACAAAAACTCATCCTGTATTCATTGATACTCCTATGGGTAGAATGGAGGCGGCAACAGGTAAAATCACTCCGCATAATTACACTGCTAATACAAAAGATTTGTCTGAGAAAATTGATGTATTTGGTGATGATGGTAAAGATGATAAAGTAGAAGAAAATAAAGAAGAAAATAACGATATTTTCGGCGAGTTTTAATTGTTATTTTAATAATTAATAGTGGCTAAATATTAACTAAAATATTGTTATTTTTATTGCAATAATTATACTATATTTTAGCAACAAAAGGTGTATTGTCTGAGTTGTTTTTAATATTAAATATTCTAAATATAGCAATATACACTAGTGAAATAGTCTAAAATCGATAACAACATGAGCGAAATAGATGAAATAATATATTGCAAATTGCAATATATTTATATAATAATAGTAATTTATTTATTATATAAAATAAGGGAGTTATTATGGAAAAATATGAGATAAAATACTATAATGAATTAGCGAATAAATTTAAGAATAAAAAACAAGTTTTAGCGGAGATAATTAATTTAAAAGCTATATTAAATTTGCCGAAAGGAACAGAGCATTTTGTCAGTGATATACACGGCGAATATGAAATGTTTTTGCATATTCTAAAAACAGCTTCAGGAGTTATTAGGCGTAAAATTGATGAGGAGTTTGGCAGAGCGTTAACTATAGATGAGCGTGCAAGCCTTGCTTGTTTAATTTACTATCCTGAGGAGAAAATGAAGCAAATTGATAAGACTGATGATTGGTATAGAATTACATTATATAGGTTAATAAGAGTTGCTGGCTGTGTAAGTGCAAAATACACTCGAAGTAAAGTGCGTAAAATGCTTCCTAAAAACTTTGAGTATATAATGGATGAGTTATTAAACTGTGATAGTACTAGTATAAATAAAGAGCATTATTATAGTGAGATTATCAATAATATAATTACGCTAGACTTAGCAGGTGACTTTTTTATTGATATATGTAGTCTTATTCAAAACTTAGCAATTGATCATTTGCATATAGTAGGTGACATATTTGATAGAGGCCCAAGGGCTGATATTATCATGGATTATTTGCGTGATGTTAGGTCAATAGATATACAGTGGGGAAATCATGATGTGCTTTGGATTGGTGCGGGATTAGGTGATGCTGGCTGCATTTTATCAGTACTTGTTGATTGTTTAAAGTATAACAATTTAGAGTTATTAGAAGATGGATACAATGTTAATTTGCTCCCAATTTATAATCTAGTATCCAAGCATTATCTAAGCTCTCCAATCGATAAATATCGCACTCCATATAATGATGATGAAACTGCAGCGCTGCTAAAGGCGGTAAGCATACTTAGATATAAGATTGAGGATTGTTACAGGCGTAAGTATAAATCATTTAATATGGAGAATCAGACTGTTCTTGATAAAATTGATTTTGAAGCGAAAACATGGAATGGCTATGCAATGTCTGAGTGTGACTTTCCGACAGTTGACCGCGATGATACTAGCAAGCTGACACAGATGGAAGAAGATGTTTTGGCTAAGCTTATACATAGCTTTGTGACAAGTAGAAAGCTGCAAAAACACACTAAGTTTTTGCTTGACAAGGGTAGTATTTATCTATGCTATAATGGCAATTTAATGTTTCATGGCTGCGTTCCGCTTGATGAGAATGGCGAGTTTTTACAAGAGGAGTTTAACGGGAAACATTACAAAGGTAAAGTTTATATGGATTACTGTGACGAGATGGTTAGGCGTGCATACAAAACACGATCGCCGGAAGATTTAGCATTTATATGGCAGCTGTGGTGTGGAAACAAATCTCCAGTATTCGGCAAAGACAAGATGGCAAATTTTGAACGCATTTATATAAATGATAAGGAAGTTCATAAAGAAGTAAAGCAACATTATTTTAATCTTCAAGATAGAGAAGATATTTGTAATAAAATATTTACCGAGTTTGGGCTTGATGGAAAGCGTGGGCATATTATTAATGGACATATACCTGTTAAGCATGCAAAAGGTGAGAGCCCGATTAAAGCTAACGGAAAAATGATTGTAATTGATGGTGGCATGAGTAAGCCGTATCAAAAGGTTACAGGAATTGCGGGCTACACTTTAGCATATCATTCTTACGGAATGAGCATAGCGTCGCACCAGTCATTTTTAGGCAAGCATACTATGGTGGAAAATAATAAGGATGTCATGTCGGTTAAGTATGTTGTTAGCAAATATGCTGACCGTATAACTGTTAAAGAAACTGATAATGGCAAAGATATAGAAAGTCATGTTGATGATTTAACAAAATTATTTAACCTATATAACGAAGGTGTTATTAAAGAAATTTTATAAAACTAACAAAAAAAGACTAGCTCAATGAGTTAGTCTTTTTGTATTTTAATATCAGGTTTAATTTTATGCAATGCATGTATTGTATTTGTTAAATTGAATACATGTCAGTATCAATTTCTTTTGATATTTCCATGTCAGTTATTTCTTCCGGCGGCATTACAATTATTCTACCATGCTGAATATGAATTGACATATCTTGCGCGGTAGATAAATCGCCCTTTAATAGCACTGCTAAAAACCTTTCAAATTCATGCAGAGTAGTTTTAGATGACCTAATGTTCATCATTGTGTGCCAGTCATGCCAATCATCAAGAGAATGAACTTCCCATACTGGGACTGAATTATCTTTCAGTATTTTAATTAGCTTAGGAGCATGACCAATACAGAAAACATCTTTATCAGAATGTGATAAAAAAGTTGGAGGAAAATTTGAGTCAGCAAATTTTATTGCATCCATATGATTATAATGTTTATATGATTTAAGGTCTTCTAGTTGTTCAACATTTTCACCGGTAAGATCTCTCCATAACAGTTTGTTTAGATTAAAAATAGTTTTTTTACCAAATGCTTCTGATGGGATATATGGTCCGCAAAAAAGAGCAGCACCCTTAAATTTTGTTTTAAAAGAAGTGATTTCTAGCATATTGCTGTAATCGGGATTTTCGCTGCATATGCATAGTGCGGATGCCATATAAGCGCCTGCAGAATCTCCGCTGATAATAACATTATCCATGTCAAGAAAATATTCATCAGAGTGATCTTCGCACCATTTAATTGCTCGAGCAATATGGTCAATAAATGTAGGATATTTATGCTCAGGGCAAAGTCCGTAATTTACATTTATGACTTTAAGTCCTAATGATGCAATATAAGAGCAGAACCCACGCCTGAAGTACTTATCACCAGCAACAAAGCCACCGCCATGTATGTTAATAAACACAGGTGCTTTAGTGTGTTTAAGTGACCGCTTAGAGTATATGTCTAGCTTGCAAGAGTTTGAATCTGTATGATACACAACATTTTTAGCAGTTCTTTTGTTTTTCAGGCTACGAAAACTGTTTTGCGGTATATTAAATAACATATCTATTTCTCTAAAAATTAATTTGCTCCACATAAGCCCACCTCCTATTAATATATTTTATGCAATTAAATTATAATAATTTAAATTATCCAAAAATTCACGTATATTTATATTATATACTATTTTGCAGAAAATTGCAATATAAATTGCATAATTGTACAATTATACAACAATATAATATGTTTTCTATAAAAAGATGCTTTATTCTAAATAATATCTTATAATTTAATTTATTTTATGTAAAAATAGCATATTTGAATAATTAATTATATGTTTATAAGGTGTTGACAATTTTCGACATAAATGATATAATTATTACATAATAAGATAAAATTACATTCTGATGAAGTAATTAGGGGGATAATATGGATATCGCTAATTTGAGTCTAGTTAGAAAAATAAATTACAGTATTATTTGGACGGAACTTGTTAAATCAAAAGAAAACACTATCATAGGTTTAAAGAAATTAACAGGTCTAAGCTTTCCGACAATCAACCGAGCGATTGATTACGGTAAAGAATGTGGCATTGTTATAGATGGCGAGGTTGAAGAATCGCATGTTGGCAGAAAGGCGCAAATATATAAAATTAATAATGATTTTTATCATAGCCTTGCAATTATCGCAGATGACGATAAGCTAACATACAATGTTTATGATATTGTAGGTAATAAGTTGCGTAGTGGAACTTTAGAAGGGCAATATAATGATTTATTAGCAAATGTTACAAAAGTTATTGAAGATGTTATCGCAGTGGATTCGTTAGTTTCCGCTATGAGCATGGCTGTTATTGGAGTTGTTGATAAAGGAATAATTATAGATTGTTCTGCAAATTCTAAGCTGAGTAATTTCGACATTAAAGGGCACTTTGAAAGCAAATTCAACATTCTTGTAGAGATTAGTAATAATATAAATACTGTTGCAGATAGTTTAATACATCAGTTTCGTGATGAAAACATATCGACATTTGCAGTGTTAGATTATGGTTACAGTGGTTTCGGATCTAGTCTTGTCTCTAATGGCAAGGTGATGCATGGCAAAAACGGCTTTGCAGGCGAGATTTTCTATCTTGCTGATGGAGTTACTCTAAAAGATGATTCGGAAATTTATAAGTCATTCATTTTACCGATTGTTACTATAGTCGCACCTCAACAGATATATTTATATACTACCTTCGGTGCGGACATGGTAAATAATATCACCGAGTTTATAAAGAATTCTATACCAAGTTATGCTATGCCGCAAATTATTGTTCGTGATGATATTGTTAATGATATGATGATAGGATTATTTATCAATATCAATGATAGTAAATTGATAAGCTTACTTTAAATAATATATGCACTGCAAAATAGGCGGTGCATTTTTCATTGTGCAAAGTTTCAGGATATAAGTATATACAGAGCAGCAGAACTAACTTAGCAAGCATACATATTGATTACCCCCCCCCTAAAGTATTACTCAATCAATTCGGCAAAACACGCCATTGAGGCAGCTTTTGTTAATACTCACGTGTGAGCCCAAAGTTTGGCAAACAAAAAAACACATAGCAATAAGCTATGTGTTTTATTTTGTATTGGTGCCAAAGGCGGGACTCGAACCCGCACGAGGTTGCCCCCACTGGATTTTGAGTCCAGCGCGTCTGCCATTTCACCACTTTGGCTTATTTACTTAGTTATAATATCATATTATTCAATAAATTGCAATAGAAATGAGATATATTCTTAAAAAATTCACATATTAATATAGAAAGATGAGTAATTGTATAAAAATATAAGATTTTGTCATTAGTATGGTGTGATTTATGGCTAAATGACGTTGATTGATATTTTGACAATTTTATAAGGAGTGTCTATGAGTAGGAATTGGAAGTTGATATATGCAGAGTTAGGCGGGGCGATACTAGGTCTAATACTGTCATTTGTATTTCATTTTGCGTTTGAGTGGTCAGGAGAGATGCCGAGTATTGCTTGGCTTTTTGCAGTGAATGAAAGTGTGTGGGAGCATTCTAAGTTGATATTTTATCCGTATCTTATTTATAGTATAATTGAGTACTTTATACTAAGAATAGATAAGGGAACGTATATTACAGCAAAAGCAATATCCTTGCTTACAACTATACCGATGATGTTAATTATGTACTATACGTATACTGGTATTATAGGTACGCATGTATTGTGGGTTGATATATTGATCACTATAATAATAGTACTATTAAGTTATACTTTTAGTTATCTTATGATATCTAGAAACTTTAGAGTAAAAGGTTATATGTGGCTTGCACTACTTGCTTTTATTGTATTTGTAATGCTTATAGTATTCACTTACTATCCACCACAAATCCCGCTATTTTTTGATAACTCAAGTAAGATATACGGATTGGGTTGATTTTGATACACGATTATATAATCCGTGCATGCATAGCATGTAACATTAAATCAATATCTCATTATTATAGAGTATAATATAATAATAGTTTTATTTTAAGCAATAAATAGAAAAAAGCACTAGAGAAAAATCTCTAGTGCTTTAATTAATTTAATAAACTATTCGGATATTAGCAGTTTGATTTCTCAACAGCTACGGCTACTGCAACAGTTGCACCAACCATTGGGTTGTTACCCATTCCGATAAGTCCCATCATCTCTACGTGTGCAGGAACAGATGAGCTACCAGCGAACTGTGCATCACTGTGCATACGACCCATAGTATCAGTAAGTCCATAAGACGCAGGACCTGCAGCTACATTGTCTGGGTGTAATGTACGTCCTGTACCTCCACCTGATGCTACTGAGAAATATGTTACGTTATTATCGTTACACCATTTCTTGTAAGTACCAGCAACTGGATGTTGGAAACGTGTTGGGTTAGTAGAGTTACCAGTAATAGAAACGTCTACTTTCTCAGCTTTCATGATTGCAACGCCTTCGTTAACGTCATTAGATCCAAAAACTCTAACAGTAGCTCTCTCGCTAGTGCTGTAAGGAGTAGAAGAAACAACGTTTAAAGTGCTTGTAGCAAAGTCGTAATCAGTTTTAACATAAGTAAAACCATTAATACGGCTTATGATGTAAGCAGCGTCTTTTCCTAAACCGTTAAGAATAACTTTAAGTGGATCGCGTCTAACAGTATTAGCTGTACGAGCGATACCAATAGCACCCTCAGCAGCAGCGAATGACTCGTGACCTGCAAGGAATGCGAAACATTTAGTCTCTTCGCGAAGTAGTCTAGCAGCTAGATTACCGTGACCGATACCTACATCTCTTTGATCAGCAACTGAACCTGGGATGCAGAAGCATTGAAGACCAATACCGATAGCCTCGGCAGCCTCACTAGCAACAGTGCAGCCTTTTTTAAGTGCGATAGCGCAACCTACAGTGTAAGCCCAGATAGCATTTTCAAAAGCGATAGTTTGGATATTTCTTACGATATCATCAACGTCTATACCTTTTGTGCTGCAAATCTTTTTAGCGTCTGCAAGGTCTTTGATTCCATATTCTTTCAAGCAAGCATTGATTTTATCAATTCTTCTCTCGTATCCTTCAAATGTGATTGACATAAATAAATCCTCCTATTACTCGTGACGAGGGTTAATTTTCTTAACCGCTTCATCAAATCTACCGTAGTTGCTCGTAAACTTCGCATAAGCGTCGTTAGGAGACATACCTTTTTCGATAGCTTCTAGCATTTTTCCAACGTGTACAAACTCGTATCCGATTGCTTCGTTGTTCTCGTCAAGTCCCATCTTAGTAATGTAGCCTTCTGCCATCTCAAGGTATCTAACGCCTTTAAGTTTAGTAGAGTACATTGTACCAACTTGTGATCTTAAACCCTTTCCTAAATCCTCAAGACCAGCACCGATTGGTAAGCCGCCCTCAGAGAATGCAGATTGAGTTCTACCATAAACTATTTGTAAGAATAACTCACGCATAGCAGTGTTGATAGCGTCACAAACTAGATCAGTATTAAGAGCCTCAAGAATAGTTTTACCAGGTAAAACCTCAGCCGCCATTGCAGCTGAATGAGTCATGCCAGAACAACCTATAGTCTCAATAAGAGCTTCTTCGATAATTCCGTCTTTGACGTTAAGTGTAAGTTTGCAAGCACCTTGTTGAGGAGCGCACCAACCTATACCGTGAGTAAGTCCTGAAATGTCCTTAATCTCGCGAGCTTGTACCCATTTACCCTCTTCAGGGATAGGCGCACAGCCGTGATTTGGACCTTGTGATACAGGACACATTGACATAATTTCATGTGAATATTGCATTAAGAGTTCCTCCTAAATATTGTATCATTTTGTAATAGTATATCACATTAGTCTATATATTTCAAGCGTTATTACAATGTTTTATCCTTTATTTTCTCTTTTTACTCAAACTTGATTTAACACACGAACAAATACAGATATTAGCAGCAATTACAAAAAATTGAATGTCAAGTAATAAGGTAATAATAATATATTTATTATACTATATATACAATCACTGATATTTATAGATTAGAGTAAATAATTTTAACTTTTAGTAGTTTAATATAGTTAGATATGTCAAAAGATAGTAGATTGTAAGGAAATTCACTTATTGCAAATTATTTTTCAGTTATCACTTGAAAAATAAATGTAGATATGATATAATGTAACTTATAAAATGAGGTGATTATATGGATTTTAATTTTAGTGACAGAATAAAAGACTTGGGCGGAAATGCAATCAGAGAAATTTTTAAGCTTCTAGCAGACCCAAGTGTAATTTCATTTGCGGGCGGCTTTCCAACAAAGTCGACCTTGCCGGTGCAGCTTATATCTGAAACGACTTCAAGTTTGATGGAATCAGCTGATGCGGCAAACATATTGCAATATGGCAGTACTGAGGGGTATACACCTCTAAGACAAACTGCTGCTTCATATGTTAGCAGATACGGAATTAAAGATATAAATATTGATAACACGCTTGTAATTAGCGGTGGACAGCAAGGCATAGACTTAACTTTTAAGACTTTTGTCAATAAAGGCGACGTTGTACTTGTAGAAGATCCTACATATCTTGCGGTGCTGCATATATTAAAGACTTATGAAGCGGTTGCTGTTGGCGTTGCGTCAGGAGATAACGGGCTAAATCTTGATGATTTAGAGGCAAAGATTATCAAATATAAACCTAAAGTTTTATACATTGTGCCAACTTTTTCAAATCCTACTGGCAGAGAGTATAGCATAGAGAATAGAATCGCAATTGCACAGCTTACTGCAAAGTACGGCGTAATTGTTTTAGAGGATGATCCTTATTCAGAGTTAAGATTTGAAGGTGATAGGATTGCAAGTATTAAGTCTTTTGACAAGACTGGAAATGTGATTTATATTACAAGCTTTTCAAAAACTCTAGCACCAGGACTAAGAACAGGTATTGCAATCGGACACGCTGATATAATTAGAAAAATGACAATCGGAAAGCAAGCAACTGATGTACATACTAGCAGTCTATCGCAAGCAATCGTTAATGATTTCTTAAGTCGGGGATTAATGGATGCTAGAGTTAGTGAGCTGATACCATTATATAAGGAAAAGAAAGATGCAATGATTGCTGCAATATGCAAATATATGCCTAAGGAATTTAAATATACTGACCCTAAAGGTGGATTGTTTATATTCGGTGAATTTGATGAGAGTTTAGGTATAAACACATTCAAGCTTTTTCCTGAGATTGCAAGCAAAAAAGTTGCTTATGTATCAGGTCATAGTTTTTTTGCTAGCGAGGATAAGTTTAACTGTTTAAGACTGAATTATTCTAATGCAAGTTTAGAGCAAATTGATATAGGTATTAAAAGACTTGGAGATTTTTTCAAGAATATTATTGCAAATAAATAACATATAAAATATACGCATATTATTATATATTGCGTTACATAATAAAAGGAGAAATTATGATTAAGGGCAAAAATGTAATGGATACATTACGGGAGCGAGGTTTTATTAAACAAGTTGTTTTTGAGGAAGACTTATATAAAATGTTAGGTGAGGAAAGTGTATCATTTTATATCGGATTTGACCCGACAGCAGATAGTTTGCATGTAGGTCACTATTTGGCGCTTATGGCGATGAGTCATATGCAAAAAGCTGGACATAAACCTTACGCATTAGTCGGTGGTGGAACTGGAAAGATAGGCGATCCATCAGGCAGAAGTGATATGCGTAACATGATGACTGATAAAATAATCGACGATAATTGCAATGCTTTCAAAATGCAAATGAACAAGTTTTTTACTTTTGAAGGAAGCAATGGCGCTGTTATGGTAAACAATGCGGACTGGTTAGATAAGCTAAATTATATAGAGTTTATACGAGATATCGGTGTTCATTTTTCTGTTAATCGTATGCTTACAGCGGAGTGTTTTAAAAAGCGTATGGCAACAGGATTATCATTTTTAGAGTTTAATTATATGCTAATGCAAGCATATGATTTCTTGTACCTTAATCAGACATACGGCTTAAAATTGCAGTGTGGCGGGGATGATCAGTGGAGCAATATACTTGCTGGTGCTGACCTTATTAGACGCAAGGAGCAAACATCCGCTTATGCAATGACATTTCAGCTTTTAACAACTGGCGATGGTATCAAGATGGGCAAGACTCAAAAAGGTGCTGTATGGCTAGATAGAAATAAAACTACTCCATATGAGTTTTATCAGTACTGGAGAAATATCGGCGATTCTGATGTTGAAAAGTGCTTAAAGCTTTTAACATTTGTTGATCTTGCGGAAATTACCGAGCTTTGCAAAAACCAAGATGAGCGAATTAACAAAGCAAAAGAGCGTTTAGCTTTTGAGGTAACAAAAATTGTTCATAGCGAAGCTGATGCAACTGAATCTGCGGCTAAAAGTGTTGCGGCATTTGTTACAGGTGATGTTGAAAATATGCCAAGTATTGTTATTGATTGTGGTATAAATACGATTGTTGATGTTCTTATAGCAGCATCAATTGCTAAATCTAAAGGCGAAGCAAAAAGACTAATTGAAGGTGGCGGAATAAAAGTTGGAGATGTTAAAATATCTGACAATGCACATGAGTTTACAGCTGATGAGCTGAAGAGCGGCTTAATACTTCATAAAGGTAAGAAGATACATATTAAAGTAAGTAGTAAGTGATATTTATCAATATACAACTGAAATGTACAATAATTGATAATGCAATATTACTTTTTGTCTAATTGAAATTGCCGAATATATCAACAATGTGATATTAGAAGGTATAATTATTTATAGATTATGGAGGGGTTAGTGAAAGATTATAATCAGGTAGTGCTGCCTTTTCAAAGTGAATTAATTATAAAAAAATCAAGATTTATAACTACATTAGTACCTGTCATATCACAGGAAGATGCGGAATGCAAATTGCATGAAATAGCAAAAAAGTATAACGATGCTAATCATAATTGCCACGCATATATATCTAATATTATTGCCACTGAACAAAGGTTTAGTGACAATGGCGAGCCACAAGGAACTGCTGGTATACCTATGCTAGAGATTTTAAAAAAAAGAAATATCGTTATGACATTAGCTGTGGTAACTAGGTATTTTGGCGGAGTGAAGTTAGGTGTTGGCGGGTTAGTAAGAGCATATACTGATAGCGTAGTATCAGCCCTTGATATGGCGAGTGTTAAAAAGTTCATCATGAGTGATGTGGCAAGTTTTGATATAAGTTATTCACTTTTTCCGCGTGCTATTGAGATTATTGAGAGTGTGGGCGGACAAGTAATTCAGGTAGATTACGTGGAAAATGTATCAATAAAATACTCAGTAGCTTGTGATATAACTAGTAGTCTTAATGTTAAATTAATAGATTATGCATTAGGAAAAATTGATATAACTATGCTTTCAAAAGAATATATTGACTACAAAATTTAATATAGTCAAGATCAATTAAATTTAACATTAAATTACAAATTAAATCAGATAAAATATAATATAGTTGCGTAGGCATCTGCCTACATAATGGGGGAAGAAATTATGAAAATTACTATGGCATCAAATAAAAAACCTAAACCAGATTTTAGTAAGCTTGGGTTTGGAAAATACTTTACTGACCACATGATGGTTATGGATTATAATGATGGGGAATGGGGTAATATTGAGATAGTTCCGTTTGACTGTATGCAAATGAGTCCAGCGACTAACTGTCTGCATTACGCACAAGGAATTTTTGAAGGTGCTAAAGCATATAAGACTCCTGAAGGTGAAATTACATCATTTAGACTTGATGAAAACTTTGCGAGAATGAACAGAAGTGCATCAAGAATGTGTATGCCTAACTTTGATGTAGATAAGGTTATGAATGGACTAGTAGAGCTGTTAAAATTTGAAAAAGACTGGATACCTACTAATGAAGGAACATCTTTATATATAAGGCCTACTATGATTGCAACTGATCCAATGCTTGGCGTACATGCATCGCATACATACAAGTTTTTCATCATATTATCTCCCGTTGGTGCATACTATGCTAATGGTTTAAAACCAACTAAAATTTTAGTTGAAGAGAAATACGTTAGAGCATCAATTGGCGGTACTGGCGAAGCAAAATGTATGGGTAATTATGCAGCAAGTTTGTTAGCTAGTGAGATTGCTATATCAAAAGGTTACGATCAAGTATTATGGCTTGACGCTGCAGAGCGTAAGTATGCTGAAGAAGTTGGCGCTATGAATATGTTTTTTGTAATTGATGATGAAGTTATAACTCCAGAATTAGTTGGAAGCATATTACCGGGAATCACTCGCAAGTCAGCTATTGAATTGCTAAGATCTGAAGGCTACAAAGTTGTTGAGAGAAGGATTTCTATTGATGAAATTGCAAAAGCATATGATGAGGGAAGGTTAAAGGAAAGTTTTGGTACAGGTACTGCTGCGGTAGTATCTCCAGTAGGAGTAATTGGTTATAAAGGTCGTGATATGATCATCAATAATAATGAAATGGGTACTATCACTAATGAGCTTTATACTAAACTAACAGATATTCAGTATGGCAGAAGAGATGATAAATTTGATTGGGTAATTAAGATTAATTAATTGTAAAATTATATTTTAACATAATAAAAAGCTAAGCAAATTGTTGCTTAGCTTTTTTTTCATTCTAAATTAGGTCAAAATCTAAATATTTTTCTATAATAATCATGATATACTTTCCTCTAAATGTAATCTACAAACAATATCGTATTAAATATTTATATGTATATCATATATTATTAAAATCAAAATACCGTTAGTGACATGATATGTTTATATATGATGATAATTAAGCAGAAAAACTATTAATTATATAGTAATAAATGAGTTATATCGGTAGGGTAATGGTATAATTAGGCTTATTTTATAAAATTAAAATAGTATTACAGTAACGCAAATTAGACGTCACCAAAAGGTAACGCCTAAGATTATTTTTAATACGGTTTAGGATTAAGCCTGTTTAGCTTTAGCCTTATCAAGAGCTATGTTAAGTCTTGAAATCTTTCTACTTGCTGTGTTAGCAGGGTAGATGCCATCGCTTTTAGCACGGTTGATTAGAGAAATAACTTCTCTTAACTTTTCCTCAGCTACAACGATTTCGTTGTTAGTTACTGCAAGATTGAAAGCTTTAACGCTGTTTCTAACGCGAGTACGTTTAGCACAGTTTATAGCGTTAGCCTTATCATTTGTTAATACTCTTTTCTTTTGAGATTTAATATTAGGCACAATAATGTCTCCTTTTAGCTTTATTTACTAGGTAATAATACCACATATTTAATATTATTGCAAACAATTTTCACTACTTTTTGATAATTTATTTACTTTTACGTATAATAATATTGATTATGAATAAATTTACTGATTTAGCGACCGAATTCGGTCTTAGTTTAATGAAAACAGATGGAGCAAAGCGAGAGGTGAAAACTTACAGCGGAATCTCAGTTACAAAAATGGATTTAACTAATTCATCACTTGCTAAAAGTTTAGGCAGAAGATGCGGTATGTATTACACTGTCGAGCAATTAGATAAAAGCGGCGATATTGTAGCGCACCTTGCCTCAATTATAAAAAGGTATGATATTGATTACTCTAAGGTGCTTGTTATTGGTCTTGGAAATCCGACATATGAAGCAGATTCTCTTGGCTCATATGTGATAGACGATTTGCAAATGATTGAGGGGAAGCTAATGAAGTTTCTTCCTATGACATGCGCAAAGACAGGCATTGAGTCGCATGACCTTATAAAAGCGGTAGTTAATCAAGTTAAACCTTCCGTCCTAATCGCCATTGATTCGCTTGCTACGTCCACGCCAAAGCGTATAGGAGTATGTTATCAAATTACATCAGCAGGGTTGGTTCCGGGAAGCGGAGTTGGTAATGATAGAAAGTTGCTTGATAAGGAAACTTTAGGCGTAGATGTTCTTGCAGTTGGCGTACCATTCGTATGCGATATGCGAAAGTGGGCGATTAGGGATAAAAAACTTCCTAATATGGTAGTTACCCCATCAAATATAGATACACTAGTTCGCGATGCTGCAATCAATATTGCACGTGCTATTACAATAGCGTTGCAAGATTAATAACAAATTAATATTAATACTGAAAATTAATTCAATCTATGATAAAATATTGGAATATTTCAGACTCTCGCCACATAAGTATTATTATGTTAAAGATTGGAATTATAGATAGTGGTATAGGTGGATTCAGTGTTGTTAAAGAAATGATTAACTCAGGTATTAATGCTGAGTATCATTATGTATATGATAATAAATATCATCCATACGGAGATAAAAACAAAGGTGAGTTGTCGGCTATTGCATATAAAAATGTCAATACTCTTATTTTAAGAGGTGTTGATATTATCGTTATTGCGTGCAATACGCTAACAAGTTCAAGTATTACAGAGCTTAGGCGAATGTTTGATTTGCCGATAATTGGCGTGGAGCCGCCTATAAAGCCATGTGTATCTTGTTGCCAGAATGTAGTAGTTATGGCAACACCATTTACACTTTCGGGCGATAAACTTCAAGATATGATAGTCGAGTATATGGATCAAAATTTTTATTATCCAGAACTGGCAGAACTTGCACTATTAATTGAGTACAATTATGACGATAGAGAAGTTATATATAAATATCTAAAAGAAAAACTTTCAGGATATAAAAAATGCGATGGTTTAGTATTAGGCTGCACGCATTATAATTATATAACAGATTTAATATCAGATATTTTGCCAGATATTAAAATATTTTCATCAACAAGCGGAGTGATTAGACGGGTAATGTCAAGTATATATGAGTTAGGTCTTAAGCTTGATTATGAAGGTGATATATTTTTAATTCCAACTGATGGGTGGATAGATACAGAAAAGCATTACTATTTAACAATGTATCTAAATAAAAAAATAATACTTGACTATGATTAATTAATATATCTAGCAATTAGCATGTAATTTACGTGTATTATGTAATATCAATATTACATTTATGTAATTGATTAGCAATTTATTAAAACAAAAAATGCTGCTACCCTAGTTTGGGGGAGCAGCATTTTGTATTAATTTAAATGATATTATAAACTAACATTATTTAATGATAGCATAAACTCTTTTTGGCTCAGTAGTGTAGCTTAATATAGATAATGCAACATTTTGCATATGGTCTGAAATACGCTCTAGATTAGATACAAGACTTAAATATATTGCACCAGTTTCAGCATTACATTGACTGTTATTAAGACGCATGATATGATCATTATGTAATGTACGTTTCATATCATCTACATTATTCTCATGTCTGCCAGCATTCTCAATTGAATTGTAGTCAAGGTTTTCAAATGCAAGGATAGAGTGCTCATAAACTTGATTAATTTCGTCAACCATATTGTTAATTTGTAGTTTTGCTGAATCTGAAAAAGTTGTTTTATATTCTTTAAGTGATTTTGCATACTCAATAATATTTTCCGCATAGTCACCGATACGCTCGATGTCAGATACAACATGATGATAAGTTGCGATAGTAGCCTCATCTTTAAATGAAATATCAGCAGCAGATAACTTAACAATATAGCTAGGAATTTGACGGTTAAGGTAGTTTAGGTGAGATTCTCTAGCTTCAAACTTCTCAATATTTATCGGTTTACCTTCTAGCACAGATTCGACAGATAGTCTAAAGTTCTTTTTAGCTACTTTAGCCATAAGAAGAATTTCACGCTTTGTCTGATTAATTGCTATTGCAGGACTTGATAAAATACGATCATCTATAAATTTAAGTTTATTAGATACAAATTCTTCATCTGCAACATTTTTGTTTTTGCGTTCAGGTAGAATGTGTTCTGCAATCCAAACTAATACTTTAACAAATGGTAACATGATAAGAGTATTAGATATATTAAATATTGTATGGAACATAGCAACTTGAGTTTCTACTGCACCAGGGAACATTGCATTAAGCATTGTATCCATCGGCACAAAGTAGACTATAGGAAGGAATATTAATGCACCAGTTACATTGAATAGTAAGTGGATGATACTTGCACGCTTTGCATTTGTACTAGCACCGATTGATGCAAGTACAGCAGTAATACAAGTACCAATATTTGCACCAAGCGTTGCAAACATTACTTGCTGAATTGATAAAATACCGTTTCCAGCCATTACTAAGAAAATAGCAGTAGCAGCAGATGAGCTTTGAACGAGGGCGGTAAATAATGCGCCGATTATGAGTAATAAAAATCCATTATCAATAGATTTGAAAATCTTTACAACGCTATCTAGGTCTTGAATAAATTCCATAGATGAGCCCATAACATCAAGACCTACGAAAACCATGCCAAGGCCAGTAAAAATTGCTCCGAGTTTCTTCAGTATGTCTTTTTTGCTCATCATCATGAACGCACCAACACAAGCAAGCGATGCGAACCAAGCAGTTACGCCAATGCCACTAAGAGATGCAAGCCAAGCTGTGATAGTAGTGCCGATATTTGCACCCATTATAATTGGTGCAGCTTGAACTAATGTCATAAGTCCTGCATTTACAAAACCGACAACCATTACGGTAGTCGCACTTGATGATTGAATAACGGTAGTTACGGCAGTACCTGTAAGTACCCCTGTAAATCTATTTCCGCTAATCTTATCAAATAGCCCACGCATTTTTGTACCTGCAACGGTTTCTAAATTGTCGCCCATGATCTTGATTCCAAAAAGGAAAACTCCTAATCCTGCAAACAACATAAGTATATTTTCGATGATTGTCATTGCTGAAGGGACTGGATTTGATTCAGCAACAGTACTAGCTAAAGTAAAAAGCATGTTCATATTGTATCTCCTCTGAAATAAATAGCATGTTATATTTGTCCATAGTAGTAAGTAGTAAAATAACGATACATTAATTGCAAGCTAAATTACCACAAGTAAATTATATAATAAAGAAAAAATTATGTCAAACATAATTAACAAGGTTGTGAATTTATTTTTTCAAAATTTGTTTAAATGCACAATTGTATTATATTGCTATTAAGTGGCAATAAATGTATTGTGTTATCAGTAAAAATAGTATATACTAATGATATATATCATTTTACTATTAAATGCGAGCATAATCATAATAAATGTTTGATAATTATGCCGATTGTTGTTTAAATGCGAGCATAATCATAATTAATGTTTGATAATTATGCCGATTGTTGTTGACATATAATGATATCTATATTGTATTAAAGAGTTTTTGCACAATAGTGTTAAAGAGTTTTTGTGAAAATTGTAAAACTAAAAAAATATTGCGAGGTCAAATAATGGATAAATTAGTACTACTAGACTCTAACAGTCTACTGAATAGAGCATTCTATGCGTTGCCACCGATGAGTTCTGTCGATGGCTTGCCAACTAATGCCGTTTATGGCTATGTAAATATGCTGCTTAAAATAATTAAAGACGCTAATCCTACTCATATAATAGCGACATTCGATGTTAAAGCACCAACTTTCAGAAAGGTAATGTATCCAGAATACAAAGCACAAAGAAAAGGTATGCCAGATGAACTTGCAGCGCAGCTTCCGCTTATTAAAGAGCTTTTATCAGCGATGAATATACAAGTTATTGAATTAGCAGGATTTGAGGCGGATGATCTTATCGGAACTCTTGCAAAAAAATGCGAGTTTGAGACAATAATTGTAACGGGAGATAAGGACAGTTTACAGTTGATATCTCCATCTACAACCGTGTGGCTAACTAAGCGTGGTATCACGGAAATAATTTTATATGATGAGGCTAGACTTGCTGAAGATGGACTTACGCCAAATGGTGTAATACACCTTAAATCATTGATGGGTGACGCATCGGATAATATCCCAGGAGTTGCTGGTGTGGGTGAGAAAACAGCAAAGAAGCTGCTTTCTGATTACGGCACTCTTGATGGCGTTTATCAGCATACAGATGAGCTAAAAGGCAAGTTGAAAGAGCGGATTGAAACTAGTCGAGATATGGCATATTTATCTTATGATTTAGCTACAATTAACGTTAATTCACCTGTTGACTTTGTTGCTGAAAAATGTCAGCTTACAATGCCATTTGATGTGCAAGTTCGTGAATTGTTTAAAAGGTTTAACTTTAAATCACTTATTAATAGATTTAATTATACCGGAGAAGTAGAAGAAGAAATTGCAAAAAATACTGATTTTACCGAGCCGAATGTTATTGAGGTTAGCACGATTGATGAGTTAAATAAACTAATGGAATTAATTAAAAAGAGCAAGTCATTTGCACTATCTATTGAGAGTGATATTCATATATCAGTCGGGGACGGAAATGAATATGTAGTGCTAATTGGACATGACTTATTGTCTATAGGTGTTACTTTTGATGATGTAATTTCTGCGCTGCAGTTAGTAATAGTTGAAAATGATATTATAACTATCGGTTATGATTGTAAGAGTATAATGCACCAATTTAATGATATTGAGCAGTTAAACTGTCAAGATTTGTCAATAAAAATATATTTATTGGATGCTAACAGAAATTATAAAAACATGAAAGAAGCAGTGCTTGATTATGGTTGTGAAAGTGATAATAGTGCTAGTTTGCTATATCAGTTAAATTTGCAATTAGATGTAAAACTTGATGATTTGAAGTTAACTGAATTATATAGAAATATTGAGCTTCCATTAGTAAAAGTACTATATGATATAGAGAGGGCAGGCTGCCGAGTAGATTTGAAATTGCTTGATACTCTTAAGGTTAAGTTTACTGATGAGCTAAGACAATTGACTTTAGATATTTACGAATTTAACAAAAATGAACAGTTTAATATTAATTCCCCAAAACAATTAGGTGAGTTTTTATTTGAGAGGTTAGGCCTTAAGCATGGCAAAAAAACAAAGACAGGATATTCTACTGATGTTGCGGTGCTAAATAGTCTAATAAATGAGTCTCCAGTTATCCGTTTGATACTTAGATATCGTGAGATAAATAAGCTGCTTTCGACATATATTGATGGACTTACTCCGCTGCTTGTTGGCGATAGAGTCCATACGATATTTAAGCAAACAGTGACATCAACAGGTAGATTGAGTTCAACAGAGCCAAACTTGCAAAATATCCCTGTAAGGCGTGACGAAGGTCGGGAGCTTAGGAAGATGTTTATTGCAAGTGATGGGTGCAAATTGCTATGTGCTGATTACTCTCAAATTGAGCTTAGATTGCTAGCGCATTTATCGGGTGATAAGGTGCTGACGGATGCGTTTAGGGATGGAGTAGATATCCATTTGGCGACTGCAAGTCGTGCGTTTAATGTTCCGTTAAATGAGGTAACTTCTGATATGAGGCGTAAGGCGAAGGCAGTAAATTTTGGAATCATCTATGGTATTAGTTCATTCGGTCTTGCAAATGATATTGGAGTTTCACCATTTGAAGCAAAGCAATTTATAGATAAATACTTTGAAATGTATCCGGCTGTAAAAGGCTTTATGGATAAAAATATTGAAATCGGAAAAGAGGATGGATATATCAGCACGCTACTTGGTAGGATAAGATTTGTTCCAGAATTAAAATCGACAAATTTCAATATAAGAAGTTTTGGCGAAAGAATTGCAATGAATATGCCCCTTCAAGGTAGTGCAAGTGACATAATTAAAAAAGCAATGATTGATGTTTCAAATGCACTTTATGAGGGGAAGTATAAAGCTAAACTTATATTGCAAGTCCATGATGAATTGCTTATTGATTGTCCGCTTGATGAAGTTGAAAATGTTTCAAAATTGCTAGGTGATTGCATGCAAAATACTGTAAAACTTGATGTGTCACTAGATGCAGAAGTATCTGTTGGCGATAACTGGTTAGAGGCTAAATGATAAATTATTACTTAGATAATTTGCTTTAATTTATTTAGTTTATAGCTTAAAAACATTCATTTTTGGCATATTTTTAACTGTTTTTTTGCGTGTTTTTAAGGTGTTTATGGCTGTTTTTTGCGTGTTTTTGAGGTGTTTTTTCTTGTCGCAAACAACAAAGTGTTTGCTTGCAAATTAAATTTTTTTAAGTTAATGGAGAGGTGATTATGTATAAAATTGCTATAACTGGAGGCATTGCTAGTGGTAAATCTTTGGTAGCAAATTTGCTGAAAGAGATGGGAGAATTAGTTGTTTCATGTGATGATATTAACAAAGATTTACTGCTTGATATTGAATATCAAAGTAAATTATATATGATATTTCCAGAGGCGGTATGTGACGGTATTGTTGATAAATCAGCAATCCGCAACATAATATTTAATGATAGTGGCAAGCGTGAGAGGCTGAATAATATTGCACATTCAGAGATAAGTAAAAGGCTACATTGTATATTAGATAATGACAGTGGTAAAATAGGATTCGCGGAAGTTCCACTTTTGTTTGAGTGTGGAATGCAAAGCGATTTTGATAGTGTTTGGTTTGTTTCCTGCGATGAGGAGTTACGCATTAGTAGGCTTGCTGCACGTGATAGTTTAAGTCATACGCAGGTAGATGCTATTATCAATTGCCAAATGAGTGAAATGCAAAAGGCAAAGCTAGCAGACGTTATAATTGATAATTCTACTGATATTAAAAGTGTTAAAAAGCAGTTAATTATGCATTTAAGCAGCTTGAAAACACACACAAATAGCTGCAGAAAAAGCTAATTTTTGCGATTTTTGTATTTGCATTATATTATGTAGTATATTTATATAAATTATATAAAGAACTTGCTTAAAATAATTGACACATTACTAAAAATATGATAGTATAGTTACATAGCAATTTTGCTATAAAGAATTATTAATTGACCCTACCTAATTTTAGGTATGAAGTAGCCATACGGACAGCTAGGTCAAATGCCGATTTATAGCATAACAGCTATTTAACTCAATTTTTATTGGTTTGTTGCAATAACCAAAATGCTTGCGACGGGTCTAAAATAGAGGAGCGTTAATTCTTTCTATCAAGTCCGTAATATTAATATGGCGTATTCTGTGCGTTTATAGCGATAGTTCTCAAGTGTTAGAATGATAATGCTTGGGTTTTTTTTCGCGTTATGTTCGGTGTTTTCACCACAAAATATCTTAATTTGTAGGAGAATTAATTATGGAAAAGTTAAAATTGTATGGATTTAACAACCTTACTAAGTCATTAAGTTTTAATATCTACGATGTATGCTACGCTAAAACTGCTAGAGAGCAGAAGGATTACGTCGCATATATTGATGAACAATATAACTCTGATCGTTTAGTGAAAATATTATACGATGTTACGTCAATGATAGGCGCGACAGTGATTAACGTATCTAAGCAGGATTACGATCCGCAAGGTGCTAGTGTTACTTTCCTTATTGCTAATGAGGGACAGCTTTTCACTAACGAAGATGGAACTACTGTTGTTGCGCATTTAGATAAAAGTCATGTGACAG
>CAMQSU010000008.1 GCA_947037025.1 uncultured Clostridia bacterium | reverse complement strand
AACCTTAATATAATATCATATTACCGCAAGTTATGTCAACTGTTTATTTATAGTTAATTAACAATATTTTATTATTATGTGTTTATGTAAAATACTGCTTACTTTTCCACATGACATCACATTTATTCAAATCTACAGATATGTCACATGCTTAATATAATCTAGTAGTTTATAACTACAACATTTAATGAAATGCATAAAAAAATGCGTATAATCTAATTATATGTGGGAATTATCAAAATAGCACAAAAACGAAAAAAAACGGACAAGGAAAATCCTTGTCCGTAAATTTCTTTTTTTAGAAAGATTAAATTACTTAATCTCGCAAGTTGCGCCAACTGCTTTGAATGCAGCAACAACTTCTTCAGCTGCTTCTTTAGAAATAGCTTCTTTAATTGTCTTTGGAGCGTTATCAACGATCTCTTTTGCTTCTTTAAGACCAAGACCAAGACTCTCTTTAACGATTTTGATAACTTTAATCTTTTCAGCACCAACTACTGTTAAGATTACGTCAAACTCAGTCTTCTCTTCAGCTGCGCCTGCAGCTGCTACTGGAGCTGCTGAAGACATTGCTGCAGCGCTAACGCCGAACTCTACCTCGATAGCTTTAACTAAATCGTTAAGCTCAAGAACTGTCATACCTTTAATATCTTCAATCATCTTTGTGATATCTGCCATTTTTTTATTCCTCCGAAATTATAATTATTTTTATTAAAAAAACTGATTACTCAGCCTTTTTAGCTATCTCTGAAATTGCTCTTGCAAGACCAGAAATAGGGCTCTGTAACATACCGCATAATTGACATAATAAAATGTCTTTTGAAGGGATGTTAGCAATTTGATTTACAACATTAGCATCAATGAACTTACCATCTAATAGACCGCACTTAGCTTTGATTGCTTTAACTGTTTTAGCAGTGTCAAAAACAACCTTAGCAGCTGCAAGCTCGTCGCCGTTAGCGAAAGCGATAGCAGAAGTGTTCTCTAAAAGGGCGTCAAATTCATTGTAACCTAGCTCGTTTAATGCACGTCTAACTAGTCTGTTTTTTAGAACTTGATACTTTACGTTGTTAGCTCTAAATTCACTTCTTAGTTTAGTGTCATCAGCAACATTAATTCCTTCATACTCGACGATGACAAAACTCTTCGCCTTAGTAATGCTCTCTTTAATGCGCTCTATCTGAGTGGCTTTAAGATCTTTACCTACTGACATGAATACCTCCTATATATTTAACCATAAAGGTTATATAACAATAATAAAAGTCTCGACTACCAAGTATCACTTGTAACCGAGACTTATAAATTTAATAAATTAAATCATATGCAACCTCGGTAAGCGGATATTATACCAAATTAATGGAACTTACTGTCTATGGTAGTATTAAGTTTTATACTATTCTAGCACGGATGCTAGTAAAAGTCAAACGTTTTTAGAAAAATTATTTAACATTAACTCTGATACCAGGGCCCATTGAGCTAGCAATACTAGTGCTCTTAATGTACGTACCTTTAGCAGCAGAAGGCTTAGCTTTCTGGATTGCCTCGATAACAACACTAACATTCTCAAGAAGTTTAGCAGCACCAAAAGACTGTTTACCTATAGCAACGTGTATAATAGAGTTTTTATCAAGTCTGTACTCTACCTTACCACTCTTAATCTCGTTAATTGCTTTAGTAACATCCATAGTAACTGTACCTGATTTAGGGTTAGGCATAAGACCTTTTGGTCCTAATACTTTACCGATTCTACCAACTAGACCCATCATATCAGGAGTAGTTACGCAGACATCAAAGTCAAACCAACCATCTTTTTGGATCTTAGCTATCATGTCCTCAGCACCAACGAAATCTGCACCAGCAGCAATAGCTTCATCAGCTTTTGCGCCTTTTGCGATAACAAGTACACGAGAAGTTTTACCAGTACCATTCGGAAGTACAACTACTCCACGAACTTGTTGGTCAGCATGACGAGGGTCAACGCCTAAACGCATATGTAGCTCGACAGACTCATCAAATTTGCAAGTACCAGTCTTAGTAACAAGGTTGAATGCCTCTTCTAAATCATATGATTTAGCAGCATCAATAAGCTTTGCAGCTTCAATATATCTTTTACCTCTTTTCATTTTAAGTCTCCTTATTATCCTTCAACGATAATACCCATACTACGGCAAGTACCAGCGATCATAGACATAGCAGTCTCGACGCTTCCTGCGTTAAGGTCAGGCATCTTTAGCTCAGCGATTTCTTTTAGCTGTGCTGCAGTGATAGTAGCAACTTTGTCTTTGTTAGGTCTAGCTGAACCTGATGAAAGGTTAAGCGCTTTCTTAACTAGAACTGCTGCTGGTGGAGTCTTAAGAATGAAAGTGAAAGAACGGTCAGCATAAATAGTCATAACAACTGGTATGATTAAACCTTCTTGACCTCTTGTCTTCTCATTAAACTCTTTAGTGAATCCTGGAATGTTAATTCCGTGAGGACCTAGTGTTGAACCAACTGGTGGTCCTGGAGTTGCTTTACCTGCTGAAAGCTGAAGTTTAACAACTGCTGTAATTTTCTTTGCCATAGTCTAATACCTCCTCGACTACACATAACGTGGTAATAACGAACTATACTTCTGTGTATTTATTAAATAGTATAGTTCTCCCAAATTTATACTAAAGCCACAACTTGTTGTGCGAGGCACATACATATTGTGGCAATCATATACAAAATTGCTGAATATTGACATTTTATAAAAAACTCAATACCCGAACTGATTGCTTATCGCAATTGACATATAATGATATCTATATATATACATATTATAGATTAATCTTTCTAACGTCAACAAAGTCTAAGTCTGCTGGTGTTTCTTTACCAAACATATAAACGATTACTCTTACCTTCTGCGTTTCAAAGTTTATCTCACCGACTTCGCCAATGATGCCCTTTAAGTGGCCTGATAAAATCTCCGCTTGATCGCCTGGGGCGATATCAATATCTGCAGCAGTAATGTCCTCAAGTTTCATACGCTTAACTTCCTCATCAGACATTGAAAGAGGACGACCGGCAGGTCCGCAAAAACATGTTACACCACGCGTTTGAGTAACCATATACCAAACGTGTTTAGTGTAAATCATCTTGATAAAAACGTAACAAGGAAACTTTCTCCTAAGAGTTACTTTCTTCTTTCCGTTTTTCTCTGTGATTTCTTCGATCTCTGGCACAGCAACGTCGAAGATAAATTCTCCTAGGTCATTGTTTTCTACCATAGTACGAAGATTAGTTAATACCATCTTCTCGTATCCAGATAAAGTCTGTAAGATATACCAGTATGGCTTCTCTTGATTGTTATCCATCATATTCTCCATTAAGATAATCCGATTAATGAGCTAAACCCAAATCCAAGCAATGCATCCATACCAGTCAAAATCAACAAGAAAACAATTACCACAACAAGAACGATTCCTGTTGAAGCTAATGCCTTTGCGAAAGTAGGCCAAGAAACTTTTTTAAGCTCTGAACCCATTTCCTTAAAAGTGCGCGCTACCCAGCGACCAAATCTTACAAAAACATTTGGTTTGTTGCTAATTGCTGCAGCTTTCTTATTAGTTACGCTTTTACCTGATTTAGCATTATTAGATTTAATATTATCAGTGACAGCCGCATTTTGTGCAAGCGTGTCACCGCTAATAGGGGAATTAATAACCCTATCTTTTTTAATCTTTTTCTCGCCTTTCATATAACAGCCTCCTGATTACTTAGTCTCTTTGTGGACTGTATGTCTTTTACAAAATTTGCAATATTTGCTAAGCTCAATCCTGTCGGGAGTGTTTTGTTTGTTCTTATAATCGTCGTAATTACGTTGCTTACACTCTGTACAAGCTAGTGTTATTCTTGTTCTCATCGTAAACGCCTCCAAAAAAATTACACCTATGTAGGTGCTTATATACTATATCACATCGCTATAATATAGTCAATGACTTTTGCACACTTTTTGAAAATAAAATAAGTTTTTACAAATTAGCTCGATAAATACCCTTTCATCCAACAAAAACGCGTCAACAAAACTCTAGAAATGCACTAAGTTACAAGTTTGCCCGACTTCTGTGCAAGTTATACGACTCACACAATGCCCTAATTTATTATATTTTTCTGTGCAATGTATTATATAATATTTTATTACATTAAATATCATGTTATTTATACCTCTATTATACTTATATATAGATATCATTATATATGATTGTGAATTGTTATAAATTTTTAGCCCTCAATCGCACTTTTTAACCAATTAGCTTTTTCTTATATCCTTACGCATGATTTTACCGCTAATAGTTTTAGGTAGCTCTGATACAAACTCGATAATACGAGGGTATTTGTACGGTGCGGTTAAATTCTTAACATATACCTGAATTTCTTTCTTTAGCTCATCTGTTGCCACAAAACCTTTTGATAGCACGATTGTCGCCTTAACAACTTGACCACGAACAGGGTCAGGCTCTCCAGTGATAGCACACTCAAGCACGCTCGCATGCTCCATAAGTACAGACTCAATCTCAAATGGCCCGATACGATATCCGCTTGACTTGATAAGGTCATCAGTCCTGCCGACATACCATAAATACCCGTCCTCATCCATCCACGCCATATCGCCTGTATGATAATATCCATCATACCAAACCAAATCAGTAGTTGCCTTATCCTCAAAGTATCCATGGAATACACCTACTGGAATACTATCACGAGTGTCAATGCAAATCTCTCCAACTTCGCCCGTATCACAATTATTGCCATCAGTATTTAGCATAACAACTTTATACTGCGGACTAGGCTTGCCCATGCTGCCAGGTTTAGGCTCCATACCGATTAGGTTAGCAATTATTAGTGTTGTTTCCGTTTGACCGAATCCTTCCATCAGCTTAATACCAGTTGCATTATAAAACTGCTTGAAAACTTCTGGGTTAAGAGCCTCGCCGGCAATCGTGCAATACTTCAGTGAAGAAAGATCATACTTTGATAAATCCTCTTTAATGAAAAACCTATACATTGTTGGCGGCGCGCAGAAAGTCCTGATATCATACTTTGCAAAAAGCGGAAGTATATCATCTGGATGAAATCTATCAAAATCGTACGTGAAAACTACACTCTCAGCAAGCCAAGCTCCGTATAGCTTGCCCCAAACTGCCTTACCCCAACCAGTATCGGAAATAGTAAAGTGAATTGCATCTTCCTCAACCTTATGCCACCATGCAGCAGTTACAATATGTCCGATAGCGTATGTATGCGGATGCTCCACGCATTTAGGGTAACCTGTCGTGCCAGAGCTAAAGTATCTAAGCATTGGCTCACTGTAATATGTTTCTACTCTATCAAATTCTTCGCTAGAACTCTCAACTCCCTCATCAAAAAACTTCCATCCGTCAAGCTTATTGTTAACGCAAATCATATGCTCAAGCTCCGGACACTCGGCTACTGACTTTTCAACTTCGCTCGCAACATAATCATCAGTCGTACATACAACCGCTTTAACGTGCGCCTTATTGAATCTATATACTAAGTCCTTTTTCATTAATTGATTAGTCGCAGGAACGGCAACCGCACCTAACTTTTCAAGTGCGACCATGCAGAACCAAAATTGATAATGACGCTTTAGTACAAGCATAACACTATCGCCTTTTCTGATACCTAAAGACTTAAAGTAGTTAGCGGCTTTATCGGAATATTTCTTCATGTCGCCAAAAGTGAAAATTCGTTCCTCTTTATTTTTTGACAGCCAAACCATAGCCCTCTTATTAGGGGTTGCTTTTGCAATCTCATCCACAACGTCATATGCGAAGTTGAAGTTATCGTTAAACTTAAAATCAACATCCGTTAGCATACCATTGCTATCAATCGTTTCATCAATAAATCTCTTATAGAATAATTCTGACATACTATGCACCTCACTTTGTTATAAAAAAACATACCTCGCCTCTATATTAGAGACGAGGTATAAAAATCCCGCTGTACCACTCTAGTTACTATCATAGATAGTCGCTCTACATATCATACCGCTTATCACGCACCGCATATTGATAAATCAAATTGCTGCTTACATAACATTGCCGCTAAATACTGCCTCTGATAACGGAGAGTACCCGACAAAGCCTACTGGTTAAAAATTATTCAAACGTTCGACAATGCAGCTCAAGGGTGATATAAGAATACTGCTCCGTACCGACTCGCACCAACGTCGGCTCTCTATAACTTTGCTTGCATTCTCCTGTCCCTATCATCGCTTTTATTTAATTGTATAATAATTATATCATTGTAAATACATTTTGTCAAGAACTTTTTAAACAAATTACAAAGATCCTTGTCAATTAATAAAAGCAACCGCAACCAAGTTAAATCTTGATTGCGGTTAGTTTTGTTTAGATTGTTACATTAATGCAGTCTGTCCCCAATTAACATTGCAATGAATCGATGCCCAGTTAACATCCCAGCCGTCTGGCTTTTCAATAGCTTCAATATTAACTCTCATATTATCCTTGTCAAATACTTTTTCGCCCATGTGTATTACACTTTTAGGTATAAATATTTCAACTAGTTTTTCGCACCGACCAAAACCTTCGCTACCAATACTTGCAACTGCAGGAGGAATGTTTACATTTTCAAGCAGCCCGCACCCGTAAAAAGCCTTAGCACCAATTTCTGTTAAACTATCAGGTAGATTTACATTTACAAGTTTTTTGCATTGGTAAAAAGCATTATCTCCTATACTAGTAACTCCATCTGGTATTGTTATGCTTTGCAAACTATAACAATTTTGAAAAGCTTCTCTACCAATGCTTGTAACAGAATCAGGAATATTGACAGAAACAAGTTTTTTGCATTCATTAAAAAGACCACTGCTTACACTTTTAAGATTTCTAGGCAATACTACGGTTTCAAGACTTTCGCAACCCCATAAGGCATTTTTTTCTATACTTGCAACTGAATCAGGAATTTTGATATATTTTATCGTATCCCAACCTGCAAAAGCAGATTCTCCTATAAATGTTAAAGTATCAGGAAGCCTTAAAACATTGATATTTTTCCATGCAAAAAATGCTCGATCACCAATATAAGTCAGGTTATCAGGAAGTTTCAAAGCATTTATTTTTTCACAATAAAAAAAAGCATCATCATCAATAGTAGTAACACTTTGCGGTATTGATACAATTGCTAGGTTATTGCAACTTGAAAATGCACTTTTACCTATAATCTTTACCCCTTCAGGTATCGTTATACTCTTCAATTTATAGCAATCCTGAAATACACTTGTTTCAAGTTTTTCAAGACCACTAGGAATACTTATATCTACCAGGTTTGCACAGTACTCAAATGCGGATGGCCCAATCGTTGTAATGCTATCAGGCATTGATACACTTGTAAGATTATAGCAACTTTTAAATGCACTTCCACCTACCGATTCTATGCTATTAGGCAGCTTAACAGTTTTAATTGTGTCATTATCATTAAATGAATTATTGCCAATTCTAGTAACTCTGTAATTAATTCCTTTTACCAGAACCTTTTCATCTATAACTACGTTTTCTACGTTTTCAACTTCTTTGAATGAAACTAATTCAACAGTGCCTAAATAGCCATCTAAAACTCGATATGTAGCATTTTCAGTTCCTACTATATCAGTTGTTTGGTATTTTACGTTGCAGTTAGAAGCATTCCAGTTCGCATCCCACTTATGCCCCGGCGCACTGCTCTGCAAGTAAATTGTTAACGCTGGACAGTCTAAAAAAGCATTCGCTGCAATATTTTCGACAGTTGCAAGAATATCTACGATTTCAAGGTTTTTGCAGCCTGCAAATGCAGACTCACCGATAGAGTTAATACCCTCGCCGAAATATACAATTTCTATAGTAGAATTACCCTCAAAGGCAAAATCTGCGATAGATGTTAGGTAATATTTATTTTTTCCATTATACACATTTGTCGAAAAAACAAGATGAGTATCTGTCCCTGCATATCCTACGATTTCCGCATTATTTCCTTTAGATTCATATTTAATCCCGTCTATCTCAAAACTATCATAATATACACCGAAAAAAGTTCCTATTACTATACCCAGAAATGCCATGATTCCAATTACAATGAAACAGACTATTGTTGTTATTTTCTTTTTTCGAGCAGCATTGTGCTCTATCATAGCATTGTTAAAGTTCTCATTTTTATTATAGTTATCATTAATATCCATATGTTTCTCCTCCGTAGTAATGCACAATAATTATCAGTAAAAATTGCTCTCTCAAATTTTAAGACTGCATGTATTATTTTGCTATATCTTATTATACCATTTAATGTATACTAATTATATCATTTTAAATTGGTCATGGCAAGAGTTTTTACAAACAAATTACATGTATAATTAATGAACATAATCAAAATATAAAAACTGTAAATACCTAATGAATCACAAAAAGACTAATTGTGCATATTGTTTTTGGTGTCCATTTTCATAATTAACAGATTTAATTATTTTAAAATTTTATACTAAATCCTTTTACTCACTTAATTACACGCTTTGCAAAATCCTTCTTTGCAGCAATTGCATTTAACATAAATTACTTGTATTTTCATTACTTGCATTTTCATTACTCGCTATAAGGATTGCATTAATGTTTTAATTTCACTTTGTTAAATCTTTTGCACATACAACACAAACACTAACTATCAATAACTCAAAATATTTATATACATATCTAGTCTTTCTTTAATATATTTTGATAGTAATTTTTTCATTAAAATATTATCTTTTTTATTAAAATAATCTTCAAAAGTTTTGTAGTATTTTACCCTATCAGTAAACTTGATGTTTATTGGCGGATATCCTGCTTTCATAAGCTCCAAATTTATTAGTAATCTACCCGTTCTTCCGTTGCCGTCAATAAAAGGATGGATACCCTCAAATTGCAAATGAAACATTGCTAATTTTTCTACAATATCATCAGTTGATTTATTATAATTTGCAATTAACTTTTTCATAGAATTTTCTATATTAAAAGGATCTTCTGGCTTGTTAGTTGCACCGCCAATAATTACAGGCACTTTTCTATATACGCCCTTATCATGCGGCTTATCAGAAAGTACTAGTGAATGTATCTCTTTTATTTCTCTCTCTGTTATAGGAGTTTTGTCTTTAACAAGTTCACAAACATAGTAAAAAGCCTCTTTATGCCCAACCGCCTCCATATGATCTTTAAGAGGTTTTTGGTCAATGGTTACACCTTGCAACACCATATCAGTTTCCCTAAGCGTCAAAGTATTACCTTCAATAGCATTAGTATCGTAAGTATACTCAACCATAAAGTCCTCATTTAGTCTTGCAAGCTCGCCTTCGGTAAGAGGTCTTTTGCTATCTAAAATACTTTTCCTACTTTCTATTAACTCTAAAGTTTCCTCAAAGCTAATAGAAACCCTACCGTCATTAGGTTTTTCAGCATTTGCGGGTATCATCCAAGACTTACCTTCTTTTCGTGCGCCAAAAATCTTGCCTTCTACGCAAAGAACTCTAATTCGCCTTTCAGATATACCCCAATTAACTGCTGTTTGTTTAATATTATTATACATAACCCCACCTCATAAATACATTATAACCATTTTGCGGAACAATAGCAAGTGTTTTGCGGAATGATACAAAACTTATTTGCGGAACGATACAAACCATTTGCGGAATGATACAAAATATCAACCGAAACTAAAGCAATACAAGCAAAAATAAGTCTTTTAAGGGCATATTAAACTGTTTAAAAGCATTTAGTTACAATAAAAATCCAAAAAAATTATTTGCGGAACGATACAAACCATTTGCGGAATGATACAAAATAACATTTTCGGAACGATACAAATCATTTGCTGAATGATACAACCACACTTGCGGAACGATATAATATTGACTAAGTGCACTTGTTTTCATATGCATTTTCCTGCCAAATAAATAATCACTATCAAATTATTACTTAATACACATTTGTTGCAACTGCATTTTATCATAATTATGATTATACGGCATAAAAAATGCTAATAATTTACTTTAATGACTATGCTGCTTTTCTTTAGCAATTGAAACTGTCCACTTATCACCGCTAAGCATTTTCAATCTAAATGCTGTTTGATCTCCGTCATTACCAGTCAAATACTCAACCTTGTCCATCTCATCAAGCTCTAAACTCAATGCCTCACCCACCAAATAAATGAAATCTTTTTCCATAATGTATCCCCTTTAGTATTTATTATTGTATGCTGCAACATATTAATTATATATTAGATAGTGCCGTAGTTGCAAGCAAAATTGACTACTTTCTTGCATAATTAAAAATAAGAGGTGAATTATTTATGGAGAATATGTCGAAATTTGTCAATTCTATAAAAGAATTAATTATCGTAAACAATTTAACACCTGCAATACTTGCAAGAGAAAGCACCTGTCCAGAAACTACTATTTCCGACTGGCTAGGAAAAAGCGCATTACCTAAATTGCAAAACTTGATAAAACTCTCTAGCTATTTTAACTGTTCAATTGATTATATCTTAGGACTTTCAGATGATAAAACTATCAATCGCAGTGACACCCCAACAACTATTGCTATAAGACTACAAGAACTATTAATAGAAAAAGACATATCAAAATATGCTGTTGGTAAGGCTTGCGGTTTTCATTCTAGCAGATTCAAAAATTGGTTGACAAGTGGCAATATTCCACAAACGGAAATTGTTATTACAATGTCAATATTATTTGAGTGTTCGGTAGAATATTTATTCGGCTTATCTAATGTTAAATAATATAAAAAAAACTTGTATTTGTAAATAAAAAAGCCTCCCTTTATAAGGGAGGTTTTTTATGTTCTTTTTATAATTTTTTTAATTGTTTTATCAATTAAAATTAACAATAAAATTATCCTAAAATTAGTCCTCTATTTTCCACTCTTTTATCGCTGTTTCGTATAGGTTATTTCCTTTGCTATCTATAACAACAATAACTGGTAAATCTTTGACTTGCAACTTCCTTATTGCCTCAGTTCCTAAGTCCTCATATGCAACGATTTCAGATGAAGTAATGCACTTAGAAAGCAACGCACCTGCACCGCCAACTGATGCAAAATAAACTGCACCGTTTCTAACTATCGCATCTATAACTGGTTGAGTTCTTTTGCCTTTTGCAATCATTCCAATTTGACCCATGTCAAGTAGACGTGGTGCATATTTATCCATACGACTAGCAGTAGTAGGGCCGGCAGAGCCGATGACTTTGCCCGGACGAGCTGGAGTAGGTCCTAAGTAATAAAGGATTTTTCCATTGATATCTAGCGGCAAGCTTCCGCCCGCATCAAGAGTATCACTCATTCTTTTATGTGCTGCATCACGAGCAGTATAGATTGTACCTGATAGATAAACATAATCGCCAGCAGTAAGCTTAGCAGTATCCGCTATCGTGATAGGTGTATTTAACTTAATATCCATAATCCCCTCCTATTATATCTCGCGAGAGATATGTCTATTAACGTGGCAACAAATATTGATGCCGACTGGAAGTCCTGCAATATGAGTAGCGTAAGTTTCTACATTAACAGCAAGCGCTGTCATTCTACCACCAAGACCTGCAGGCCCGATACCTAGCTTATTAATCTTGTCTAATAACTCCACTTCCAGCTCTGCCACATACGGAATATCCGACTGTGATAATGCATTACGAGTTAAAGCTTTTTTTGCAAGAATAGCGCACTTTTCAAAAGTTCCGCCAATGCCAACACCCACAACCATAGGAGGGCAAGCGTTAGGGCCTGCCTCTGCAACTGCTGCAAGAACCGCTTCCTTAACACCCTCAATTCCTTGAGATGGTTTAAGCATAAACACTTTGCTCATATTCTCGCTGCCGAAGCCTTTTGGAGATAGAGTGATTTTGACTTTATCTCCAGCCACTATACTATAATGTATAACAGCAGGAGTATTATCACGAGTGTTCTCACGAATAATTGGGTCGCCAACAACTGACTTTCTAAGGTATCCATCAGCGTAACCTTCACGGATCCCCTGATTGATAGCGTCCTCAATATTTCCACCAACAAAGTGAACATCTTGACCGACTTCAATAAATATAACAGCCATGCCAGTATCTTGACAAACTGGTATCATTTCAGCTTTAGCGATTGCCATATTATCCACTAATTGACCTAAAATTTGCTTACCTAGCGGAGACTTCTCCTTATCATGCGCATTGTGGATAAGTGTTACCATATCACTTGATAATTCATGATTAATAGATATTGCCATTTCCTTTAGTGCGCTAGTAATTTTTAATACATTAAGCTCTCTCATATTATAAAATTCCTTTATACTTTATGTCAGTATAGTCAGGTAGCAACATTGGAGATTTAGCATTATACTTAACTCCCGCTTCTTTAACTTCTGCGTCAAACTTCTTAACATGATCCATATTAAGTTTAGTAGGCATTTCAGTCTTTTTAGCTTGTGCTGCTGCACACTTACCGGCATTTCTACCAAAAACGATTACGTCTAATAATGAATTACCCATAAGTCTGTTTCTACCATGAACGCCGCCTGCCGCCTCGCCGGCAACATATAAATTGTTAACCGTTGTAGTCATGCTATCAGCATTTACATCAACACCACCATTTTGATAATGTAGAGTTGGGTAAATCAGAATAGGATCTTCACGCATATCAATGCCCATCTTTTGATACATTCTTAGCATTCCCGGAAGCTTTTTAAGTAGCGTTCCCTCGCCGTGAATCATATCAATCATTGGAGAGTCAAGCCAAACTGCCTTGCCTAGCGGCGTTTCAACACCCTTCTTTCTATCAGAACACTCACGAATAATTGATGCCGATGTTATATCACGACACTCTAGCGGATTCATAAACGCTTCGCCGTCAACATTGACAAGCATAGCGCCTAATGATCTAACTTTTTCCGTAACAAGTGCGCCTAACATTTGTGCTGGAAAAGCAACGCCTGTTGGGTGATATTGAATAGCATCAGCATCACGAAGTTCTGCACCAGCGCGGTATGCCATAACAAGACCGTCAGCAGTTGCGCCATAGTGATTAGTAGTAGGAAAATCTTGATAATGAATACGTCCCGCACCGCCCGTGCATAATACAACACACTTAGCTTTCGCGATAGTTAGCTCGCCCGTTTCCATATTCATAAGCACGGCGCCCGCTGCATTCCCTTTCTCATCAAGCAATATCTCTATTGCTGAGTTAAACTCAACAACTTCAATGCCGTCATTCCAAACTTCATCACGAAGTACACGCATAATTTCCGCGCCAGAATAGTCCGCACATGCATGCATTCTGTTACGAGAAGTACCGCCACCAGCAGTAGTTGCCATAACGCCATTCTCATCCTTATCAAACATAACGCCTAAATCATTCAGCCATTGCAATGCACCTGGTGCATCGGCAACTAGCATTTTAAGAAGTTCTGGTTTATTAGTAAAGTGACCGCCACCAAAAGCGTCAAGGTAATGAGTTGCAGGGCTGTCATTTTCCTTATCAGCTGCCTGAATTCCACCCTCTGCCATCATTGTATTAGCGTCGCCTATACGAAGTTTAGTGACCATTGTAACTTTGCAACCTGCTGCAAAAGCCTCTAGCGCACAACTTGCACCTGAGCCACCTCCACCAATAACAAGCACATCTGATGAATATTTAACATCCTTCAAATTGATTTTTTGTCCTAACATACGGCTCTTACCTTGCAGTAAATCATGTAGCTCAGTAGGGACTTTTCCGCCCTTATTAGCACCAACTTCTAGTGTTGAAAAGGCTTGCTCTCTAAAGTCAGGATGGTAAGTAGCAAGTAATTCTTCTTTCTCTTTCGCATTGAAGCGGACTGGGTCGGCTCCGATACGAGATTTACGAGTTGCCTCAACATTAACCATTGAGTCTTTCATTTTTTGTGAATAAATAATGCTTTTCATACTCTTCCTCCTTATTTCTTCTCAATCTCACGATGATTGTACAGCTCAGTAATTTGATCAATAGACTTGCCGGCAATAGCCTCAAGTGCATCAATAAAATCGCCCTTTGCAATAGCGTTAGCTCTATCTTCTAAATGCGCGCTCTTTGGCATGATATACTTTCCATTAAGTCGCCTTGCAAGCAGAGCAACAAGTGGATGAGATATGCCAGCAGGGCATCTGTTAGAACACATTCCGCAAGCTACACAGTCAAAAGATTCCTCCGCACAAGCAGCGTAATCAGCACGTTGAGCTTGAGCGACATATTGCATAACTTTCAAGTTTTGAGGGCAAGCCTTAGTACAAGCATTGCAACCGATACAGCTATAAATTTCTGGGTAAAGCTGCATCATAATCTGCTCGGTAGGCTTAATATCTTTAATATCGTATTGCGCCTTTTGAGTAGGAAAGAAAGGTATACTTGCGATATACATATTTTCCTCAACAGCAGTTTGGCAAGCTAGAGCGAAACGGAGTTCATTATCCCCTTTAATTCTATATACAACTGCACATGCACCGCAGAACCCTGCACGGCATCCGCAACCACGAATGTGTTTGTAACCTGCAAACTCCATAGCATTCATAATAGTTAGACCTACTGGAACGCTATATAATTTACCCATCACGTAAATATTTACCATCTCTTTCATTATTTTTTCCTCATTTATTAAATCATGTATCCCGATCATCTGCAGTATTTATCGCAGATAATCGTAGCTATTATGTATGTCATGTGCCTAAAGCAACTGATAAATTTATCAATACTCGTTAGGCAACTCGTCAATCTCGTCGCACCTGAATACTGGACCATCTTTACAAACATACTTAGATCCGATATTACAACGACCGCACTTACCAATACCGCACTTCATCTTAAGCTCAAGAGTAGTATAAACTTGAGTTTTAGCAAAGCCCATTTCGATAAGTCCACCAAGAACAAATTTAATCATTATTGGAGGTCCGCAAATTACAGCGGTACGATTATTATCAAAGGCAAGTTCCTTTAGGTAAGTAGGAACAAAACCTACATTCCCTTCCCAACCGTCCTCTGCACGATCAATAGTAATATGCACATTAAAGTCTTTATCGCTCGCCCACTCTTTAGACATTTCTTCATATTCTACAAGGTCGCTAGAGCTTCTAGCACCGTAGAGAACATCAACAACGCCGTAGTTATCGCGATTACTTCTAACATAATTTATGACAGACCTAAGCGGCGCTATACCAATACCACCAGCGATGAATAAAAGGTTTTCGCCCTTAAATTCCGTCTCGACTGGAAACTGTTTTCCGTAAGGGCCTCTGACAGTAATCTCGTCACCTTCCACAAGCGAGTGCATAACTTCAGTTAAAATCCCGCATCTTTTAACAGAAAATTCTTTGAATTTAGTGTTAGTAGGAGAAGAAGTTATTGAGAACATAGCCTCTCCTACTCCGGGGATTGAAACCATTGCACACTGACCTGGCATATGGTCGAACATTACTCCGCCATCATCGCTGCTAACTACTGCAAAAGTTTTTACATCGTGAGTTTGACTGCGAACATTTATTATTTTTGCTACGTGAGGTATTAAAGCCTCTTGAGCGATATTTGCATTATTACTCATAACTTTTCACCTCCCATAGTCTTGATTACCTTAACAATATTCATAGATACTGGACATTTAGCAACGCAACGACCACAGCCGACACATGAGAATTCTCCGTCATTATTTGCAGGAGAATACACAAGTTTGTGCATAAACCTTTGACGGAATCTTTGCAATTGAGTAGTACGGTTGTTGCCGTGCGCCATCATAGTGAAGTCGCTTTTCATGCAAGAGTCCCAACAACGATATCTTGTTACTCCATTGCTGCCGTTATAATCTCTTATATCATAGCACTGGCAAGTTGGGCATACATATGTACAAGTTCCGCAACCGATACAGCTGCTAGATAATTGTTCCCACTCTGGGCGGTTAAACATTTCCTCAAGCACTCCCGCGCCCCAACCATCAGTCGTAACATCATGTAGCGGAAGCTTGCACATTATGTCGCGAGTTGCCACTTTTGCACTATCAATATCACTATCTTTAGCATTTTCTAGCAAATTGTTTAAACTGCTAATAAGCTTTTCGCCTTTTGCTGTAACTGTATTAAAGTACGCATAATCACTTACAATATACATCTCAACATCGCCTTTTGGCTGCGCTGGATCAATGCCGAAAGTTGTACAGAAACATGTTTCTTCAGGCTTTGAGCAGCTAAGAGATATTAGTATACTATGATCACGTCTTGCCGCATAGAAAGTATCTACTGGCTCAGATAAAAACACTTTATCAAGCACTGCAATTGCCTTAATGTCACAGCCGCGAACGCCCATAACAACAAAGTCTTTATCGCAAGTTTCTAGTTTGTCAATAATGATTTTATTATCTTGATCACGAGAAAACTTAGACATATTTTCACATTGAGGGAAAAATGCGTCCTTTGCACTTCTAACAGTCATTTTATCAAATACCGCTACATCACCCGACTTCCACTCTGCATAATTAACAGTGCTTTTGTTATCTACTGGCGCGAACAGGTTCATATCTTTTGATATCGCCTCTAGCAAAGAATCAATTTTAGCTAAAGCTATTTTTTTCATTTTTGGCCCCCTTTATCGCTGACGGTAGTAGGCTCTATATCATCGTCTCCGAAATTTACTAGCGGATTTCTCTGCTCTGCAATATCGCCTGCTTGATAGTCACCGTAAAACTCATTGATATCTTTTACATACTTGCGGTTAAGCAAGTGTAGAGGTATATTTTCTGGACAAACTCTAGAGCATTCGCCGCAATCAGTACATCTAGCCGCTACATGGAAAGCTCTTATAATGTGGAACATTTGCTCCTCAAACTCGCTTGCATTTGCTTTAGCCTCAATGCCACTTCTACCATTATCAAACACGCAAACTCTACAAGTACAAGCAGGGCAAGCGTTGCGACAAGCGTTACATCTAATGCAGCGAGATAACTCTCCCTGCCAAAACTTAAACCGCTCCTCAGCAGTCATTGCCTCTAGCTTTGCAACCATCTCAAATCTATCATCAGGTTTTGGAGTTTGCAATTCCTCGCCAATAAGTTCATCAAAAATCACATGAACATTGCCTCTACATACTTCGCATTTACCTAGCAAAATTTCCTTCTTTGCTAGCTTGCTATCACCGTATATTGTGCTAATATTAACATGATCATCTGACGCACTAACAGCAGTGATACCGCTGATTCCTTGCGCCTTGATTTTCTCCACATTTAGGTGACCGTTGCAACCAATACCAATAATATAAATATTGCTACGATTAACTCTATGCTCCGTAATCAGCTGATTCATGCTGTAAGTATCGCAAGGCTTTAGTAGCACTGCAAACTTTTTATCTGAAGTAATTTTGCCGACTAAGTACTTGCTAAGGTTAGCACCGCAAAAATTGTTATAACATAGATTATCTAAGCCAGTTTCTTTAGTGAAAACAGCAGGCGTTGGATCATATTCAAACTGACCTTTTTCCCAACCGATGATGCCATCGACTGCGCCAGACTGCAAAAGCTCGCTAGCTCTATCTTTTATTTTCTTCTCTAGTCCTTGCATCTTATATCTCCTAATTTCACACACTCACCTAACTCTATGATATCACTGGTAAACTTATTCATAACGTTAGCAAACTTAGCACCTTCCGCCGCCGAAACCCATTCAACACGAGTACGACCTTTTTCGATACCCATAAAGTCAAGCATGCTATAAAGCAATGCCATTCTACGTCTTGCATAGAAGTTGCCAGTATTATAGTGACAATCTCCCGGATGACAACCGCAAATAATAACGCCATCAGCACCTTTTTCAAAAGCCTTCAGGATAAACATTGGATTAACTCGACCGCTACAAGGCACACGAATAATCTTTACCTCTGCAGGATAAGAAAGTCTGCTAGATCCGGCAAGATCTGCACCAGCATAACTGCACCAGTTGCAACAAAAAGCAACTATATTAGGTTTAAATTCTTTTACTTCTTGCATATTGCATCTACCTCCGCCATAATTTGTTTATTAGTAAATCCTAATAAATCCATAGCACCCGATGGACAAGCAACACTACAAGCACCGCAACCTTGACATAATGCAGGGTTTACGACTGCAAGTCGCCTAGTCTCTCTGATACCATGATCGTTTACAAGTTTCTCCTCATAACCGATTGCACCATAAGGACAGATATTGAAACAGTTAGAGCAACCACTACAAAGCATCTCGTCCGCTATCGCAACACAAGGGTTAGTAACAAGTTTATTTTTAACTAAAAGTCCAATAACCTTAGATGCAGCAGCACCCGCTTGAGCGACTGTCTCCGGTATATCCTTAGGTCCTTGACATACTCCCGATAGGAAAATGCCCGCTGTTGGACTCTCTACCGGACGAAGTTTCGCATGAGCTTCTGTTAAAAAGTTATTAGTATCAATAGATGCCGTTAGCATTGATGCAACTTTTTTCGCTGAAGGATCCGCTTCGATTGCAGCAGCAAGAACAACCATATCCGCTTTGATTTTAATTTGCTCATTACTGATAAGGTCGCTACCTTGAACTACTAAAAAGCCGTCTTCTTCATAGACTTTGCCGACTTGACCTTTAATGTACGTCACGCCGTAGTCTTCCGCAGCACGCCTATAAAACTCGTCATAATTCTTACCTGCTGTACGAATGTCTATATAAAAAACAGTAACATTAATATCAGGATATTTATCACGGATAAGCATTGCATGTTTAGTTGTGTACATACAGCATATTTTAGAGCAATAGTTTTTGCCCCTTGCAGTACAATCACGAGAGCCAACACACTGAATAAATACTATATCATGTGGATGAGAGCCGTCACTAACCTTTTGCAATTTGCCGCCAGTAGGACCAGCCGCATTCATAAGACGCTCAAGCTCTAGGCTTGTGATAACATCTTTATTTTGACTATAACCTAGCTCGTCAAATTTATCAACTTTGATAGGCTGAAAGCCTGTCGCAACAACAATTGCGCCGTATTCTCTTTCTATTAGCTCATCTTTTTGAGTAAAATCAATCGCTTTTGCCTCACAAACAGTCTGACAAAGCCCACATTTATCACGAGTTAACTTGATACAACTTTGAGGGTCAATAACAGCCACATTCGGGATAGCTTGAGCAAAAGGAATATATACTGATGGGCGATTATTTAGACCGCAATTAAACTCATTAAGACTCTTTTTAGAAGGACATTTAGCCATACAAACGCCGCAACCAGTACAGGCTACTTCGTCAACATATCTAGCTTTTTTTCGGATTGTAGCCTTAAAACTACCAACGAAACCTTTAACGCTCTCAACTTCACTATATGTGATAAGCTCAATATTTTCATGACTAGCAGCATCAACCATCTTTGGAGTTAGTATACATGCTGCACAGTCAAGAGTTGGGAAAGTCTTATCAATTTTCGCCATATTTCCGCCAATAGTAGGGAGTTTTTCCACTACATCAACCTCAAAACCAGCTTCAGCGATATCAAGAGCCGTCTGAAGTCCTGCAATACCGCCGCCAATTACAAGCGCGCGTTTAGTAACAGAACTCTCTCCAGAAATAAGCGGAGCGTTAAGACTAACCTTTGCAATCGCAGCATTAACAAGTGCGATTGCTTTAACAGTTCCTACTGCTTTATCCTTGTGAATCCATGAAACGTGCTCACGTATATTTGCGATTTCCACCATAAACGGATTAAGACCTGACTTTTCAGCATTTTTGCGGAAAGTTGCCTCATGCATTCTAGGAGAACACGCGCAAATTACAACGCCATCAAGCTTATGCTCTAAAACAGCATTACGCATGATCTTTTGACCTGCCTCACTACACATATATTGATAATCGGTAGCAAAAACAACACCTGGTTGTATTTTAGCTGCTGCGACTACTTGATCTATATCTACTGTCGCTGCTATATTACTACCACACCAACATACAAAAACACCTATATTTAGCATTTTTTTTCTCCTTACTTCCTGAATTTCCTGAAAGCACTAACAAGTGCTTGTTGAGGAATCTCTGTATCAATAACACTAGCGATTTGGGCTGGAGTTATTTGAGGTGCGCCGGATTGTCTTAGCTTAATCACTCTGATTGCCTCTATAATATGAGCTGGCTCGACGCCACGAGGACACCTTTCCACGCAAGCAAAACAACTAAGGCAATGATTTGTAGCATCGCTCATAACAAGTTGTTCCACTCGACCTTTAATAACCATATCAACAAACATATGTGGAGCGATTTCCATCTCATTAAATGACGGGCAAGTAGCTGAACATTTTCCGCACTTCATGCACTTATTAGGACTAGCACCACTTATGCGGATTATTTCTTCTTTAAGATTATTCTTATGCATACTCACTCCTTACTTAACACCTAATGCTTCTGCAAGTAGCTCGGTGAAATACTTGATAGTAATCTCCTTGCCCTCGCCCGCATTAGCAGCTACATTATACATACATAGCGGACAAGCTGTCACAAGCTCATCGCAACCTTTATTTTTTGCTGAGTCAATTATTTTATCAACATTCCTACTCGCTTGACCTTTGTCAGTTACTGCAATGTAACCTCCGCAACACTCATTACGATGAGAATATATTACTGGAGTAGCACCAATAGCCTTAATAAAATCCTCAATAATTGTAGGATTTTCTGGGTCATCAAAAGCAAGCTCTGCACTAGGTCTTAAAAGCAGACAGCCATAATAAGCACCTACTTTTCTGCCCTTTAGCGGATTTACTACCTTAGCTTTCAGGTTATCGAAGCCGACCACATCACGAAGCAATTGCAGAAAGTGAATAACATCAGTTTCACCCTCGTAAGGGGTATCAAACTTTGAATAAGTGTTTACTTTATCTCTTGTATTCTTGTCGGTACGCATATCATTGTTAACACGAGTTAGCACATGATGACAAGCTGAACAAAGTGTAATAAGTGGTCTACCTAATTCACGAGCTTGATTAAGCGTCCTAACTGAAGATAGCTTTGTCGCTATTTCATCTTTTGCGATTGGATACACACCACCACAACACTGCCAGTCAGCAAGTTCTTCCATCTTAATGCCAAGAACATCTAACGATCGTCTTGCATAAATATCTAACTCCTTAGCTTGCGTTTTTAGTGTGCAACCAGGATAATAACTGTATATCATAAAGCCTCCAAATATCTACCTTGTAATTTCAATTAAATATTGATTTCTGCGATAACACCTTTAAGAAGGTTCGCGCTATTGTTAAGCTTAACCATTTCTTCTTTTGTCAAAACTGGAGTAGCTTTTCCTGCAATGCCATTAGGTCCCACAACAAAAGGAATACTTAAACAAACATCAGTAATACCATACTCGCCAGTGATCAATGTAGAAACTGCAAGGACAGTGTACGCCTGAGAGAAAATAGCCTCAACAAGATTGCAAACACTACATGCGATTGCATAAAATGTTGCGCCCTTTTTAGATATAATTTGACCGCCAGAAGTTTTCATATAAGTTTCAATTTCTTCCATGTCAAATTTAGTTTCAGTCTGATTAGAGTTAACATAACACTTATTATAATCAAGCATTGGTACTGGACCGACTTTGCATATTGACCAAGGCACGAAAGAACTATCGCCATGCTCGCCTAAAACGTAAGCATCAACACTATGAGGATTAACACCAAGGTGATCTGCAACACGAGAGCAAAGTCTAGCGCTATCTAGAAGTGTACCTGTACCTATAACACGGCTAGCAGGGATTCCAGAAATTTTTGTAAATACATAAGTCATAATATCAACTGGGTTAGATACAATGATATAGATAGCATCAGGAGCATGAACTGCAATTTTGCTAGCAATATCTTTCATAATATCAACGTTGATTTGAGTAAGGTCGATACGAGATTGACCAGGTTTTCTAGGCATACCAGAAGTTATGATAACAATATCGCTACCATTTGCGTCATCATACTCACCAGCATAAATATTGCATGGTGCATTAAATGGACTTGCTTGACGAATATCCATCGCCTCACCCTCTGTTTTCGCCTTGTTTATATCGATCATGCAAATCTCGCTTGCTATTCCCTTAACTGCTGCTGTGAATGCAGTAGTAGCACCCACGCTACCCGCACCAATAATCGTAATCTTTCTGTTCATATTAACCTCCGAAGTTAAATTGTTTTTAATTTGCGTTTTTATTGATAAGCCTTGAATTACACCACTACAATTAATATAAATTTATAATACCTATCTTACCTTACTATCATATAATATCAGTATTTACATACTTTGTCAATTGTTTAACGATGATTTGTTAAATTTTTAACACAAATTTTTATCATATAGTAAAGAATAGCAAAATTCGCACAATATATTGCTTATTTTGTGCCTTTTGTTTGATAATAAGACAAAATAAGCATATTTATCATATGTAATTCTTTATTAAAAAAGTATAATTTTACTCGTTGCTGTATAAAACTCATTATAATTTACCCGTCATTTTATAATTTTACAGTACAAAACGTATTCACTCTCAACCTTTTTTAATATTGCGAAAGCAATACTACTCACCTTTTAGAAACTTTGTTTATTTCACAGGACTAAAATCATTACCTCACACTTTGACTTTGATAATATTCTATTCTAAAATATTGCAAAAAATACGCGGCTTTAATATTATAATCTAATTACTATAAATTAACTCAGGTAGCATAAATCATAATAATTTATCTGCAATGATGGATTTTTGGCAAAAAAAACCTCTCAACTAATTGCTAGTAGAGAGGTTAAATATTATATTATTTAATTGCTTTCATGTTATTAATCTTATATTATAATAATTATAATATATTATCATTATATATATTTGAAATTTTGGTTAATTAAGCTTCAGCAACTTCATTCTCAACTTCTGTTGCGTAATCAATTTCAACTACCTTCTTTTTGATTCCTAACTCAATTGAACTCATATCTTTCAATATGCTCTCACTTTGTTTAACAGCAGATTTGCTCTTTAAAACAAAAGTAACTGGTGCAAGTTCGAATGCTTTATCATTTGATACTGTAGCAAGATCATAATAAGCAGCTAGCTTTGGCTCTACTGCAAATCCTAAAATTAGTTTTTCATCAAAAATTAACTTAGCAACTAACTCTCCATCATGCTTAAAAGTCTCACCTTTCTTTGTGATACTACTCTTAATACCGCTATAAGACATGATTTCATTCTTAATATCATTATAGATACCTTTGATTTTATCAGTTGATCCTGCAATATTCTCAGCAAATGTTGGCACTTCATGTTTTTTAGCCTTTGCAGTCTTTGTTGCTTTTACAGTTTTTGTTGATTTTGCAGCTATTGGAGCTTTTGGAGCTTTTGGCGCTTTTGGAGCCTTAACAGCTTTTTCCTTAACCTGTGCAACTTTAACTGGTGCAACTACTGGAGCAGCTTTTACTGGTGCAGCTTTTACTGGTGCTGTTTTTACCGGAACTTCATTTGCCGATACTTCCGTTGCTGTTGAATCATCAAAGTAACCTTCAAATACTTCATCCTCAGCGATGCCAGTAACTGGATTAATCTTTCTGATTATAATACGTTTTAATGGTCCTTCATTAACTATCTCTTGCTCAATACAATTAGCAACATTATAATTATACACTTGCTCTTCTATTGGGATTAAATCAGCTAACGCTTCAGCTACTACTTGTGCAGTAATTGCATCAGCAGCCTTTTTCTCAGCTAATGCCTCTGCAACTGCTTCTCTAATAATTGCATCGCGCTCTTCTTTATCAGCTATTGCTTGTGCAGCAACTAATAAAGCTAACGCCTTAGCTTCTTCTATTTCAGCTTGTGCTTCATCAGCAGCAAGTTGAATAGCAGCAATTTCAGCAGCCTCAGCAGCAGCGATCTCCGCAGCAGCAGCAGCAGCATCTAGTTCAGCTTGTGCAGCAGCAGCGTCAAGTTCAGCTTGTGCTTCATCAGCAGCAAGTTTAGCGGCAAGTTCAACTGCAGCTAGTTCAGCGGCAGCTTCTTCAGCAGCAAGTTTAGCTGCATCAGCCTCAGCAGATTTCTCCGCCATGTATGCAGCAGCAGCTTGTTCAGCTTCAAAGCGCTCAAGCTTGCGACGCTCTTTTCTTGACATACGAGATTTATCTACAACTATTGGCACAGCTGTCATCGTAATATCATCACTATTAGTAGTGTCAGTAACTATTAATAGATCATCCTCAACAACAGTTTCTGCAACTAATATAGAAGGTTGTTCTACAACAGGTGCTGGTGCTACATATTGCTCGCAAGGAACAACTGGCGCAACTGGTGCAACAAACTGCTCATAAGGAACAACTGGCGCAACTGGTGCAACAAACTGCTCATAAGGAACAACTGGTGCAACTGGCGCAACAAGCTGTTCAGTTACAAGATTCTGATTATTTTCAGTTAACAAGCCATTAACTGACTCCTCTGTATCTGCATACATTAACTGCAATTTAGCTACTTGAGTTTTCACTAATTTTTTGTGGTTTAACACTGCATAAACTACGATAAGAGTTAAACACAAAATTAATGCTACTATAGCAACTATTCCCACAATGACTCTAGTGCTAATTATTGATAAAAGTATCGGCATGATATAGCCCTCCAAATAATATAAAAAAATTCTTTTACTAATTATAACATCGATTAAACTGTTTGTCAATCGCAAAACAACTAAATTTATAACTTTTTATCATTTTTTGACGATTTTTTCGGATATTTCACCGTCTTTTGCATGCATTGATAAAGTTTAACAATTTTTCACCACTTTTATCCAATATGAATGCAAAACAGCAAAATAATGTATCACTGTTACTTCTGAAAATAATTTACTATAATACATACTTATTTATTATCATTATATAACAGCATATAACAGCAAAAAAACGCAAGTTTTGCTTTAAATATATTTATTTTTTTCACTAAAATTATTATATTTTTTTTTACTTTTTAAAATGCAAAAAAATATTTTTTTTTCAACATTTTAATCACTATTTTACATTCAAAATATTAAATATTAAATGAATAAAATACAGAATCATTTAAAAAAAACAATCTTTAATTTAAAGATTGTTTTTTATGTAATATATTTTTTGTTTTGCGACATTATTAATTAATTGATTGATATATTTTAATCTACATAAATACAATTACAAAGTTTTTGCTAGTTTTTTAATATACGCTGCAAGTTCTGCACCTATCTCGTTATGCCTTAAACCATACTCAATATTAGATTGAATGTATCCAAACTTATCGCCTGTATCATATCTAATACCCTCAAAATCATACGCATATACACCAACAGTTTTAGCCATGTGATTAATCGCATCGGTAAGATAAACCTCTCCGTTGCTTGCTGGAGGAGTGTTTCTTAATATTTCAAAAATATCAGGAGTAATAACGTATCTGCCTAAACTTGCAAGGCATGATGGCAGCTCATCAATAGAAGGTTTCTCAATAATACCTTTCATATCAGTGTATCTGCCTTTAACACTTCCTGGTACAACAACGCCGTATTTAATAGCCTCCTCAGGAGGTACAGTTTGCGCGCCCAAAATTGTTTTCCCTGTGTTATTGTAAGCATCAATTAGCTGCCCGATTGCAGGTTTTCCGTCGCCGCTATAAACTATGTCATCGCCATAAACAACAACAAAAGGCTCATTGCCAACAAATGCCTCGCCAGCAAGAACAGCCATTCCTGACCCGTTCATCTCACGCTGTCTAACATAGAAAAAGTTTGCCATATTGCTTAGCGAACGAATAATCTGAAGTGAAACATCTTTGTTTCCTTTTTTAAGCAATTGTTCTAAATCAGGAGAGATATCAAAGTGATCCTCTATACATTTTTTGTTTTTACCTAAAATAATTAAAATATCAGTGATACCACTGTTTACGCATTCCTCAACTATAAGCTGCAATGCAGGAACATCCACAATCGGAAGCATCTCTTTAGGTATAGCCTTAGTTGCAGGTAAAAATCTAGTACCAAAACCTGCGCAAGGGATAATAGCTTTTCTAACTTTTTTCATTATAACTCCTTCTGATAATAGCCGCGGCAATACAAATTGCACTGGCATCTTAAAATGTAGTAGTGTTTTCAAATTGACTATTATTTACAATTATTATTAATGACATACTTATCAATCATATTATTTGGTCAAGCTAACTACCCGCTCGAAGTAAAATAGCATACTTAGTATATGCAAAAATAATTAGATAAGTTTTCTTGCTGCAATATTCGACAGAATTTTGCATATAAGCCCATTATACTACAATCTATCAAATAAATCAATAAAAAAACAATAACATTAGCAAAATTGCTTGAAATTATAATCAATTAACTATATAATAGTAGCATGCGCACTATATTACACTGCGATGCAAACAATTTCTATGCATCGGTAGAAATACAACTGAATCCGAGCCTACGAGGAATACCGATAGCAGTATCAGGCAACCCCGAGCAGCGTCACGGGATAATTCTAGCCAAATCCGAGTTAGCTAAAAATTGCGGAGTAAAAACTGGTGAAACGTTATGGCAAGCAAAGCAAAAATGCCCAAACATAGTATTTGTGCCACCACACTATGACGCATATGTCGATTTTAGCAACAAGCTATTTGACATATACACACAGTTCACAGACAAAGTCGAGCCATTCGGAATTGACGAGTGCTGGCTAGACTGCACAGGCTCTACAATGCTATTTGGCAGCGGACAGCAAATTGCAGATAAACTCCGCGCGATAGTCAAAGAACAATTAGGAATAACAATTTCGGTCGGTGTTGCACATACAAAAGTATTTGCAAAGCTAGGGTCCGACTACAAAAAACCTGATGCAACGACAGTAATCACTAAGGATAGCTTTCAAAAGATAGTATGGCCTCTGCCCGTATCCGACCTGCTTATGGTAGGACGAAAAACTACGGCGTTATTTTCTAATCTTAATATTAAAACAATCGGCGACCTTGCTGAATTTGACCAAACTTTGCTTAAAAGTTTTATCGGAATAAACGCAACCAAGCTATTATCATATGCAAACGGGATAGAATTTGAAGGTATAAAACATTATTACACAAAGCATATCCCCGAGAGTGTCGGACATAGCACAACCACGCCATATGACATGACAAGGCGAGAGGAAGCAGTTGCGATTATCACAAGTTTATCAGAAATGGTAGCAGTCAGACTAAGAAAATTTGGACTGCTTGCAAATGGCGTTGGACTATCTATCAGATACTCAACCCTTGACGGCACTCACAAAACAAATCTTATCGGCGCATCTACAAGCAACGCAGAGGAAATAGGCAGCGAGGCGATAAAGCTACTTGACATCATGCACAAGTTTGGCACTGACACGACAATTAGACAACTTGGCGTATCCACATACAAACTAACTTCCGAAAGAGTTCGCCAAGCAACTTTTTTTGATGAAGGTCATGAAAAGCAAGTAAAGCTTGAAAGCTCTATTGATGAAATCCGCAAAAAGTACGGCTACACTAGTGTGCAGCGTGGAAACGTCATGAAGCACAAGGACTTGTGTCATGGACTAATAGATAAAGATTTTCAACCTTTTAAAAAATAAATGCAACATTTATAACTTAATTATAAAATCAAACGAGCATGGTATATGAAAGTTAAATTAATATTTAACTAATATTTTTATTAATCTTGCATGACTAATTTAAAAATGCAAATATTAACTTTGCTACAATTCTATGTAACGCAATCAATATGATTTATGATAGCTACCTTTTAATTATAAACAAAAACAGCGGCAATCGATTATTATCGACTCCGCTGTTTTTTATTTGCTATATTAAGACTTATCTGCGTATTATTTTTTAGCAGCAGTCAATGATCTAACTTGAAGCATTGCATTTCCTTTAACAGCACCCTCACCAGCAAGTAGAACAATCTCCACACCGCTAAGGCTTTTTACATTATCAAGGAAGTACTGCGCTTTAGTTGCGCCGCCTGTCATAATAATTTTATCAACTTTATGATTAGTTACAGCACCAATATCATCAATAGCTCTCACAAGTCTAACTGCTAGTGAGTGATAAGCTGTTTTGACAATATCAATAACATCAGCTTTTTCTATTCCTAGTAAACGCTTAATATTTCCTATCATGTCGTCAGGTGACATTAATTTATCAACATCTATTTCGCCAAGCACGATACCGCTATCAACAGTACGATCAATCTCTGCATAAGATACTCCGCTCTCTGCTGAAATGCGTTGAATAATATATAGCCCGTTGATGTTGCTTAATAAGCTTACTTTATTATCGCAAATACGCTCGTTAGTATATCCAATATCAAAAACCTGTTTGCTTATAATTGGCTCATCTATAACCTTACCTACAAGCAACCATGATCCGCTAGATACAAATGCAACATTGTTTGGCATATCACCCATAGCAAAAATAGCTGAAGCAGTATCATGCGTCGGCACAGCAATAACGCTTACACCATTAAACGAACCGTAAACTTCACCCGCTTTAATTACCTCAGGGAAAATATCTTTATCAATTCCAAGCTTTTCAATCAGGTCATAATTCCAGTCAAGACCACTCTTTGACAGCAGCTCAGTCGTGCTAGCATTAGATAGCTCCGCCCTGATATTGCCCGTCAAATAATATGCAAAAAGGTCTGCAATCAATGCAATTTTAACCCCTTTACCATATCTCTTAATCTCCTTATCGGATAGCAACTGATAAACAGTATTAATATTACTAGGGAAAATACCTGTACTCTCAAAAAGCTTGTAGCCGCTAAATTCATCAGCCATTTTATCAAACACTTTGTCAGTCCTGTTGTCACGGTAACTATACGGCATATCAATCAGTTTGCCATCAGCGCCAATAACGCCATAGTCAACGCCCCATGAACATACTCCAATACTGTCAACCTTGTGATCACGAACAGCATTACTTGCCGCATCCTTAAGGCTTGCAAACAAATTATCAATCGACCATCTATAATTGCCATTTTCATCTAAAACCGCTGAGTGCTTCACTCTGTGAATCTCTTTAATCTCATAATCTTTCTCACTGTCCACAACCATAACTCTTGCACTTGAAGAGCCAATATCTATTGCCAATACTTTCATAAAATCTCCCTTATTGAGTTTCGTCCTCTACCTTGCTGCTCGCATTTATAGTGACATTTTTCATGCAAGGTGCTATTTAACAATTGCAAATCACTAATAAAATACTGCATAACTACTTCGATAAAGTATATATTAATAATCTTTATCATTTTACTATAACAACATTATAGCATAGTTTAATCAATATTACAATACGTAATTCAAAATTAATATACATTTTACATAACAATAATTAGTAAGTTTTAATTGTATAAAATTATGCATTTGCAAGTTGTATTAAATGATATTATTAATGATTATTTGTTAAATTATCTCACTTATTTTAATTAAATTTAATCGATTATTTTATTTATTATTTTTCAGGCAATAGGCAATTAATTTATATTTAATATTATTAGGGTTTTTTCGATAATTTTAATAATATTTTATCAATATTATCTATATGAATTTTCCCGTTTTTTTGCAGCAATATTACTGTAACTAATGCTATTAATAATACACCTAATACCACGATTAAAACTATCAGCATAATTCCCCACCATGGCATGCTATCAGTAATTTCAGTTACTTCACCATTTTGCACATTATACATATAACCGCTGTATGATATTTTGCTGCCATTAAATGATAGTTTTCCGAAAGTAGGTGCATTATTTTGCGCTATAGAATCAACCTTTCTGTTATTTAATTTTACCTCATCATTTGTCATATAATCTCTAAAGTCATCACCAGCAGTACCAATACCAACATATAGTACACCGCCTTTTTTATTTGAAATTGCTGCACCACTTTTATAACCGCCACCAACCTTGTCACCACAACTATTTATCGGATAGCTTTCGCTATATGAATGACCGCCACTCTGCAAAACTATATCAACGCCATTTTCACTGAATATCCCCGCTAAGTTTTCTCGCATATTTACTATCTCTTTAGCATCACACTTTGCACTAGCAGTATATATACCCTTATTCATTAAAACGACTTTATTAGTGGGAACCGAGCTTATTAGATCATTTTCAAGCCATTCAAGCTGCTCTTTCGACAATCTGCTATTAGTCATATCATTAGTATCAACAACAGTAAAATGCACACCAGAATAATCAAAAGAATAATACTTTGCATTAGTTTTGCCATGAGGTATATTATAGTGCAAATCCAACGTATTATATTCAGTAACAACTTGCTGACTTATTCCATATCTATCAGTATCTTTAACGCTATACTTTTGATCATCATTACTGCATGCTAACACAACGGTTTTGTTGCTATAAATACTGCTAGATGTATCTAGCGCAAGTCGCCATTGTTTAAGATTTTGCGGATTCTGAACAGTGTTACCAAGATTAATAATAAACTCATAATCGCCGTTAATAAATGCTTTTTTTCCGCCTTCCATTAACTGATTAATTTCATTAAAATTACGCTCCGTACTTCCTAGCATATCAGATACTATCATAATTTCAAAAGGAACATTGTTTTCTTTTGGAGCAGTTTTAATTATACCAATTTTACTCCAAAAATTTTTACTTTCATCACCAATTCTATACAAATAATTTTGCGCAGAATCCAAGCCTTTTAGTGATATAGAATGTCTTGCAATTTCTTTAGTTTTGCTTGTTGCAAAAATTGGCAAGTTAAGCAGAGAATACTCATAGGAATAGACAGAATATTCTCCACTAAACCTTGTAGTTTTTTGCACATCAAACTCAGTAATATCACTACCTTTCATATATTGAATATCACTACCTTTTATTCGTTTGTCAGTAAGCCAAACTATTTCCTTATCACTGCTAGGACTATTTCCAAAACCCGTTGTTATCATACTTGGCAACCTGCCATCAGCGATAGCAGGATTTATATCCAATCTTGCTTCTGCTGCGTGCGAGAGTATATCATCTTGCTTATATACTATGTGCTCTTCTATATTCATCTTGCCATCAAAGCTAGTGTCTATACTCATAGAAAGTGTGACGTCAATCAAATAATCGCTTAATTTTAGAGCAGCACTTTTCGCTGAATATTTTTTCACTATTTCATCCACCTCACCTGCAACACCTTTCCCAAACTCTGAGCCTAGAAGCTTCATTCCACCTGTCAACACTTTATCAATATTTAACTTGTTAATTGACTGCCCTGTTGATAGAAAGTTAAGGGCAGAGTTCACCTCTGCAATCTCAGCAGCGTTTAGACCCTGAGAAATGTCTATTTCTATTGCAAACAATTTTTGTATATATGGATAATATCTATCAAGCAATATTTGCTCAATATCGGCTACAACAACTCCAGTTTGCAAGTTTTCAATTGCTTTTTGAAACCATTCTGTCGTATCTATTAGATTAGAACTTTCACCACCTGACATAAACTCGCCGTATGCGTAAGCAAGTAAATCTTGCATATCATAAGTCTTTCCACGGACGCTAGCAACCTGAACAGACATTATATCCATGCACATTTCATTAAGAAATGCGGTAAGCTTATCATCCGATTCAATCATACGATTACTCCCGCTATAATTGTAATCAGCAAGTACTTTACTATTTATTTGTTCATGCAAATTATCGACTAAAATAGGAGATACATTTTTCAATGTTTTTATAATTTTCCCTATCCCTCCAGATAGTTCAGGTATTTTTTCAATGCACGCAACTAATTTGCTTTTAACAGCGTCCATTGACTTACTAGTTACTATTTGCGATATTATTTTAGTTGTAATATCGCTATATATCTTTTTATATCCGTAATCATACGCGCTAGATATAACCCCGCCACCGACTAAAATCGACGCATGTTCTGACTGAATTATTGACTCCTCTAAATAATTATTATCTATCAATATCGAATAATCCACCATAGCTAATTTATGTGCAGTCGTATTCAAATCACTTGATCTATCATAATTAAATAAGATATCCGATATCCTGTAACTTGCAGAAAATCCAACATTCGATGCAGTTGTAATATCATAAATTGTGCGACCTTCATAACTTACAAAACTAGCTACATCATTAGAGTGTAAGTGACCAGAAAAGTTGTATTTTACATTTTTATCTATCAAAAACTCTCTAGCTTCCTCAAAATTCTTCAATGTGAAATCTTCCATTATTTCCTCTTGCATCGTGAAATGCTCAAGCAAATTGTGGTGCATAATTGATATCACGTCCACATCATTAGCAGACATATTTGCAGTTACCCACTGCTGCACATTCTCACCAAGTTCGCCGCCGACTATGTGCGTATTTGTCCAGCTACCGTCAGCACCCAGCATATTATTAGAGAGCACTGTATCAAGTCCTAAAATCGTCATATCACTTGTTCTCATAATATAGCTTAGGTCACCAGACTTATACATGCCGCTATTTTTTTTCATACTTTTAAGCTGAACACCTTTAGCCGTGCTAGATTCAACATATCTACTACCTGCCACCTTATAAGGCAAAAATTTATCAGTCTCTACATTGATATTCAACTCGCTATTGGAGTAAAACCCACTGCTGAATGCTTGCGACTCTGACATATCAGGATATCCGAGCCCTGCAAATATTGTGGCGAACTCCGATCGACTAGCACCGCAAGTATCACTTCCGTCAACTGTCGAATAATCTTTTGCACTCGGGTTTGATATATCATGGTTACCTGCAATTACAGCAATTTGGAAGTCATTATTTTCAAGATTGCTATCACTTCTGATATCATTTTGTAGTTTCCTAAGTGCATTTGCAACATCAATTAACCCTTGCCTCTCGCCGTCACTAGTCAAATCACCAGTCACAAGCAAAATTTCTGGATTCGCTTGCTTAACTGCCTCTAATGTCGCTCGCAAATTTTCACTACTCTCAGTAATCAGCCTCATCTCACTCACGCTTTTTGTATTTTGTGTAGAGCTAATATAATCTGCATTCAACTCCGAATACGCCATATATGTGGGATAATAATGAAGGTCAGTAATATGCGCAACTCTAACGCCATCACCTTGCTCCTTAGCATATATAGTTATTCCGCATAATAATGTTGCCAAAATAATAACAATCATGACAACAACAAAATATTTTAATTTGGACAAGTATTTCATCATAAATTTCTCCCTTTTTCCCATACTTCTTCATGCTAATTGCACGAATATAATTTATCTATTTTAGTATGCGGTGAAAATTTAGTATTATACTTACTAAGCACATTAAAACCTACTAACTTATTATAATCAGAAATTCAGTTAATTAAGTTTCAAATTGTTAAATGCTTAAATGATTAATTACAAAAACGCATAAAAAAACTGAGCGGTACAAACGTATCGCTCAGCAATTATTATCAAATTAATTAAAATCACTTTATTTATTTAGTAGTGTCATCAACTTTTTTATCAGCATTGCTATCATTTAAGCATGCATTGCTAGTCATTTCATTCTCATTTGCATGGCTTAAAACATTGCTATCCGTATTATCGCAAGAAAGATGAGAAGTTTCATTTAAAAGAGCTTTTCTTCTGTCGTTCTGTCTATAAATATAGAACAAAACTAAGTTAGAAGTAACAAGCGCAGCATTCAAGAAGTACATTACAATTGCAAATATAAATATTCCACCAGTAAGCGCTGATGCACCTTGCATATATGCGTCCATCTTCAAGAATTTACTAGTGATACCGAAGATATATCCAACTATTATAAGTATATTGAATACCGAGCTTTTACCCACTGAAGTTTTACCTTTCCAACTCTTGTAAACTGAAATCGGCCATGAGAAACCGAAACACACTAACATACCAATCTCTAACACTTGGCTAATTATAGTTATTGCACCACTTGCAGTGCCAGCAGCTAACATTAAAATCATATCCATATTATACTCCTAAAATCTTTATTTTTCATATTATAACACTCGATTTTGGCTATGTCAACTGATTTTATACCCCACTTAGCATATTTAACTACTTTTGCCACTTTATTTGTCTATTTTTTCACAATCCATAATAATTCGTTAAATTTTCTGCTGATTAGCAAATATTTTCAGGCGAACAATACATTTACAAAAGCTCTTATTTCCGCATCTGACAGCAGTGCTCTTTTGTCTTTATAGTCAGGTGAAACGGTTGATAAAACCTGATAAAACTTCTCACTATGGTCACCCACAAGTATGTGTGCTAGCTCATGTAGTGCAACATATTCTATGCAATCTGTGCTATAACATATCAACCTTTTGCATAACATTATAGTCCGCAATTTAGGAATGCAGCTACCCCAGCGTGACTTAGTATTTCTCAGTCTAAGCACAAAGTTTTCGCCAAATTTTTCCGCATGTTTCACTGCCATGCTATCAAATGCACTGCTAATTACTGCACTTGCTTGCCGAGCGTACCACTTATTGATCTGTTTTTTTATCTTAATTTTATCACTCAAATCAGTTGTCGCAACTATAAGCTGTTCGGCGCTCAAAACAACACTTGCACGAGATTTTTTCACTACAGCTAGCTGATATTTTACTCCTAAGTAGTAAAGAATATCGCCATCGTCATAATTAAAGCAATTAGCAGCTAACTTTTCTCTTGCTATATTTTGCGTTTTAATTTTTTCCATTGACGCTATTACCCAATCAGCGCGAAGTGATACAAACTCATCCACACTAGCTAGCGGCACTGCTAAGGGACAAGAAACGCTAATTATGCCATCACGCCCAATTCGCATATTCATATTCTTGATATTTTTGCGTGTCAAATTATAATTAATCAGCCCTTGACTCGTACTTACATGCCTATCCATTGTATCACCTCACTAATTGTCATAACAATATCATACACAATATATGATTGAATGTCAACTATTATACTTTCACGCAATTAATTTGAAATATGCATTGCCTTTTACTCTTTTATTTGATATACTTAATAAATAGAGGTGAATTATGAGCAAAAACAAAAAAACCATTATTGATGCAACAACTAAAACTGATGATCATATGATCCATTTAGAGCATCAAGTAGACAAAAATTTTGATGAAAATTATAATTATTATAACAAAAATCCGTTCTCAAGGTTTTCCAGTAGAATAGTATGGTGGTTCGTGTTAATAATATTATATATTGTTGCTAAATTAAAACACGGCATAAAATACAAAAAAAATAAAGCTGCTAAAAAAATGAAAAAAGCTGGGAAGGGTTGGGTTTCAATAGCAAACCATAATCTTTTTCTTGATTGCTACATAGCAGTGACAGTGAATCTTTGGAAAAAAACATACATTCCAACCGTTGAGGAAACAATGAAAATGCCTGCGTTGCGACATCTCTTCAAAGCGGTTAATGTAGTACCGATCCCTACTAATCCAAAAGGCTTAGTCAAGTTTAAAAACTCAATTAATGAGCTTTTAACTGCCGGAGAGGCAGTGCATTTCTTCCCAGAAGGAGCATTATGGCCATTCTACAATAAGTTACGCCCATTCAAACCTGGAGCATTCAGATTCGCTCGAGAGAACAACGTCCCTATCCTTCCGTTCTGCCTATACTTTAGACCAAGGCGCGGACTGTGGAAGCTGATAGGCAAAAGCCCACTAGTCACAATTGAGATATTAGATCCGATATATCCAGACATGGAAATGCCTAAAAAGCAAGCAATTGCATTATTATCTGATACAGCATATAGCCGAATGAATGAAATAATTGAGCGAAACTTTTTAGATACTGATAGATACTCTTTCATGGATGACTCGCAAAAGGCAGCAATGGGGATAGAAATTCCCAAGCTATCACAAGCCTCACCAGCTACGGACAAAGCCGACGTGACTGAAAGTCCTGATATAACAACTGCAATCACTGATACTGCAACTGACAATGATAAAATTGATGTTGTAGATACACTAACTACTGTTAATAATTTAGACAGTGCAGATATAAATAATGAATAATATATAAACTAATATATTATATAAATTATAATAACAAATACCGCTCTCGAGTTATCGAGAGCGGTATTTTTAACATTTCATATTATAATAACCAATTAAAAACCTGTAACATTTAACAAAAGTCAATATGGTTTAATGTCATCAAGCATAAATATTGGGCAATACATTCATAAGAAGTGAAAGCATCGGAATAGTCACAATACTAAACAATGTACCTACAAGCACAAAATTAGCTGCACTTTTTTGACCTTCGCCGGAAAGCTCGGAAAAATTAAGAACAATACTCGCAACTGGCGCTGCTGCTAAAATAAACAATGCTTGTCTTACAAATAAATCAAGCGGCAAGAACCAAATAATAAGCATACCAATTAGCGGCATTATTATTTGCTTCACTCCGACAACCGCATAAAGTAACGGATCGCCGAACATCGTCTTGATATCAATAGTTGCAAGTCTCATTCCAATTATTAGCATTGAAATAACTGTACTCATTTTGCCAACAATAAAAATCATATCCGCAATAGGAGCAGGAACGGTAGCACCAGTAAAGAATATTGGAAGTCCTATCGCAAGTCCTACCATAGCAGGATTTAATATTACTTTTTTAATGCTGAAATATTTCTTATCTTGAGTAATAACTCCAAGCCCGACCGTCCAACCAATCATATTAAGTCCTATCAAAAACATAACAGATAGCATAAGCGACTGCGCGCGAACTTCCTCTGGCATAATCGCCTCAAGAAGTGGCACGCCCATAAACCCGACATTACCAAACCCAACAGCAATAGTTGCAATTCTATATTTGATATCTTCCTTTCCTTTCTTCTTGAATATAAAATAGAAAATGGAAATCATAAGTATTTGCAACATAAACGCAACCGCAAAAAATATCAGTACTTGCTTAAAATAATCCCAGCTATACTCTGCATTAATCAGCGAGTTTATAGTTAAACTTGGCTGACAAACATACATCAATATCACTGCAAAGGCGGATATAGAATGAGGTTTAATTAAGCCTAGTTTAACGGTGATAAAACCGGGTACTGCATAAGCTAGCATTGTCGCAACGGCAATCAATGCCGCAAGAAAAATCTCCATATATCCTCCTATGTCTTTTTCTATATTCTACTACAAAATGAAAAAAATCACAAGTACATGATATACGTATTGCAAATAAACCTTTTGCATTGTAAATTATAATATAGTAAAATATCACAAAAACGCTATTTCTTACATGAATTTTTATCAATCGGGTACTGCATTTATTCTACCTGTAAATTTAAAAACGTATAAAATAAGTAATAGAAAAACCTAATTTATTAGGCACTTTAACTATGAAAATATAAAACAAGCAAAAAAAACCTTACCCTAACAAAAGTGTCGACAATATCATCAATCACAATCATTTATCAGTAAGGTTTTTTATTTTTTTAAATATAGTTATTTATACCTTTGTGGTGTAGTGCAAATTAATCCTCAGATAGTAATACTTTTTTCATCATAGCATATTCATCAGCTGTGATACATTAATAAATTACTGATTATCTTCCAAATTACTATCCTTATTAACTGTGTCTATTTGCGTATAGCTATTATTATCAATTGTATTTTGCAGTTTAGCTATTTCAGTATATGCAGGTGGCTCGATTGCAGCCTTATCAACAGCGCCAATACCGACAATAGTTTTAGTTCTTTTTTCATGAATAAGTCTAACTAAATATATAATAGGAGTATCAAGCAAGCTAGTAATCACAAATATCACGTATGATGATGCAATTAATTGCCCGATTACACCTATTGGCATTGTGCCATAGAATGCTGCAAAGTTAAATAATACGGCATTGAATAGTTGCGATGTAAGTGTTGACGCGTTATTTCTCACCCAAAGCAGTCTGTGACTATTTCCAGTCAGCTTTGTAGTGGTTTTCCAAATTCCGTGATATAGCAGCACATCAATTTTTTGCGTAATGATATTTACTACCAAGCTTGCAAAAATGATTCTAGGGACTGCACCAAATAATGCTTGCACATGTTCAAAAATCCCGTCGTTTGCACTCGGGGTATAAGTCAGCCACAACTGAGATATCAGCACCATCGTAATTGCAGAAAGTATGCCGATATTAACCGTCTTATTTGCAGCTTTTTTTCCGTAAATCTCTGATATAATATCCGTCATAAGAAACGAACATGCAAACATAACATTGCCAAGTGTCTGCTCAAGGCCAAATGCAACTATTAATACGTTAACTTCTATATTGGCAAGAATCATTGTGACCGCCGTAAATGCCATCAGCCCTTCCTTACCAAAGCAAGTAAACCAAAACAGAACTAGCCCGTAACACACTATTAGATTAATTATCAGTATCCATTCATTAGCCATAATACACCTCTCATACATGTTAAATTTGTTTTATCATTAGATTTATTTGCCGCACTTCTAAAATTTACAGCAAAAAAAATGGACCGCACTGCATATCTACCTAATATTAGGAAAATTTGCATACAAGTCCTCTAGAGTTTTTTTCTTGCATTAAGCAAAAAAATGCGGGCGATTTCTCGCCCACTCAAATTAGCCATTGCGCAAAATGCGCCAATGACTTACCTGGTTTTGTTTATAGACAGGAGGGCCGCGAACTGTCTGCTATTAATTTATACTACTATAATAGTGCTTAAACAAAAAAAAGTCAAGGAAAATAATAACATTCTCCCTGACGATTATTTAAATATTCAATTTTCAACTCCGCTAAGCAAATTTTTTCATTAAAGCTAGCTAATCCCACATTAATATTTCACGGCTTATATAAATGTCATTATGTAAATTATATTAGCAAACAATTACTTTATTAATGATATTTCCCCTAGCAATAATTATACGCCAAATGGGTTTTGAGGCTGTTGAGGTTGATCTTGGTATTGAGGTTGTTGACCTTGGTATTGAGGTTGTACCTGTTGAGCTGGATATCTATCAAGCACAGCCATTACTGCTAAAAAGTTTTTAGTTCTAGCTGCCTTGTAAGACATGAATATATCTACGAAACACCAAATCGACCAGCCAAGCATCATTATCGTTGAAATAATTACACCTGCAATTCCAATAAATGCAGACGTGAATAACAATATCCATGAAAGTATTCCTAGTACTAATTTACCTACTGCTATACCATAGCTTTTAAGATAAAACCTATCTACGCCAAAACCACCTAGAAACAACGAAAGTAATATTACTACCATTTTGTCGTAAAGCTTAATTCCCATTAGAGCTGGTATCGCTCTCTCGTCAGTAGTGTCCAGTTTCTGAGAAACTACCATTGCATTTGTTCCGTCTATTTTGTCATTAATGATCATTGTGACTTTTATTTTTTGTTCTGAATTCATATGAGTCTCCTTCTTAAGTTGATTTTTTTCTATATCAATTGCATTGGCTAACAAAAGTTAACCACGCAATACATATTGACTAAATTGATTCATTGTCTACATCATCTAAATTATTTAACGCATTCAAAATATTTTTTTCATTTAACATCTGTGATTTTTTATAACACAATACCCCATCTACCACAACGTATATTAATGATATTATCGTCAACACTTGGCCAACAATCATACCAATCGCTAAACCGGTTGCAATCTCTGGATTCAACTCCGTATTAGGTACTGCACCATAACTAAAAAAATCATTAATTAAATTCATTGATATCAGCACAATAGAAGATGTTAGTGAGGCCATCAAAACAAAAGAACTAAGGACGCAATAAACCAACTTGATTATACCTTTTTTTGTATCACCTAAGTAAAACCGATCTAGTCCCAAACTACCTAAAAATACAGATAATAATATCATTGTGTGTCTATCATGAAAATCTATTAATCCTATTGACATTAAAGATTTGTAGGGGTCCTTCTTGGTCATAATTTCTGCTGCTTGACCTATAACGTTTCCATTCACTTTCCCTTCAAGCATATAATGCAAATCGCAAATTTCTCTATTGTCCATTGTGAACTCCTTTCATCATTACACTACAAAGATGTTTGAACTGTATTGATTTTATTATAGTGAATCGATTAATATATTTTATTTTCTCATGCAGTATACACATAATATTATTTACATTATATGTAATATATATATTATATCAATTTTTGAACTATTTGTCAACTACTTTTCAATATAGAGGTATTTTGTCTAAAATAGTCGAATTTTAAGTTTTACAAGATTAATTACAATTTTTCTTTATTATTTTTATTTATTTAAAATAATCATATTTAATCTACTTGCATTTGCTCGCCTAAGCAGCCTTAATTCAGATTTCTGTTCGGCGGTTATTCTAAAGCTATCACACGCCTTACTAATAGACTTATTATGCACCCAAATAGATAATTTATTGTGTGTTAAAATCTGCATGCCTAAAGAGTTATATTTAACAAGCACAACACTGATCGCCCACGCTAGAGCCATTTTGATATAGTACTTTTCATCATCGAAAGTAATCAACATAGCAACGCATCTATCTGCCCAATCATCAGTTAAAAAATAAGAGAACAAAACCACAACAATAATTCTTTTACCATACTCTCCTAGGTCTTTACAATTAAATTCGTTTATAAATTTCCATACTGCTTGGCGATTGCTTTCCTGAGCAAATATTTTCATGTTCATAACAACAGAATCACATTGTGCCCAATTGCACACATATCCGCTCCAATCTTTAAGCAGACATATAACCTCATCAAGGTCACGCTTAAGGTAGCTAATGACAAGCCCATATAAAAGTATTTCCTCATGGTAATGAGTCAGCTTTGACTGCAGATACTCATCAGAATTCCCTTTAACAATTTCCTTTGCAAGCAGCTTTACATTAGGCACGGTAACACCTATAAAAATACCGCCTGATGGATTTAATTTTTCATTAAATGCTGCATTTGTTTTTGTTCCCATTTTCAGCAATTTTTCTCTCGCATCAATCCCTTTCATAATCCCCCCTATCGCAATTTTTTTATTGCATTTGTCCTTATATTTAATTGATATTTTTTTTAATTAAGCTAAATAAATTATTAATTATTATGCTAAGCTTTTAAAATGTTTTTATTAAATTAGTTCGCTAAAATTTTCTATAAATATATCAGCATTTTTCTTAATTTCTGCCTTGCTAATATCTGATGTTTTATCATGCACTGCTACCGTCAAAAATCCTGCTTTTTTAGCACTAAGTATTCCAACTAAAATATCTTCAAAAACAGCACATTCTGACGGCAATAAATTCATTTTTTCTGCAGCTTTAATATATACATCAGGCTGTGATTTTCCGCATAAAACTTCACTAACATTTGTAATATTATCAAAGTAATTTGTTATACAATTACTTGTAAGTACTAACGCTGTAAGTTCATCGCTTAATGCCGTTGCTATTGCAAGCTTTATGCCGCTATCAGTAAGCTTTTGCAAATATAAAAGTACATTTGGCTTCAGTTCAACTTCGCTTCCATACGCATCTTTAGCAAGCATTACCCACTCTGCAATTAGCTCTTCTTTTGTATCTTTTAGTGAAAATCTATTTATAGTATACTCTGCAACCTCAGTCATTGTCATATGGTTAATTGCATGCATATAATCATCAGGAACATCATGACCTCTCACGCTAAGAAACCTTCTATCAACTTCCGCCCACACCCACATAGAATCTAAAATAGTTCCATCAAGGTCAATGATAGCGCCTTTTATTTTGTCTAATCTTTTCACTTAATATACCCCCTTGTCTAACTATCTAGTTTTGATATAACATAACCCGCAATTGAACTCAGCTAATTGCGGGTTATGTATAATATATTTTAGTATCTGCCTCAAATTACCTTAGTCAACATCTTGCTCTAAACTAACCTTTTTGCCATCTAAAATTAAGTTAGTAGTTCTGATAGCACACATTTTTCCGCACATTGAACATGAGTGCTTATCCTTTGGCGGAACACTCTCATAATATGATTTAGCCTTATGCGGATCAATCGCATATTTAAACATCTCATTGTAATCAATATTGTGCCTAGCGTCTGACATTTTATTATCAATATCTCTTGCGCCCTTAATACCTTTTGCTATATCTCCTGCATGCGCAGCGATTTTTGTAGCAATAACGCCTTCTCTAACATCCTCAACACTTGGCAGCCTTAAATGCTCAGCCGGTGTCACGTAGCATAAGAAATCAGCACCCGCACTTGCTGCAATAGCCCCGCCAATTGCTGCGGTAATGTGGTCATATCCAGGTGCAATATCAGTCACTAGAGGTCCTAATACGTAAAAAGGAGCGTTATGACAAATACGTTTTTGCATTTTCACATTTGCATCAATTTCATTAATTGCCATGTGACCAGGGCCTTCTATCATTACTTGCACATCTTTTGCCCACGCTCTTTGAGTTAGGTATCCTAGCTCAATAAGCTCCGCTACTTGACCGCCATCAGTTGCATCATCAATACAACCCGGACGCATAGCATCACCAAGACTTATTGTTACATCATATTTTCTAAGGATATCAAGCACTCTATCGTAATGCTCAAAGAAAGGATTTTCATTCCCTGTCATGTGCATCCATGCAAATAGCAGCGACCCACCACGAGAAACGATATTCATTCTTCTACCCTCGCGCATAAATCCTTCAACAACTCGCTTATTAATTCCTGCATGAATTGTCACAAAATCAACACCTTGCTTTGCGTGTGCCTCAACGACGTTCATAAAATCATCAACAGTAATTTCCATTAAGTCTTTCTCTAAGTATCCAATCGCGTCATACATAGGGACAGTTCCGATCATAGCGGTAGACCTTTCTATTAGCTTTCCGCGAAACTCGTTAGTCTTGCCAACATTAGATAAATCCATTATACCTTCCGCACCATACTGGAGTGCAATATCAACTTTTTGCATTTCAATTTGATAATCTTTTGCATCGCCCGACACACCAAGATTAACATTGACTTTAGTCTTTAGTCCAGTACCAACTCCCTCTGGAGATATGCTCTTATGATTAATATTGCAAGGTATAGCTATCTCACCGATTGCAACCTTTTCCATAATATACTCTGCCGTCAAATTTTCTTTGCCTGCTACTATTATCATTTCAGGTGTGATGATGCCTTTTTTTGCTGCTTCCATTTGTGTTGAATAATTTCTCATTTTCTTCCTCCGATTTCCTTAGTATAAATATACTTTTTACTGTTGCCCATAATTTAATTTTTAATGGCAATTATTAGCTCGATTTTTTTTAATATTTGCTATATATAATAGCTTATTATTTATTGCTATTTTAACTAGATATTTAACGATTTATTTCTCAAAATAACTTTATATTTAGTATATTAAAACACTGAATATTTTAACATAATTAATCTTTATAAAACTTCCAAAAATGATTTGTTGGGCCGTTACCTTTTCCTATCTCTAAAGAGTATCTTATTGCCTCTGTGACATAATCTTTTGCAAGCTTTACTGCAGTTACTATATCCTCGCCTTTTGCAAGATAACTTGCAATTGCGCTAGATAAAGTGCAGCCTGTACCATGCGTGTTTTTAGTGTTAATTCTCTCCGTTACAAAGGAATAAAAATTAGCTCCGTCATACAAAATATCAGTAGCATCGCCATCATAATGACCACCCTTTACTAACACATTAGGTACTCCTAAATTATGTATAATTTTGCACGCCGTTTTCATATCATCAATAGTTTTAATCTCCATTTTTGCAATACACTCAGCCTCCGGAATATTTGGAGTGATAACTGTCGCAAGCGGAACTATTGTAGACAGCAGACTATCTATGCTGCTTGGCGGCATTAATGCACAGCCATTTTTTGCATACATTACTGGGTCAACTACAATGTTTTTCGGCTTGTATTCAACAAGTTTTTCATAAACAGCAGCAATGCTAACTGGGGTAGATAACATACCAATTTTAACTGCGTCAACTTGAATATCTTCAAATATGGAATCAATTTGATCCTTTATCATTTTAGGCTCAACATCAAGAATACTAATTACCCTTGACGTGTTTTCCGCAACAACCGCAACCACTACGCTCATGCCAAACACCCCTAAACTTGACATTGTTTTAATATCAGCCTGTAGTCCTGCACCACCGCTACAATCGGACCCTGCTATACTTAATGCTGTCTTCATAAATTATCTCCTATGCCGTTATTTTATATCTATTTTCGCTGCTTTTTTAATCATTTATCAGTGATTAATTTAACTGATGCTTATTTTAATTTAGCTATTAAATGCAAAAAAAGCCACTCAATCCAGAGCGACTTTATACATGCCGTGTCGCTCCCTACGCTGGTATTAACCATCAGGTTCTAAGGGTTAGACATAATTTGTCCTCTCAACTCACTAGAGTACCCCTGCTATATTATTATACACTATTATTGCAATAATGTAAAGGTATTTATACTTATTTAATAGCTAAGCTGCATAGCACTAGACATAATGCAATAATCACTTGCGCCGCAATCTAATACGCTTTGCACATTTTGACGATTAATTCCGCCTATAGCAAGCACATCAATACTGAGAGCCTTTGCTACTTCAGCAAGTTGCACAAGACCTCTCGGCGGCAGTCCTGCCTTGCACGCATTAGCAAATATGTGACCAAATACTACCCTTGAAGCTTGATTTTTCTCCGCATAAATAGCCTCATCTTTGCTATGTACAGCAACGGAAATCTCGCTAAACTTATCTGCATTATCCATCGTGCAAAATGCTGCATACCCAATATGTAATGGCATATTATGCCTACGTGCTAAGCTTGGTCTACCATTTATCCAAATTTTAACATGCGATAATTCTTGAGTATTCTTTATTTTTACTATCAATTTATCATACTCATCATCAGTCAATTGCTTTTCTCTAACTACTATATCTGTCGGATTATATTTTGCAACGCACTCGCAAAGCTTTGCTACAAGGCAAGTTTTAATACTTACACCATCAGTGAATATAATCATAAATATGAACTATCCGTAAAGATAGGTTGCATGCCTTTTTTTCTCAGCATTTTATCAATCTCGCTAAGAGTTCGCTCATCAGCAAGTTCAAATTGATTTTCGCTTTTGCTATCACCATCATGACCACCAACGCCAACCTGCGAGCCAGCGGAAATCTTAGTCGCACACATGCCGATAACTCCATCACGAAAGTTTGCACTTTCTCTAGTTGATATGTTAATTCCGGCAAACGGCATAAGTAATCTGTACGCAAGCATAACTCCAAGCAGCTGCCTTTCATTTACTCCGCAAGGTATTTTATCATCGCCACCAACAAACGGCCTAATGCGTGGAGTACTAAAACTAATCTCTGCATGCGGATATTTTTTTTGAACTAACACTGCATGACTTCCTACTGCAAAAGCATCTTTCCTAAAGTCATCAAGACCTAATAGAGCCCCAAAACAAACACCTCTCATGCCGCCAATTAGTGCACGCTCTTGAGCGTAAAATCTGTACGGAAACACTCGCTTGCTACCTGATAAATGCTGCTCAGAATAAGTTGTTTTGTTATAAGTTTCCTGATAAACGCTTACATAATCTGCCCCACACTTGTGGAAGTAAGCATACTCATCAGCATTAACAGGATATATTTCTATGCCGACCGTGCTAAAGTATTTTGATGCAATTTCTAGTGATTTGCCTATATACTCAACACTTGACTTCGCCCTACTCTCTCCGGTCAAAATAAGAATTTCTTTATATCCATCAGCTGCAATTGACCTATACTCTGCCTCAACTTCCTCATGCGACAAAACTGCCCTATGTATTTTATTTTTGCAATTAAACCCGCAATAAACGCAGTGGTTTTCGCAGTAGTTTGCAATATAAAGCGGAGTGTAAACTCCGACAGCATTTCCAAAATGTTTATATGTTTCCGATTTAGCACGTGCCGCCATTTGCTCAATAAACGGCTGAGCAGCGGGTGATAAAAGTGCTGCAAAATCCGCCATACTTATTTGCTCGTGCGAAAGTGCTGCTGCAACATCGCTTGCAGTATACGCGTTGTAGTCGTACGCATCATAAGCATTCATAACCTCATCCATTATCAAGCTATCAATAACTTGCATATCAGGTAGATATTCCATAACCGTCATATTGCGATTATCCATAATATTAGTCCTCCAAAAATCCAGTAAGTGGACTTGACGCTTCAGCGTGTCTGTCCAGTACTCGACCTAGTCCTGCAAGATATGCAGATCGTCCGGCTTTGATTGCTAGTGCAAATGCACTTGCCATTAAGTTAACGTCTTGTGCAGTTGCAACGGCAGTATTTGCCATGATCGCGCTAGCGCCAAGCTCCATTGCCTCGCACGCTTGAGAAGGCTTACCTATACCTGCATCTACAATAATAGGCAAATCAATTTCTTCAATAAGCATACTGATAAAGTCACGAGTTAGCAAGCCTTTATTTGTCCCGATAGGCGCACCAAGCGGCATAACCGCACTTGCACCGGCACTAACTAAATCACGCGCCGTGTATAAATCAGGATACATATAAGGCATAACAATAAACCCTTCTTTTGCTAAAATTTCTGTCGCTTTAACCGTTTCATAATTGTTAGGCATTAGATATTTGCTATCAGCAATAACTTCTACTTTCACAAAGTTTCCGCAGCCGACTTCACGCGCAAGCCTCGCAATTCTTACCGCCTCTTTATGATCTCTAGCACCAGAAGTATTAGGAATTAATGTCACACCTTTAGGGATATAATCAAGGATGTTATTTTCTCCGCCTATGTTTGCGCGCCTAAGTGCAACAGTTATCATTTCCACTTCGGCGTGGTTTACAACAGCGTTCATTAGCTCTAGCGAAAATTTGCCAGAACCCAATATAAATCTAGAGTTAAATTCATGTCCACCAATTATTAATTTATCACTTTTCATACTATTACTCCTCACTTTTTCCTAATAAAATTCTTAGCACCATATTAGATTGATGTCCTGCATTTATACAAACTCTTGGCGACATTAACCCGCTGCCAATATCCGCCTCGCTAGTGCCATCTCCTACAACATAAAGCCTATTAAATACTTTCTTTGTAACTATATCATTGCTGCTATTATACCCAGCCATGCCCGAGCTTGCAACAACATATTTATTTGTTCCACCAATAATAGAATCAACTAACATCGCCTTGCACTCAGGGTTATCAAAAGCCTCAACCACAACATCCGCATCATCTATAATATCAACAATATTATCCGCAGTAAGAGTGATTTTATGACTAATTAATGTAATATATGGATTAATTTTGCTTAATCTATCGCATGTTGCTTGAGTTTTGCTGCGTCCAATATCGCTGATATAATAATCTTGCCTATTCAAATTAGTAGGCTCTACAGTATCAAAATCTATCAAAATTAGTTTTCCAACTCCTAGCCTTGCAAGCATGCTCGCAATATTTGAGCCTAGTCCACCAAGTCCGCAAATTGCAACACACGCATTTTCTACTGCACTATTTACAAGGTTTCCGTTTCGCGATTGCATCATTTTCTTTAGCATTGCCTCTGTCGGCATTGCTCCTCTTTTAACAACTAAAATATCCATTCCGTCCGATATTTTCATGCTATGATCAACATTATAGCCGTCAATAATAACAACATCACTCTCCGTGCATATATCGCTTATCACTGCCGCATTATCAATGTTTTGTTCCACTGAGTTGATTATTACTTTCATCATCCACCGCCTACAAAACAAACAATTTCTATACTGTCGCCGTCTGCTATTGTGATTTCCGCGTACTGTGATTTAGGCAATATTTCGCCATTATACTCAATTGCAATACGCATTGTAGAGTACTTTTCACCCGCTAGGTAATCAGTAAGTTTAACGCCGCAAATATGCTTCTCTACTCCATTAATCTTAATCATATGCCCTCCAAATCTAATGTTTTATATGTTTTTCTGCTGCATTTTACAGGTGTTTTTCCCTTTTATTGTATGTTTTTTATCTATCTTTGAGTGGTTAATTTACATGATTTAATAACAAATATTAACTGACACTCAAAATCATCTTTTAATTTTTTGCACTAACGCTTTGATTTCACATGACATATTTGTAATGTTATCAGCCTTCAAAATTGCTGATATTACAGCAACGCCGCTTATGCCGCAGCCATCTAGTTTGCAAATATTATCCGCATTTACTCCGCCAATTGCAACTACTGGGATATTTACATTTGCTGTTATGTCTTTCAAAATATCTTCACTAATCGTGTGTGCATCAAGTTTAGTATTAGTCCCAAAAACAGCACCAACACCAAGGTAATCAGCGCCTTCTGCTTCTGCATCTTTTCCGCCGCTAACTGTCCTTGCACTAGCACCGATAATCTTATCACTGCCAAGCCTTCGCCTTGCTTCAGCAATACTTCCATCCGATAACCCTAAATGCACGCCGCTAGCATTAACCGCTAAACAAACATCTATATTATCATTAATAATAAGCGGTACATTATATTTATCAAGCATAATTTTCATGTCTTTTGCCACCTTGATAAAATTGTCAAGTGTGCACTTTTTCTCCCTAAGCTGAACTATACTAACTCCACCAATAACGGCACTTTCAATGCTATCGATTAAATCTTTGCCATCTAGCATATCTCTATCTGTTACCAAATATAATGTTAGGTTTTCGATTAGTAAATCTCTATTTATCATAAGTCCCCTTTCTTTAATTTTATCAGTTAATTAGGCTTTCAACATGCCTATTGCAGAATGACTGACAATAACTATCAGTTATATACAATACCATTTAGTTATTAAACTGCAATATTAATTATCCATTTTATCTTTAAGTTTTCCTTCAATTAAAAGGTTATTTAATGCAATAAACTCTGGCACTCCAAGTACTTCACCACGCACTCTAATATCAAGTCCGATGCCAGATATTGAATTTTCTGCACATTTGCGGCTAAAACCAAGCGAAAGCATATTGTTTACTAGCGTTTTGCGACGCATTGCAAATGCTCCCTTTATAATCTTTTTTACCGCTGTAATATCGCAGTCGTATTTATCAGGTACAATATCTAATCTAATTACCGCGCTATCAACTTTAGGCACAGGAAAAAACATATTTCGCCCAACAATTCTAGTGATTTCCGTATTTGCATACAAGTCAACTACCGCAGTAATGCTGCCATAGTCCTCCGTGTTTGGCTTTGCAACCATCCTTTCTGCAACTTCCTTTTGAACCATTATACTTAGTGATTGAGGCTTATAATCGCTCTCCAAAAATCGCATAATAATAGGCGTTGTAATGTAATATGGAAGGTTTGCTACAACTTTATAATCGCCGCCTACAATCTCACGAAGCTCATCATCAGTAACCTTCATAATATCACGAAAAACCACCTCAACATTTTCAATCCCTTGCATTGTCAAGTCAAGCACTGGTTTAAGATTGTTGTCAATCTCAAAGGCAATAACTTTTTTTGCAACAGCAGCAATCGCACGGGTAAGCGTACCCGCTCCCGCACCAATTTCGATAACTACATCGTCACTCGTAATACCGCTATCTTCCACAATTGCGTTCAATAGATTTGTATCCGTTATAAAGTTTTGACCGTACTGCTTATTGAACCTAAAGTCCAAGTCCTTTAATATTGTAGAAACATTACTTATATTACTCATATTACTCCTATTTTATCCGCCTAAATCAGTATTTTACCGATATTAGGATTGTTATCCGTATTTATTTTATTTCTGGCCTTACTTTAAAGTTAACACCGATTGACTTTGCAATAGCGCGGCACTCCTCAACTTGATTTTTCCCTATAAAGTCAACAACGCTTAAGGTAACGCTCATTCCCTTATTGCTGCATTTTTCCGCAAAATTCAAAAGTTCTTCAAACGCTTTTTCACCAAATTCGGATACGCATGACTTTTGATAATCAACAGAATTGCTACAATTAAGGCTGATACTGACGCTGTCTATTACCGCTGCAACTTCGCTAGATATATCATACCCTGCAATAAGGCTGCCTTGTCCATTAGTGTTAATTCTTGTTGCAAGACGCATATCGTGGGCAAATTTTGCAATTTTTATAATCTCCGCCATTCTGTAAGTTGGCTCTCCCCAACCGCAAAAAACCAAGTCAGTTACATCAGATAAATCCCTACTTTTAAGGCTAGCGATTATCTCATCAGCGGTCGGCTCTCGCTCAAGCCATAGATTGTAACCGCTCATGTTATCTACTCTAGTTCTTTCGCAAAAGGTGCAATCATTGCTGCACCTATTTGTTAGATTAACATAAATTATTCCGCCAATTTCATAAGTTATTACATCCATAATTACTCCTTACTGAACACGCAATCTGTCATTAAATACACATTGCATTACTTATTAATTCTGTAAAACCTTTTAGTATTAATATTGGTTAAAACTCCAACTTCCTCGCCACTCATTCGCAGCCCTTCTCCCATTTTCTCCGCAACTAAGTAGATATAATTAGGATTATTCACCTTTCCTCTAAACGGAACTGGCGTCATGTACGGGCAATCTGTTTCTATCAAAAGTCTGTCTTGTGGCACAGCTTTGATTGCAAGTTCACGATTATTTTTCTTAAATGTAATCGCTCCGCCAAAGGCATAATAAGGGTCAAGGAACGCAAATCTATCAACCATTTCAGCACTACCTGAATAGCAGTGAAAAAGTATTCCGTTATTTATATACTGTTTATTTTCAGTTAAAATTTGTTCCATATCCTGATAGGCATCACGCAAATGCACCACAATTGGAAGTGATAGTTTGTCTGCGAGTATTATCTGTTTTACAAATAATGCTTTTTGTCTATTATGGTCAATATCATAATGATAATCAAGACCAATCTCGCCTAAGGCAACAATCTTGTCACCTTTTGCAAGCTGCTCAAGCTCAAGCATATCCGCCTCAGTAACATCATCAGTTGCGATAGGATGACAGCCGACAACTGCATAAATGCAATCATATTGGCTGGCAAGTTTTGCCGCACTTCTTGATGACGCCATATCACTGCCAATTTCAAAAACCATTTCAATTCCGCTCTCGCTGAAGTCGCTAATTATCTTGTCAATGTCGCCAATTAATAAATCATCCGAAAGATGCGTATGCGAATCAATATACATTATCTTACCTCACTTCCTGATTTTATTGGGGCAATCGGTGCAACTATGCACAAATTATCCTCATCATCACTTGCACACAATATCATGCCTTCAGACATTATTCCACGAAGTTTAGCAGGTTTCAAATTGGCAACAACTACAATGCTTTTGCCTGTAATATCCTCTGGAGAATACCACTTAGCAATTCCGCTCACAATAGTCCTAAGTCTGCCCTCGCCAAGATCAACACTAAGCTGTAATAATTTATCAGCTTTTGCGACCTTCTCCGCAGACATTACAACGCCGACCCTAAGGTCAACTTTAATAAAGTCATCAATAGCTATTTGGCTGATAGTAATTGTATTGTCCCCATCAGCGACACTATCTTTTATTGCATTGTCAGTTTTAGCATTTTTTGCTGACTTTTTATCAGCTTTCACTTCTTGCTCTTTATCCACGCTTCCGCTAGATTTTTTCACTGTCTCCGCAATAATCTCAAGCTCTGCAACTTCTTTCTCAACATTTATTCTACCAAATAAAGCGTCACCTTTGCAAACTTTGCCGCCAAATTTCATTGTTCCAAATTTTGCAATGCTTGCAAAAGACATAAGACTAGTATCTGTTATTCCTAACTTTTGCATAATTTTTGGTGCTGATGAAGTAAGGAAAGGCTGCAATAGCGTCGCCATAAATCTTATGCATTCGCATAGATTGTACATTACTGCCGCTAACTCATCTCGCTTGCTCTCATCCTTGCTAATTATCCAAGGACAAGTCTCGTCAATATACTTGTTTGCTCGTTTATTTAATGCCCAAATGCACTCAAGCGCCTCAGGCACTTGAAGTTTATCCATATATCCGCAAACTTTATCATACGCACCTTCGCACATTGTGATAAGGTCACTATCAAAAGCTGTTTTGCCTGTAGGCTCTGGAATAATACCGCCAAAATACTGATCAACCATCGCAGTAGTCCTTGAAACAAGATTACCAAGATCATTTGCAAGGTCACTGTTAATTCTATTTAAAAATGCTCTATTAGTGTAACTTCCGTCTTGACCGAATGGAACTTCACGGAGTAAATAATACCTAACTGCATCCACGCTGTACCTATTACTAAGTACTACAGGATCTACAACGTTACCTTTGCTTTTGCTCATTTTTTCACTACCAAGCATCAACCAGCCGTGACCATATAGTCTTTTTGGAAGTGGCAAATCAAGTGCCATCAATATCGCTGGCCAAATTATGCTGTGAAATCTTACTATCTCCTTGCCCATCATGTGCAAGTCACAAGGCCAATATTTTTCAAAAAGCTCCTGATTATCGCTGCCATATCCAAGCGCAGTAATATAGTTAGTTAGCGCGTCAAGCCATACGTAAACAACATGCTTTGTATCAAACGGAACTTTTACGCCCCACTCAAATGATGTCCTAGATACGCACAAATCTTGCAATCCTGGCTTAAGAAAATTGTTTATCATTTCCTTCTGCCTTGATGCTGGTTGCAAAAACTCTGGGTTATTTTCTATAAGCTCAATAAGCCTATCTTGATATTTCGACATGCGGAAAAAATAACTATCTTCCTTCATAATCTCAACAGGTCTGCCACAGTCAGGACAGTTGCCATTAACAAGCTGAGTGTCCGTCCAAAAAGACTCGCATGGCGTGCAATACTTGCCTTCATATGAATCTTTATAGATATCACCTTGCTCATAAAGTTTAGTAAAAATCTTCTGCACAGCCTCTTTATGATACTCGTCAGTAGTCCTGATAAATTTATCGTGACTGATATCAAGTAGCTTCCAAAGGTCTTGCAGCTCAAAAACTATTTTGTCGATATATTCTTTTACTGGCATCTTGTTTTCCGCAGCGACCTTCTCAAGCTTTTGCCCATGCTCATCAGTCCCAGTTAGATAAAATACATCCATACCCTGCATTCGCTTAAACCTCGCTATTGCATCACAGATAACTGTTGTATAGCATGTGCCAATATGCCACTTGCCACTAGGGTAATAAATTGGTGTTGTAATGTAAAACTTCTCACTCATATCAAAAAGTCACTCCTTATAATTATAAACTACATGTACAAATATACATTCTTTTATATTGTATCACTTAAATGCAAAAAAGTAAATAGTATTGCCACATATTATAATTATTATAATATTAATTACAAGTATAAGTATGCGTACTTACGCACGCTAATAATTATAAGTTAAATTGTAAAAAACATTCTATAAAACCTAAAACACTCATATAATTTAACATGAACACAATTTTTTTCATCATGACAACTGCAAGCATATGCCTGCTAATATACACATCTCCTGACCTTGTTTTATCATCAATGATAGATGGAGCTAGCGGCTCAATAGAACTTGCTTTAGCACTGCTTGCAATATATGCAGTGTGGTTATCAGTGCTAGAAGTAATGCAAAGGTCTGGCA
>CAMQSU010000007.1 GCA_947037025.1 uncultured Clostridia bacterium | reverse complement strand
GTCACAATTAATAGTAGTGATCCTTATAAGACTCTTCCAATGCCGCGTGAGCTTGTCGCTAGACTTTTGCAGCTTAGCGAATACAGTGCGGATCGAGTTTTGCAATGCGTGGATACTATGAGCGGTGTTGAAGCTAGTATGCGTTACTCTACAATGCCGAGAGTGCTTGTTGAGTCAGCACTTGCTAAATGTAGTGACGAAAAAATTAATGTTGATATGATGGGGTTAGTTGTTAGGCTAAAAGCATTAGAGGCGCAAATTGAAAGCGGCGTTTCGGCAACAGCTGCAAGTAAGCCGGAAGCACCGCATGTGAAAAGAGATTTTTCTAAAAGTGCGTGCTGTGGGTACTTGATTAAGACTACAAGAAACATGAAAAAATTTGCATTATATGCGGAGCTTAGTGAGCTTGGCGGAGAGAAATTTTCGCTTAAAGATGGTGTGGTTTACATTAAACCTGATAAAAAAACAGCAGCAACTAATCTTAATAAAGATGAATATCTTTCTCTTATGAAGAAACTTGTGCTTGATGAATTTAACGCCGTTACCGATGTTGTTATAACAGAGCCTAATGATGTTTATAATATCAATGACGACATTGCTCGCATTAAATTACTATTTAAGGAAGATGCTCCGTTTATTAAAATTATAGAGCAATAATTTGTTGCCTAATCTGTTTAATATATGCTATAATAATTAGTAATCATTTTTTCCGCTTCAAGCTGAAAGTTTCGCAAGCGGTGATACATAAATAATATTTATCAATTTTTGGAGGATGTAATATGGGTAAGTTTGGTGGTTTCGGCGGTGGCGCTATGGGCGGCATGGGCAATATGCAACAACTAATGAAGCAAGCACAAAAAATGCAAGAGGACATGGCGAGAGCAAAAGAAGATCTTGCTGAGACTGAGGTTACTGGTACTTCTGGTGGCGGCATGGTGGAAATTGCAATGACTTGTGATAAAAAAGTTATGTCTTGCAAAATTAAGCCTGAGGCTTGTGACCCTGACGATATCGAAATGCTAGAAGATCTTATCGTTGCTGCTTTTAACGAGGCGAGCGATGCTGCTGATAGCGAGAGCGAAAAAGTCATGGGACCTTACGCACAATTAGGAATATAATATGCAATATATAGAACCTATTCAAAAGCTAATTGCACAGTTTACAAAGCTTCCGGGTGTCGGCACTAAAACGGCGACCAGATATGCGTATAGTGTGATTAATATGTCCGCTGAAGATGCGAAAGAGTTTTCAGAAACTATTTTGCAGGTTAAGGATCAAGTACATTATTGCTCCGTTTGTGGAAATTACACGGACAGGGATGTGTGCGAGATTTGCGATAGTCGTGATTGCTCTACGATTTGCGTAGTGTCAGCACCTAGAGATGTTATCGCTTTTGAAAAACTAAAAGACTATAAGGGTGTATATCACGTGCTACACGGAGTTATAAATCCTTTGCAAGGAATTGGTGCAAATGATATCAGGATAAAGGAATTGCTGCACAGGCTAGAAGGCGTCCAAGAAGTTATCATGGCGACTAGTTTGGATGTTGAGGGCGAGGCTACTTCAATGTATATTGCGAGGATTGTAAAACCTCTTGGTATTAAAGTTACTAGGCTTGCTCACGGTATTCCTATCGGTTCGGAAATTGAATATGCTGATGAGAATACTCTTTCTCGCGCACTTCAAGATAGACGCGAACTGTGATTGATCAAATTTAAAAATAATAATATATATAAAAGCTGCATTTTGTTTAGCTTTTAATGAGGAGTTAATATGGATTTAGTTAAAAAGATAATTTTAGGCGTTGCTGGTGGCTCACTTGGTCTTGCAACTTTATTGCTTTTGCTTAGACTTGTAGTAAGTAGCGAAGGTTTAGAAATTACAAGTATTGTTTTCTACATTATTTCGCTAGTAGCATTTATTGCTTACGCTGGTTATGCGATATTTAAGAAAAGCAAAGCAGTTAAATAGTAATTGGTACATACCGCAAATTGAACTCAATTTATTTGAGTAGTATTTTTGCTGTGAATTGTAGTCATTTCGCTTGATTTTATATGTCAAATATGATATTATATAAGTCGTGTTATGGACTATAACAGATATTTTATATATTATAAGATAGCCCAACTCCTTAGAGTAGGGCTATCTTTTTATTGTACTTAGGAGGATTTATGAATATTAAAGTAGTTAGTAAAGCAAAAGAAGTTGCAGCATTTGCTGTGCTTGCATTCCTTGCAGGTCTTATGTTGTCGTTAGGGTGTATGTCATACCTATATATCACATCATATGATCCAAGCAGCATGATTTTGAAACTTGCAGGGTCGCTTGCATTCACTATCGGACTATTATTTATAGTTTTCTTTGGATTTAAACTTTTCACTGGCTTAAATGTCGACCTTATCCACACAAATTGGAGACAATGGTATAAGTTGCCGCTTTGCTTTATTTGCGATTCAATTGGTTTATGGCTTGGTGCATTGCTTGCATTTAAGACTTCTATCGGTCATGCAATAATGGAGAGAGCCGCTGTAGTTTCTGAGGCGAAACTTTCTGCTAATCTTGGTGGAGTGTTTTTATCGGCTATATTATGCGGAATATTAATCACTATCGCAATCTTAGGATATCGCAAATTTATTGATCATCCAAGTGCTGCAATAACTGCTGTTATTATTCCTATTTCACTATTTGTGTTATTAGGGTTTGAGCATAGTGTTGCTAATCAAATGTACTTTGCATTAACTGCTCTTAATGGTGGCGGTTTTCCTGCAATGATTATTCTACATACTTTTATAGTTATGATTGGTAATATCATTGGTGGCATGTTAGTTCCTGCACTTATTACGCTTAAAGAAAAACTTGAGGATTCAGCAAGTAAATATGATAGTAATATCTCATCTGATCCTGCTCCAGTATTAGAGGACTTTTTCAGCGTAGGCGAGGACGACTCTGCAGCTAATGATAAAAATATTGTTATCTCTCTTAGCGGAGATGAGGACGAGGCTGAGGATGATTCTATCGCTGTTACATTCACAAACGTTGAGTAATATCTAATTAATACTGATTTATCTAAAAAATAATGTATATTCTATTTGATCAAGTACATGTTGGGAGATAACAGAAATATTTTTCAATGAGAATGACGAAATTAAAAAAATAGTACATATTATAAAGAGTTATGGAGACGATGCAAATGGCTATATTATTAAGGAGATTGTAAAAGGCGATGAAAGCAAGTTCAAATTGCCTAAATCTTTACTTTACGTATATTCAGAATGTGAGATACCATTCCCAAGACATGAAAGGCTAGAGTGGTATGATGACACAAAAACAGATAAGTAATATCTAAGTGTTATTACTTTGATAATATAATATTAAAGTCAAAAAGCACTGACAATTAAGTCAGTGCATTTTTTTATTATTTATCATTGTAATTTAGATTTATAGTTGTTTCTAATTTGTGAATATTCTTTATTCTCATTGTTTGTAATTAATGATTTATTTTGCTAGTCTATAGTTTATGATTAATAATTTTGGTTGTTATTTGCTGCTTAATACTTTTAGTATATATTACTTTTTGTCTATATCTACTTTGTTTTTATCAATTTTGACTTCATGATCAACAGTTTCACAACTTTCAAGTTTATCGGAAAGCTCATTGTCATACTTTATAATGTCTAGGCTAGTTGGGGCTGGATTATCTAAATGTTTTAATATTATTTTGCTTAGTGTTAGGTATAATATCCCTGCGACAGTGCCGTTAATTGTTGCTTTTAATAGATTGAATGGTAATATTGCAGGCAGTAGAAGATTTATTATTCCCTCAATAGGTATTCCCATAAAAATTGGGGTTAGTAGTAGATTGAATGAAATCGCTGCAATTACCCATCCGATAATACCGACTATTATTGAAATTACTAGGCTTGCGACTTTGTGCAGCTTGCTGTTTTTAATATATTTGAATAGAACTCCGCCTGTTAATACAAAGGTTCCCGTTGAAACTATGTGCATTAATATGCCGATAATTCCGCCCGCTGAAAATGCTAATCCTTGTATGACTGATACTATTATTGTAACGATTATGCCTGAAACTGGTCCATAAATAAATGTTGCTAGCATGATTGGAATATCTGCTGCATCATACTCAAGGAATGGCGCAGCAGGGAAGAATTGCAACCGTAGAAAGGGGATAGAAACTAGAATTATTGATAATGCTGACATTACTGCCATGCCTGTTATGCGTTTTGTTGACATTTGTTGCTACCTCCTTATAAAAAAAATTACACCCTAGCAAAAGGGTGCATGATGAGTATAAGGGTATCTAGTTGTCGCAAAAAACATAATAATTAGGTTTGCTAAATGCACAAATTTCCCGTATATTATATCCGCAAAATTGCGATGTTAGATAACTTTTCTCATCCAGACTATTACTGTCGGTGTAGGAATTACGCCTACTCGGCACACGCTATTTGCGTATGTTCACGGACTATACCGTCGGTGAGGAATCGCACCTCGCCCCAAAGCTATTAACTTATTATACTACATTATATGTTTACTTGCAAGTCTATTTGCATTATTTTAGCATATTAATTGTATTTAATTACCTAATTTATTTGCTTAATCGACAAAAAAGTTATATAATAATGTAATGGAATATATATCTAAAAGTATCGATGATACAATATCTCTAGCGAAAAAGCTAGCGAAAACTATAATAGGCAATGAGATTATTCTGATTGCTGGCGGTCTGGGGGCAGGTAAAACTACTTTTACAAAAGCTTTAGCTGCAGAGTTAGGTGTTGAGGAGCTTGTAACTAGCCCAACTTTTGCATTTATGCGTGAGTATAGCGGTAGATGCAAACTTTCGCACTTCGATATGTATAGGGCGCAGGATGAGGACGAGCTGTTTGAACTTGGTCTGTCGGACAATCTGTACGAAGATGGCGTTTGTGTTATTGAGTGGAATAAATTTACTCAGTTTCCTGTTGATAAATGTATAATTAATATAGAAATATCTGGGAGAGGCGATACTGATAGAGTATTTAATATCTCTGCAAACTGTAATTTAGATATTTAATATCTTACAAATCATAAGTAATATAATCACTATAAATTATTAAGGAGCGGTTATGAAAGCTATATATATAGATAGTTGCAGTGCTAAATTGTTAGTAATTGCGGTAAATGGCGATAAAGTTGCGTCTAGTCAATCGGATGGCGTAAGTCTTAGACATAATAATATTATTCTTCCTTTTCTGGACAAGGTGCTCTGCGACGTTGGACTAGCTATTGGCGATGTTGAGCATATTGCTTGTGCTGTCGGTGCGGGTTCGTTCACGGGGATTAGGCTTGGCGTTACTACTTGCAACGGCTTGTCTTTTTCCACTGGTGCTAAGCGTATTAGTATGAACACTTTTGAATCTATTGCATATAATACTAGTGTAAACACTCTTGTGCTTATCGATGCAAGGCATGGTAATTACTTTGGCGGTGAGTATGATGGCGGCCTTGAGGTCAGGCTATCTAACTACACGGACGAGGATATAAATACCTTTGATGGCGATGTCATTGTATGGGATGGAGAGCATATTACTAGCAATATTATAAATGTTATGCAAAGGAAAATTGCAAAATCTGACTTTGTAGATCAGCTAATTCCACTTTATTTGAAGAAGTCTCAGGCAGAGAGGGAAGCTGAATGTTTATAGAAAAATTGCAGCAATATGAGCTGTTACATGATATCGCAAGGTTAGAGCTTGAGTACTTTCGCAGCCCCTGGTCTTATCAAATGCTTTTATCATCAATGATGTCAGGCTGTGATTTTATCGTGGCAAAAGATGGTGATAAATTAGTTGGTTATGGCGGGTTTTACGCATCAGGTGATATTACAAATATTGCTGTTGATACTAACTATCGGAGCAAAGGATTAGGGCAAAAGATAGTGGAAAAAATGCTGGAACTTGCAGCAGAGAGTGATATTGAAGTGTTGTTTTTAGAAGTTAGAGCAAGCAACACTATCGCAATAAATTTATATGATAAGTGTGGGTTTAAGTATATTAATACCCGCAAGAGATACTACGAGGATGGTGAAGACGCATTGATTTATTCTCGGGAGGTATAGCTTATCAATTATTTCGTAAAAGGCAATGGTGACAAATTAATAGTATTTCTACACGGTTTTGGCGGTGACTTTTCAAGTTTCCATCAAGCCGCTAGTAGGCTTGATGGAAGATATAAGTGTATGCTTGTATCTTTTTTTGATGTCGAACCGTCAAGGCCGCAAGAGTTAGATGACTATTGTAATTATGTTGAAGAATGTATTCAGCTAATTGAGGCAAAGGAAGTTATTGTAGTAGGGCATTCATTCGGTGGCAGAGTAGGCATTAGGCTTGCAAGTAAAGGTGTTATTGATAGGTTGGTACTAGTAGATAGTGCAGGACTTAAGCCAAAACGAAAGCTTAAATACTATATTAAAGTTGCGAGTTTTAAGCTGAAACGCAAGCTTGGAATGTGTGTTGATGGTGCAGGGAGTCGTGATTATAGGTCGCTATCGGCTGTCATGAAAAAAACTTTTGTGAACATCGTAAACACCCATCAAGACTTTGAGCTTGATAGTATCTGCATACCAACACTTATAATTTGGGGTGATATGGATAGTGAAACGCCTATGTATATGGCACGCAAATTAACTCAAGAGATAAAGGGCAGTAGTCTGATAATTTACAACGGAGCAGGGCATTTCAGTTATTTAGAAAGGGCTGAATTGTTTGAGAGAAATATAAGAAGTTTCTGTAATTAGGAGGGGACTATGCCAGCAATTATTTATGCAGTTTATGCGCTGCTTACACTCATGCTTGCCGTGAGATTTATCAACTATATTCAACTTTCAGGGTATAAATTAGCTTTTAATAAGCGTGATATTACTCAATATATCGCACTGATATTAGTTGCAGTTTCGGGGGTTATAATACTAGTATTATTTGACTTGTCATCATCGCAGCTCGTGATAAACATTGGTATGATTGTATCGTTAATACCGGCATTTATCTTGATTGCGTTTGACATGTTTAAGCCGAAGAAAACGCCGCTTAAAATTACTGCTAGAGTAGTAAGGTTATATTTTACTTTAACATTATTTGTTGTAGCAGAGGGATTGCTTTACTATCATTTGAGTGTAATTACTAGCTTGCAAATCACGTCATTTTTATGGATTGGTTATGCGATGCTGCCACTATTAATCAGGCTTGCTTTGATAGTTAATTCGCCGCTAGAGCTTGCAATTAAAAACTTTTATTTTAAAAGAGCGAGCAAAATTTTAGCTGCAAGGCCTGATATTATCAGGATTGCAATAACAGGCTCTTATGGCAAAACATCTGTCAAGGATATAACTGCTGTAATGTTATCTAGTAAGTTTAATGTAGTTAGTTCGCCTCATAGCTATAATACTCCTATGGGGTTTGCTAAAACAGTTAATAAGATTACTCCAGAAACTGAAATTTTTATAATGGAAATGGGTGCAAGGCGTAGAGGGGATATATCAAAATTATCTAAAGCAGTAGCACCAGATATCACAATGATTACAGGAATTGCACCTTGTCATTTAGAAACATTTGGTGATATAGAAAATATTATTCTTGCTAAAAGCGAAGTGCTAGAGGGGTTGAAAACTGATGGCATGGCAATATACAATGGTAGCAATTTGTATGTGAAAAATATGTTTGAAACTTGCCCTGTTGACCATAAGCTGTTAGTTAGACCTGATAGCGGATATGCGATTGTGACAGACTATGATACTTCTCCATCTGGCAGTGAATTTATGCTACATATTGGCGAGAGCAATACTCCTGTTACAACTAAGCTTATCGGTGAGCATAACGTTCAAAATATTCTTATGGCGACTACTGTTGCTAGCAAATTAGGCGTTGAGCTAGATGATATTGCAGAGAGTATTTATAATCTTGAGAGCACTCCTCATAGACTTGAAGTAAGTAGAGCTAACGGTATAACCATTATTGACGATAGTTATAATGCTAACCCTGTTAGCGTGGATGCATCTCTTAGAACATTGTCATTATTTGATGAGCGGAGAGTTGTAATAGTGCAGGGCATGGTAGAACTTGGCGAAGCAACATTTAGAGAAAATTATGAATTAGGGGTTAAGTTATCATCAGTTGCAGACATTGTAGTTGTAGTAGGACCGCTTGCGGATACTATAAGAAAAGGTCTTCTTGATGCAGGTTATAATCCTACTAAAATTATAGAATTTACAACGCTTAAACTTGCAACAAGTCACTTTGGTGAAATACTAAAAGCGAATGATGTTATGCTTATAATTAATGACTTGCCAGACAATTATTAAAGTGAGTAAAATACTAAAAAAGTAATAATATAATGATTAAATTATAAAGAAAAAAATCATTATTTTTCGTCGTAATTTCACGTGAAACATTAAATTAAATATCGCACATTTTCAAATAAAATAATCAAAAATAAATAATAATTTTGTGCAAAATAATTTAATAAAAACATTTAAATTTTAACAATATTTTTTAGCTGTTGTGAGCGTTAAAAAATATAGATATATTATTATTTAATATATAAAATTGGCAGCCAAAAAGTTGTAAATTATTGTAAGTTGTTTGCGAGAGAATCGCATTAAAATAGGAGTTAAAAGTTATGAAAAATATAGCAGTATTATACGGTGGGGATAGTGTTGAGTCGGATGTTAGCATCATTACTGCAACGGTTGCAATTAGCGGGCTTAGTATGTCTGATTATAAATCATTTCCTATCTATATCAGAGATGGAAAAATGTGGTTAGTGAGTAAAGAAATTGCAACAAATTTATCTACATATACGCATACTGAAAAGGGTATGATGAAAGAAGTTGTAATATTGTTTGGTAGTTTGTATATTAAAACTAGGTGGCGTATTAAATTTGTGTGTAATATTGATTGCGCATTGCTTGCAACTCATGGTGGCAGCGGCGAGAATGGCGGACTGCAAGGACTGCTAGATATGAATAATATTCCTTATACTTCCAGCGGAGTTTTGGGGTCATCTGTATGCATGGATAAGGATCTGACTCATAGGTTTGCAAAGTCAATGGGTATTGGAACGGTTAAGTATCATCTTGCAAAAGATACCTCGTCAGCTACAAGTATTGAGTCCGCGTTTAATGCACTTGGTATGGATGTAATTGTTAAGCCTAACAGTCTTGGAAGTTCGGTAGGGGTGGCGTCAATTAAATCACTGCATTCATTGCATTCGGCTGTTGCTGATGCCTTTAGGTATGATAACAAAGTTTTAATTCAGGAGAGGGTATCTAGCCTTATTGAAGTGAATTGCGCTGTTATTAGAACTCGTGATGGGTTAGTTGTTAGTGACGTGTTGCCAGTAGGATTTGAAGGGGATGTGTTTGACTTTGAAGAAAAATATATTACAGGCAATCTAGACAATGAGAGTGATGGCATTTTGCCAAAAGCTATAATAAATAAGGCAGCTAGTTGGGCAAGAAAAATGTATGTTGAGCTTGGTTTATGCGGCGTTGTGAGAATAGATTATTTGTATGACAGTATAGAAGGAAAGCTATATTTGAATGAAGTGAATACAATACCGGGATCACTTGCGTTTTATCTGTTTGAAGGAAAAGGTCTTGATATGACTGATATTGCATCTGAAATGATTGAGTGCGCTATTGACAATGCACGCAAGGGGCAAAAGCTTGTGACAAAATTTAGTAGCAGCATATTAACATTAAGAGAAAATAATATGAGCAAACTAATACATAAAATTAGAAAATAATATGAGCAAACTATTGCATAAAATTAGATAATAGTGTATAATAATAAGTGTTATAAGGTTTTAGTGCCCAGAAATGCGGGGCTAATCTTGTAGCACTTATTACATTATATAAGGATGGTTTGACTATGGCTAAGATTAAAATGACAACGCCTATCGTAGAAATGCAAGGCGACGAGATGACAAGGTATATATGGGATTGGATTAAAGAGATATTGATTAATCCTTATGTTGAGCTTAAGACTGATTTTTATGACTTAGGTTTAGCGGAGCGTGACAAGACTGATGATGACGTTACAGTGCAGTCTGCACTTGCAATTAAAAAATATGGTGTTGGCGTAAAGTGTGCAACTATCACGCCTAACGCTGCTCGTATGACTGAGTACAACCTTAAACAGATGTGGAAGTCTCCTAATGGAACTATCCGTGCGATTTTAGATGGTACAGTTTTTCGTGCGCCGATTTTAGTTGAGGGGATTATTCCATACATCCCAACATGGACAGCACCAATTACTATAGCGCGTCATGCTTATGGCGATGTTTATAAAAATGTTGAAAGCAAAGTTGCCAAAGGCGGCAGGGCGAAGCTTGTTATAGAAGACGAAAATGGCAGCCGTGACATTGAGATATTTGACTATGCTAAAAGTGGCGGCGTTGCAATGGGTATGCACAATACTGATGAGAGTATCGCAAGCTTTGCAAGAGCGTGCCTAAACTATGGCTTAGATACAAAACAAGATGTTTGGTTTTCTACAAAAGATACTATCAGCAAAATTTATGACCATACTTTCAAAGATATTTTTGAGGAGATATTTAATGCTGAGTACAAGGCTAAATATGACGCTGCTGGGATTGAGTATTTCTACACGCTTATTGATGATGCGGTTGCTAGAGTTATTCGCAGTAATGGCGGATTTATTTGGGCATGCAAAAACTATGACGGCGACGTAATGTCTGATATGGTTGCAACTGCTTACGGAAGCCTTGCTATGATGACTAGCGTGCTTGTATCTCCTGAAGGTCATGTTGAGTATGAGGCAGCACATGGTACTGTCACTCGTCACTATTACAAATACTTAAAGGGCGAAGATACTTCTACTAATCCTATTGCAACAATTTTTGCGTGGACTGGTGCTTTTAGAAAACGTGGTCAAATGGATGGTAATAATAGCCTAGTTGCATATGCAGATGCTGTTGAGAAGGCTAGTATTAAAGCGATTGAGATGGGCTACATGACTGGTGATTTAGCGCTTATATTTAAGAAGGAAGGCACAAAAGTTGTTAAGTGTAACACTCGTGACTTTTTAGTTAAGATAGCCGAGTATATTGAGTTATAATAAGATTAGCATATTAAGTTATAATTAGATTAGAATAACAATCAACGAAATTGCATATAGTAATTTCCGCCTAATTAATAAAACAATAATTAAATTAAACGTCGCTACATCTTAATGATTTGGTGGCGTTTTTTCTGTTTAAAATATAATTAGAAAAACTTGATAAAAATGGAAGTAAGGTAAATATTTATTATTATTGACAAACCTTTTACAATATGATATAATTATTAAAATACAATTAATATTTCAAGCTGTTATGTTTGCGATATATGTACGAAGTTGTTACAGAAGGAGAAAAAATGGATTATAATGAATTTAAGTCGCCATCTACTTTGAAGAAGGAAAAAATCATATCGACAGTGTTCAAAGGGAATACTGCCGCTGTTGTTGCGATGGTTCTATCGATTATATCGATAGTGCTATTTGCAATTTATGCTTTGATTTACAATATAAAATATTTTGGTAATATTGGCTGGCAACTTATTTTAGATTATTTGCCTATAGTTGCAATGTTTGTGTGTGTAATTGTTTTTGCAGTCTTCACGATGAAAAATCATAACTCTATAATCTACACTGGAAAAAAAAATACTACATATGAGCCAGCATCATTAATTTTAACGATTTTAATTACTGTATTTTCAGCAAGTATCTTTATATCATCGGTAAATAGTAATTACTATATTTTGCTTAACCTACTTGTGTTTATCCCTGTTGGAATAGTTGCTATGTTAGCTTACATCAAAGATAGAAAATTAATTAAAGAAGAAAAAACACGTTTAATATTAAACGATGGCAAGGAGTTTTCTGATACGATTGTTAAAAACAACTATCTAGTATCTTTTGCTTGGGGTGTAGTTGCGGTTGCTCTTACTTTAGGGTTATTCGGATTGAAAATTATACCGCACGTTGGCGGAGTTATATACTTAGCGGTATATTTTCCTTTAATAGTTTACTCTAATGTGTTCGGTTGGAAAAAAGGAATGGTTTGTGCTGTAGTCATTATTGCAATATGTAGTTTTTCTTTAGCATTAACTAGAATAAGATTTTTTCCAGAGTATTTTTTGGCAGTTCCTCTTACCGCTATGTTTAAGTATAAAACAAAATTCAAAGCATCTCGCATTATACTAGGTGCCGTTATTGTTACATTAGTGCATTTATTGGCAAGTCAATTGTATAATATAAATTATTATATCGCACAAATTCAGAATAGCGGTAGTATAGATGGTTCATTTTTACTACGTGCAATTTTAACACTTCTAATTGCTATGATAGTATCTACTGGCTTAGCTCTTATAATTTTGTGCGTTCCTGCTCTTGGCAAATATGCAAAAAAAATTGAGGACACATATTTGAATGGTCCAGATGGAGAAGTTCTAAACCCTATGGCTGAATATTATAATACATTTACAAGTAGTCCTCAGCCTGCACAAAACGGATATGGTCAACCTATGAATAATGGATATGTGCCATCTGTAAATATAGGTTGCACGCCGCCAAACGGATATGATCCATCTATGAATAAGGATTGTCTTTCTGATTTGGTAGTTGATGAGCATGCAGCCGCAAATAATAATATTACTGATGCAGCAGCTGGAAATAAAGCGAATGTTGATGTTAAAAAAGGCGAAGTTGCATCAGGCAGCGATGTAAAAAAAGATGATGTTCCATCGGGCGGCAATGTAGACTTTTGATATAGTTAAAATTAAATCAAAAAAATCCCCGCATATCTTAATTGATAAGCGGGGATTGTTTTTATTATAGTAGATTTCAATATTCTATATAGTGTTGTATATTCATGTTATAGCATTTTATATTAATTAAATAGTTCTTTATTTTGCATGTGTATTATTGTTTAATTTAATATCACTATATAAATGCTTGTAATTATCAAAATGAAAAATAGGATTTCATCTATTAGTTATTATGCAAATATTACTTTTGCTTTAAGAACTCTAGGTGGTTGTTAGGTTTTACATATGCTGTGTTTTGCGCTGAGTATGTGACCATTCCAAGATTACCTGATGAGTCACGTTTTACATTCTTTCGGTTAGTGTAGTCAACAGCAACTTTGTCATTCTCTCTACCTTGAGAGTAGTATCCTGCAAGTTCGCAGGCAAATTGCAATACCTCATTCGGGATAGCCTCGCCCTCTAAAAATATAATTGTGTGAGAGCCATGATATCCTAAAGTATGAAGCCACATATCTCCGCCGTTTGCAGTTTTGAATGTTAGTTTGTCATTTTGAATGTTGTTTTTTCCGACAGCAATTAAATGATCCATATATTCATAAAGTAGCGGAGAGCCTGCTTTAACGCCTTTCCTTTGCTTGTTTTTCATTTTCTTGATAGCACCGATTGCGTATAACTCCTCCTCGATTTGCAGTAAATCGTTAGGAGATAAGCAGACAGCAAGGTTAGCTTCTATGCTGCCTGTGTACTGCAATATCGCTTTAGTTTCTGCAATTTGACCAACTATAACATCAAGTGTGCGTTTTAGTTTGTTATACCTTTTAAAATAATCTTGACCACATTTAGAAGGTGAGTACTGAACATTTAAAGGAATGCTTATTGTAGGCATATCTTCCTCGTAATAATCAGTAGTTACAAGCTCTGTATCGCCTTTTTTAAGCTGATATAAATTGCTTGTGATAAGTTCACCGTATTTTTTGTACATATCCATTTTGTCACATTCTAATAATTTTTCCTCTGCCTTTTTTAGTTTTTTGTCATTACGACTACGATATTTTTTAAGAGCGCCGTATAAATGCTTAGACTTTTCACGGTGACGCTCGGTCGTATCTTTTCGCAGTGTTAAACTTTGAATTGCCTCAGAAACACTATCGGCTAATTTAAACTCCGCACCGGTGCATAAGTAAGGTCGGACGAAATAATCTTTTGGGTTGCCTTTTTCGTCAAGTTGCACGCATGGTGCAAAATCAGCTTTATCATATATATTAAATAGTTTGTCAAAAGTGTCTACTATGCTAGCAATTTGCACTTTATTTAGGCTAGTTGTAGTTTCATTATCAAGTCCAGCGCTACGCACGATTTCCTCCGCGGAAATGTAGGCAAGTCCGCCAATGTTGCTAATTATAAACTTAGCTAAGTTTGTGCCGTCGTAGTTGTTTAGTGCTGCAGTTATTGCTGAGCTATCTGTTGGCAATGCCTTTGTTTGCTCTGGTAATGTGTAGGTTGCTGATGGCAATACGCAACGCTTTGTAGCGAGGTCAAATGATACTTGCTTTATTACGTCCGATATTCGCATGTTGTCATTTACTAATAATATATTACTATATCTACCCATCATTTCTGCAATCAGATGTAGTTTGACAGTATCTTTAAGTTCGGTTTTTGATATTATCGCTATATCAAAAATTCTGTCCGAGGCAATTAGGCTAACACTATCTATCACTCCGCTTGTGATGTACTTTCGTAGGTGCATGCAAAATTGCGGTGCAGTCATAGGGTTTTCCTTTTTGATAGTAGATAGGTGTATGCGTGGGTTTTGCGCGTTGCAAGATATAACGAGGTTGTACTTTGTTCCTTTTGAGCGTATTGTAAGTGCAATTTCGTCTTTTTCTGGCTGATATATCTTTTCTATTTTTCCGCCTGATAGCAAGCAGTTAAGCTCAGATGCAAGTGCGGTTAATGTTAGTAAGTCATTAGGCATTTAATTCTCCTTCATTGTCAGGTGAGTGTGTTTATTCACCCGAAAATTGCCGATAATATTAGATTTCCGCTGTAATTTTAGCGGTTTTCTTAATTATTTATAATATTATGTATCTTTATAATCGGTTGTAATCATCATTATACTATACTTTTTACAAATTATCAATAAATTTTCAAAAATATTAGCAACTTTTGCGGAAATCATTGCATTTTGTTTCAAGTTGTGATATTATATTATAAGTATTAAACATAGGAGTGTATTATGAATTACAATAAAGAGATTTTAGAAAATAGTGAAATTAAGTATACAATTGATGTTCCTGCAGAGGACTGGAAGAAAGCTATAGCTGATGCTTATACAAAAACAAAGAGTAAGTTCACAGTTCAAGGTTTCCGCAAGGGTAAAGTGCCTATGAGCGTTATTACTAGTATGTATGGCGTTGGCGTTTTCTTTGAGGATGCTTTAGATATCATTTTGCCTACTGTTTATAAGCAAATTTTAGATGCAGAGACAGGTCTTGAGCCAGTAGCTCAACCTGATTTTGACATCGTTGCTATTTCTGACACTGATTTAAAGCTTAGCTGCTTAGTTACTGTTAAACCTGAGTTTACTGTCGCTAAATATACTGGTCTTAAAATAAAGAAAGAGAAAGTTGTAGTATCTGAAGATATGATTATCGCAGAGCTTGCTGCTGCTCAAGATAAAGCTGGTTCATGGGAGAGCGTTACAGGTCGCCCAGCTCAGAAATTTGATACAGTTGTTATCGATTATTCTGGTAGTGTTGGCGGAGTTAAATTCGACGGCGGAAGTGCTGAAAAACAAAGTTTAGAGCTTGGTTCTAATATGTTTATTCCTGGATTTGAGGAGCAAGTTGAAGGCTTAACTATCGGCGAGGCGAAGGACATTACTGTTACTTTCCCTGCTGAGTATGGCGCGGATAACCTTGCTGGCAAGGCTGCTGTCTTTGCTGTTAAATTGCATGAGATTAAAGCTAAATCAGTACCTGAGCTTAATGACGAGTTCGCTAAAGATGTTAGCGAATTTGACACTTTAGCTGAGTACAAGGATTCTATCAAAGCTAATCTTGAGAAAGCTGCAAGCGAGAAAGCTGTTACTGAACTTGAGAATAAAGTTATTGACGCTATCGCTGATGCTACTGAAATCAACATTCCTGATGCTATGATTTTAGCTCAAGTAGAGGAAATGGTTCAAGAATTTGAGTACAGACTTACTTACCAAGGTATGAAGGCTGATGATTACTACAAGTATACTAACTCTTCTCGTGATGAGTTAAAGGTTAAATATAATGAGACTGCAGGTAAGCAGGTTAAAGTTCGTCTTGTTATGGAAGCTATCATCAAGGCAGAGAAAATTCTTGCTAGCGAAGACGAAATTAATGCAAAAATCGCTGATTTTGCAAAAGGCGCTAACAAAGATGTTGCAGAGTTTAAGAAAACTATGCACCCAGAGCAAGCAATGTACATCGAAAATCAAATTTCTACTGAAAAGCTTATCGCTTTCCTTTTAGAGAGTAACGTAAGCAAGTAATTTACGCATAATAACTATGCTCATGACTTTTTTTGCTAGGATATTGCAAAAGTAATTATGATATGTAGTTTAATAGATAATATGGTTGAATTTAGCAGTTTGAAATAGTGAAGGTAGAATAATTATAGCTTATTGATAATTATTTTGATAATTGGTTATAATATCGCATTTTGCTGCACATAATGTAAAAGTGTTAATTTATCAGTCCAAACAATTTTTTATATTGCACTAAAGATTATAGTTATCCAGCGTAGAAATTTCGCTGGATAACTATGTCAATTTATACACAAATTATTCGACCGAATAATTTAGGAGGTTTTTTTATGAATTTAGTACCTATGGTTGTAGAACAAAATGGACGCGGAGAGAGGTCTTATGACATATATTCTAGACTTTTAGAGGATAGGATTATATTTATCACTGGCGAAATTAATGATACTACTGCAGATATAGTAGTAGCGCAATTGATTTTTTTAGAAGGAAAAGACTCTGAAAAAGATATTTCTATCTATATAAATAGTCCAGGTGGTAGCGTTACTGCTGGCATGGCAATTTACGATACTATGAATTATATTAAATGTGATATCAGTACTATTTGTATTGGTCTTGCAGCTTCAATGGGTGCGTTTTTGCTAAGTAGCGGAACTGTTGGTAAAAGATTTTCTTTGCCTAACTCAGAGATTATGATTCATCAGCCTTTAGGCGGCGCTCGCGGTCAAGCAAGCGATATCGCAATCCATGCAGAAAATATTTTAAAAACACGTGATAGACTTAATAGAATTCTTGCTAAAAATAGCGGAAAATCTATTGCAGTTATCGCAAAAGATACTGATAGAGATAATTTTATGAGCGCTGAAGAGGCACTTGAATATGGTTTAATAGACAAAATATTTGAGAAAAGAGCATAATTAATAGGAGATATAATGAGTAAAGAAATTGAATGTAAATGCTCGCTATGCGGCAAGTTAGAAACTGAAGTTGAGGAGATTATTTCTGCTCCTAATGGCGTTTTTATTTGCAATTACTGCATAGAAGTGTGTAATGATATAATTAAAAATAAACTCGTAGAAAAAAAAGATAATGATGATACTGACTTTAACCTTTTAACTCCGCAGGAGATTAAGGCTAAACTTGATGATTATATTATCGGTCAAGATCAAGCTAAAAAGGTGTTATCTGTTGCAGTTTATAACCATTATAAGCGTATAGGTAACCATAAAATGGCGGAAGATGATGATGTCATTTTAGAAAAGAGCAATGTGCTTATGCTAGGTCCTACTGGTAGCGGTAAAACGCTTATCGCAAAGACTCTTGCTAAGATTTTGAATGTGCCATTTGCTGTTGCTGATGCAACAACTTTGACTGAGGCGGGTTATGTAGGTGAGGATGTAGAGAATATTTTATTGAAACTTATTCAGGCTGCAGACTTTGATATTAAACGTGCGGAAGTTGGCATAATTTATGTTGATGAAATTGACAAAATTGCTAGAAAAAGCGAAAATGTTTCTATCACTCGTGATGTGTCAGGTGAAGGCGTGCAGCAAGCATTGCTAAAGATTATTGAGTCTACAGTTGCAAATGTTCCTCCTCAAGGCGGAAGAAAGCACCCTCAACAGGAAACTATTCCTATTGATACTACTAACATTTTATTCATTTGTGGTGGTGCGTTTGTAGGTCTTGATAAAATCATCGAGAAACGTCGTGATAAGTCATCGCTTGGATTTGGTTCTGATATTAAATCACATAGCGACGAGTATGGCAAAATTACTGCGGAAATTCAGCCTAATGATTTAGTCAAATTCGGTCTTATTCCTGAGTTTGTTGGTCGTGTGCCTATCGTGGTTGGTCTAGATGGTCTTGATCAAGATGCTCTAGAGAAAATTTTAGTTGAGCCAAAGAATTCAATAATGAGGCAATATACTAAAATGTTTAAGCTAGATAAGGTGGATTTGGAGCTAACTCAAGAAGCAATTAAAGCAATAGCCGTTAAAGCTATCGCTCTAAAAACTGGCGCTAGAGGTCTTAAAGCTATCGTTGAAAATAGCTTGCTTGAGCTGATGTTTACAATACCATCAGATAAGACAATTAGTAAAGTTATAATCGATGAAACATTAATAAATTCTGGTGCTGAGCCAACTATTGTAAGAGATCAAAAGATAGTTGAAGTTGCTGATAAAGCAGAAGTTATATAAGCATAAATAATAAGGCGGACTAAATTATTTTAGTTCGCCTATTTAGCTATAATATTGCTTGTTTTGTGTGTTGTTGCATGTTGGCTTAATATTGTTAGAAGATTAAGTTGATTAAATAATGATAAATATAAAATATTGCTTGTTTTGTGTGTTGTTGCATGTTGGCTTAATATCGTTAGAAGATTAAGTTGATTAAATAATGATATTAATATAACTATATAATATTATAATAAAATAGAACAAGTAAATATATATATATATAATAGTGGTATGCTTAGCAAATATAGATAGTTGGTAATTAAGCGGACAATATGCAGAATTTTAGCAAGCAAATTAAGTTGTAAACCAAATTAAATAATAATAGCACGGCTGTTTATAGTCATAATATTTCACCTATTTTAAGCATTATAACTTTTTAGGTGGAGTAGTACATAAGAGGTTACTATGAAAGTATTGGTAATAGGTGCAGGACCTGCCGGCATGATGGCGGCAATTACTGCTGCAAATCTTGGCGATGAAGTGACTGTACTTGAGAGAAACGACAAGGTTGGAATGAAACTATATATAACCGGAAAGGGTAGATGTAATATAACTAACGATTGTGATAATCGGGAGTTTATTGCCAGTGTTATTTCTAATCCGAAGTTTTTGATGAGTGCAATTTCTAAATTTTCGACAGCTGATACTGTGGAAATGTGCAAAGAAAATGGACTTAATGTGAAAGTGGAGAGAGGCGGTAGAGTTTTTCCTGAGTCGGATAAGGCGAATGATGTTATAAGAATGTTTGAGCGAATGATGTGGAACGCTCACGTTAAAGTGATGTTTAACGCGAGAGTTGATAATATTATTGCCGTTAATGGTATCATTACAAGTGTTAAAGTAGGCAGCGAAATTATACCTTGTGATAAAGTGATAATCGCAACTGGTGGAAAGTCGTATCCTGCGACAGGTTCGACTGGTGACGGTTATGAGTTTGCTCGTAGGTTAGGTCATAATGTTACGCCGATTTTGCCCGCACTTGTGGGGATTAATTTTCCGGAAAATAGTGTTACTGATCTTGCAGGGCTATCGTTGAAAAATGTTTCGGCAAGCGTTGTTCGTGATGGCAAAGTTATTGCTAGCGAGTTTGGCGAAATGTTATTTACTCATACGGGCGTTTCGGGGCCTATTATTTTATCCCTTTCTAGTAGAATAAATAAAGCACAAGGAAAACTTAGCATGGTTCTAGACTTAAAGCCAAGCCTTAGCGAAGAAACATTGAGCGCTAGGTTGCTTCGTGATTTTGATGCTAATCAAAATAAAGAGTTTAGGAATGCAATCGGTGACCTTACAGTCCGTGCATTGATACCTATAATCATTGAAAAATCAGCAATTGACCAGTACAAAAAAGTGCATCAAGTCACTCGTGAGGAGAGGGAGAGGTTAGTTAAGTGTATTAAAAACCTTACTTACGATATTAAAGATTTGTGTGGAGTAGCTAGTGCAATAGTGACTTCTGGTGGTGTTGATGTCCGAGAGATTAGTCCGAGAAATATGCAGTCTAAATTAGTTTCTGGATTGCATTTCTGCGGAGAAGTTTTAGATGTTGATGCTGTGACCGGCGGGTTTAACATTCAAATTGCATTATCAACCGGAATGCTTGCCGGTAGTCATAATTGATTATTGCTAAGTTGTTTTAATGAATGAGTGCAAGACTATATGCAGTGCAGTGCGTTGCACATAGTTTTTCAAGAATATTTGCCGTTAGTCTAAAATTAGACAAATTTCAACCTGAAATTGTTAGAATAGTATGCAAGATAGTAATATGTTGCTAATATTATAATGTAAAATCATTTATAAGGTTGCTTTTTTGCTGGAAATATAATATAATTATTGTAAATATTAGCATTTTTGCAATCTAATTAGATTAGGTTGCAAATGCTACATAAGTTAAACTGAATTATGTCAATTTAATTATATTGAAAAATTCCTAACATTCAAATTGCAAGTAACATAATATAAATTATCAATAAATGTAAAATTGTTATGATACTAAAGTTAAAATTATTATTTTGAGGTGACAAATGATAAATATCGCTATTGATGGACCGTCAGGTGCAGGAAAAAGTACTATTGCAAAAGAATTAGCAAAAAGATTGGGGATAATCTATCTTGATACAGGTGCTATGTACAGGGCTATTGGACTTAAAGCAATCAGGAATGGCATTGATACTCTTGATGCGGACGGAATTAAATCATTTATTAATGATACTGATATTAGAGTTGCTTGCAATAATGGTGTGCAGAGCATTTTTCTTGATGGCGAGGATGTTTCTGAGGCGATTCGTGAACATGCTATATCTAAAGCTGCATCAAACGTGAGTAAAATTCCTGATGTTAGAATTAAGCTTGTTGCAATGCAACGAGAAATTGCCGATAGCGATGATATGGTTCTTGATGGTAGAGATATTACAAGTTTCGTTTTGCCGAATGCTGAGTATAAGTTTTATCTTACTGCTGCTGCTGAGGAGCGTGCTAGTCGTAGATTTAAAGAGCTTTCTGAAAAAGGACAACTTGTTGACTTCAAAACTATTTTAAATGATATTAACGACAGAGATTATAATGATATGAATAGAGAGTTTGCTCCGCTTACGCGCACAGATGATAGTATTTATATAGATTCTACAAGTATGACGATTGAGCAAGCAATTGATGAAATTCTTGCATATATTAAGAGGTGAACATGGCAGCTAAAAACATGATTATATATAGAAAAGTAATGAATTTCTTCAGGCCTGGAGTACAGGCGTTGTGGCCATTGCAGATTATTGATAGGCATAAATTTGTTGAGGGGAAGGGCTTGTATGTGTGTAATCACTACTCGGTTTTTGACTCGCTACATTTTCTTACCGATTTATTTAAAAACAGGACAAATTTGCTTATGAAAGAGGAAGCAATGCGTACATATGTTGGTATCAAATTTCTTAATTACATGGGAGCTGTTCCTATCAATCGTGAGGAAGTGGATATCAGGGCAATCAAGACTTGCATGACAATTCTTAGGTCGGATAAACCGCTTGTAATATTTCCTGAAGGGACTAGAAATAGGTCGGGAGATAAAAACATGGGCGAGCTTAAAGATGGCGCGGTTGTGTTTGCAATTAAAACAAAATCACCGATTTATCCATTTATGTATTATAGACCGGTTAGGTTTTTTAGACGCTCTTACTTAATTGTAGGCGATACTATAGATTTAAGCATGTATCATGGTCAAAAATTAAACGACGTCAGAGCGGAAGCTACTGAACATGTAAGATCAGAAATGCAAAAACTAAGAGTTAACCTTGATAATATTGTTGAGAATAAGGCTAAATTGAAGCTTTGCAAAAAGCAAGATAAAATTGAAAAGAAACGCCGAAACAAGGCGGATAAATTGGCAATCAAAATCTCTAAGCAAAACAGGAAAGGGGCAAAGATTGGTAAAATTGTTCAAGATACAGTAGTAGATAAAATCGACAATGAGGTGAATTAGTGGAAATTGTAGTAGCGAAAAATGCAGGATTTTGTTTTGGTGTAGATAATGCTGTTAAAATGGCTCTGAATGCTACCGGTGAGATTGTGACTTTAGGCGAAATTATCCATAATGAATATGTGGTGGATTCGCTAAAGAGTAAAGGAATATCTCCGATTGAAAGCTTGGATGAGTATACCTCTGGAAAGGTTGTTATTCGGTCGCATGGGGTAGGCAGAGAAATTTATCAGCAGTTAAAATCTCGTAAAATTGAATACATTGACGCCACTTGTCCATACGTTAGCAGAATTCATAGGCTTGTTGAAAAAGCTTCCGCTGAGGGTAAGAAAATAATAATTGCCGGTGTTAAAACTCATGTTGAGGTGGTCGGTATTGAGGGTTGGTGCTTATCTGGTGCGCAAGTAATTTCCACAGTCGATGAGGCGGAAACACTAGATTTGACAAATTGTGACTGCGTTTTACTCTCTCAAACCACTTTTTCGCTAGAGAAATTTGAAAATATAAAAAATATTATCAAAAACAAGTGCAAAACGGTTGAAATTTTTGATACTATTTGTTATACTACTAGAGATAGACAACAAGAAGTGGTTTCTTTAGCTAAATCTTGTGACACCGTTTTGGTCATTGGTGGAAAGCATAGTAGTAATACTTTGAAACTTTTTGAACTGGCTAAACAGTATTGCGATAATAGCTATTTGATATCATCTATTGAAGAACTATCGTTAGAAGTAAAAAAAATTGGTAGGCTGGCAATAACAGCCGGAGCGTCAACTCCCTACGAGTTGATTATGGAGGTAGTAAAAACAATGAGCGAAACTCAAGTAATGAGCACTGAAGTGCTTAATGAGGATGTTGCTGTAACAGCAACAAACAGTGAAGTAAAAATGAATGAATTCTTGGCCGCTATGGAACAAGAAGAGAAGCAAGTTAAACCTAAAGAGGGCAAAAGAGTAAATGTTACTGTTATAAATGCCACTGCTGCAGGTATCAATGTTAACTATGCTGGCAAAACTGACGCACACATCGATGCATCTGAGGTAGAGTTAGACGAAGCGGATTACAATCCTGCTAATTTCTCTGCAGGTCAACAGTTCGAAGCTGAGTTCGTTGCGAAGAAAAGCTCTAAAGATATTAATATCGCTATGAGCAGACGCAGCATTCTTCAGAGAGAGATTGACATGAAGAAGTATGAAGAGATTATCAATGGTGGCGACTTCACGATTAAGATAGATAAAGCTGTTAAGGGCGGTCTACTTGGTAAACTAGGTTCAGTTTACACAGTATTCGTACCTCAATCACAGATTCGTCTAGGTTTTGAGAAAAACCCAGAGAAATATGTTGGTAAAGAACTTTTAGTTCGTAAAATAGATGCTAAAAGAGATGACTCTACTAAGTCAAGTTCTCGCAAGATAGTTGCTTCTCATAGCGCTATTCTTGAGGAAGAGAAAATGGCTCGTGAAGAGGCTTTCTGGGCAACAATGATTCCTGACACTATCGTTAGCGGTAAGGTTAAGAGATTCACTACATTTGGCGCGTTTGTTAGCGTTAATCAGAATGACTGCTTAGCTCACATTAGTGATCTTAGTTGGGTTAAAGTTAATGAGCCTGGTGAGGTTCTTGAGCTTAACAAGTATTATGATTTCCTAATCTTGAATGCTGACCGTGAGACTGGTAAAGTTTCTTTAGGTTACAAGCAGTTACAGAAGAAGCCTTATGAAGAAGCTATGGATAAGTACCCAGTCGGTACTGTTGTTATCGGTAAGGTAGAGCGTATCTTCCCTTACGGTGCATTCGTTTCTATCGACAGAGGTGTTGATGGTCTAGTTCCTGTATCTGAGATTAGCTATAGCTATATCAAAGATGCTAGCGAGGCTTTCACTGCTGGTCAAGATATTGAAGCAAAAGTTATTAAATTTGACGGAAACAAAATCACTCTTTCAGTGAAGGCTTTACTTCCTGTTCCAGAGGGTGGCGTTGCTAGAGTTGAGGTAGAGATTACTTCTGAGGACGTTAAAGAGAATAATGAGAGACGCGCTAAGGCTAATGCAAGAAGATTTGAGAATATTCCTGCTGCTCCTCGTAAGCGTAATGCTAAAAGAGATGACATCAGAGTTGAAGAGTCTAAATCATGGACTTCTGAGAGTACTGGTGCTACTATGGCTGATCTATTTAAAGGACTTAACTTTGACTTCACTCCTTCTGAGGAAGTAGTTGAGGAAGCTCCTGCAAAGAAGAAAGCTGCTCCAAAAGCTAAAAAAGCTGAAGTTGCTGTTGAAGGCGTAGAGGCTGTTGAGGCTGCTCCTGCAAAAAAGAAAGCTGCTCCAAAAGCTAAGAAAGCTGATGTTGCTGTTGATTCTGCAGTAGAGGGAGAGGCTGTTGAGGCTGCTCCTGCAAAGAAGAAAGCTGCTCCTAAAGCTAAGAAAGTTGTTGAAACTTCTGACGCTGAGTAATTTTATAATTAAAAACAAACACACTCTAGTGTTAGAGTGTGTTTTTTTATGCTTAAAACATAATCGCTAATAATTGGTGGACTAATAATATAGTTAGGTGTACTGCAAATATTTGCAGTGCACTTTTTAGCAGTCACTTTTTGCAGTGTATCTTTTGCAATTTGTTGTGTTCGATTATGCAGTGTACTTTTTTGCAGTGTACTTTTTGCAACTTGTTGTGTACGATTATGCAGTGCACTTTTTAGCAGTCACTTTATTGCAATTTGTTGTGTACGATTATGCAGTGCACTTTTTTGCAGTGTACTTTTTGCAACTTGTTGTGTACGATTATGCAGTGCACTTTTTAGCAGCGTACTTTTTGCAATTTGTTGTGTTCGATTATGCATTGTACTTTTTAGCAGTGTACTTTTTGCAATTTGTTGTGTACTATTATATTGTATTTGTTTTAAATTGCAAGATTATTTAATCAGATTTTAACACAATTAAATTATCTATCATAGTATATAATCACAGTAATTAACAACACTAATATAAATAAGGAGTGTGTATGAGAGTTATGGAATTTGATTGGATAGATTTTTTAATAAGGTTAGGTTTAGTTGTAGCGACTATAATATTAGGCTTAATTGCAATTAGAGTAATCGTAAAAATAGCACGAAAAATTATGGCAAAATCAGGTGTCGACAGGGCAGTTATGGGTTTCGCATCTTCGCTGATTAAGTCAATCATAATTTTAATTATGGTGTTTTTAGTCGGATATTTTATTGGCGTTCCTATTACCGCACTTGTTGCAATAGTAGGTGCTGTCACTGTCGCACTTGGTCTTGCACTTCAAGGTTCTTTAGCTAATATCGCAAGCGGAATCGTTATTGCTATTACTAAGCCTTTTGTTGAAGGTGATTTTATTGATACGGGTGGCGTTTCTGGTAAAGTTAGAGAAATTAAATTGTTTAATACTGAGCTTGTGACTATTGATAATAAAAAGATTTTTATCCCAAATGGTGTAGTTGCAAACAATCATATTACTAACTTTACTAACCAAAAGGATAGAATGATAGAGATGATTATTCCAATTTCATACTCAGAAAACATCGATAAAGTTAAAGAAGTTTTGCTTGATGTTGCAATCGCAAATCCTAAAGTGCATAGTGAGCCGCTGCCGATTATTAGGCTTCATGCTTATAGTGATAGTAGCCTTGATATTATATTCCGTGTTTGGGTAAATACTGCTGAATATTGGGAAGTATATTGGGATATTCGTGAAAGTATTGTCGCAGCGTTTCATAAGAATGAAATTAGTATTCCGTTTAATAAACTAGATGTGCATTTAGTTAATGATAATATTGATGAATGCAAAATATAAACAAATATAGACAATAATATTATAAAATAATTATTATAGGCAGGCAAACAGCGTTTGTTTGCCTATTCCTATGTTAAATAACAAAAATAACACTTTACATTATCTCGCTTTTGTGGTATTATATCATAGAGGTTGTATATGTATAAAGATTTGCTGCGTAATAATATTATCGATTGTAGAAAACGTGTTGATGATGCTTTGGCTTCGGTCGGGCGGACTGATCATGTCACTATCGTTGGTGCTAGTAAGACTATGTCTAACGAGGTGATTGATATTATTAATGATGGTAATTTACTTAACGTTTTGGGCGAGAATCGCGTGCAAGAACTCGTTGATAAATTTCGTCCTGAGCAGTCTTTTAAATGGCACTTCATAGGGAATTTGCAGACTAATAAAGTAAAACAAATTGTTAAATTAGTTACGCTTATTCATTCTGTAGATAGATTTAGCCTTGCAAAAGAAGTATCCAAGCAGGCGATTGCAGCGGGCATAACTATTGATGTTTTAGTTCAGGTAAATATGGGCAGAGAGGCGAGTAAGTCAGGCTTTGATATTGATGAACTTGATCATGCAATATGTCAGATTATGCAACTAGATAATATAAATGTTTGTGGTGTTATGGCTGTTATGCCGATTGCTGATAATGAGCAATTAATTCAGCTGTATAGTATTCTTGGCGAGCGGTATAAAGACCTAAAGATAAAATACAATTTGAGCTACCTTAGTGCGGGTATGACTAATGATTTTGAGCTTGCAATCAAATTTGCAGGCAGCAACATTGTCAGATTAGGCAGAGCAATATTTGGAGAAAGGAGTGGTTATGGGAAGATTTAATAGAGATAATCATGATAACTATGAGAGAGGCGACTTTAGTCGTGAAGATAATAACTTTGATCGTAATTTTGATGCGAGAGAATATTCTCGTGATGTGAATGTTGGTCAGGAAAGGCGTGATAGTCCAAGCAATTATGACCCGCGCGCCTCTAGACGTGAGGACTCATTCAATCAGCAACCGCCTATCGCCCGTGATAATTATCGCGGTGCTCCGGCACCACGTGATAGATGCGATGACCCTAGACGAAATGACGACTATCATGCTAAGGCTAGACCGAGGTATGAGGACAATCGTTCTGGTAATAATTATTACAGCGAGCCAAACAGCATGCCATATGAGCAAGATCACAGGCAGTCAAGACCATCTAGAGCTGAAGTCGCTAGATATGATGACAGAAAAGCTGAGGATGTTAGACGTATTCAGGAGATGAGTAGGAGCGGTGGCGGCACGGATGTCACTATCTGTTCGCCAAAGTCTTATTCTGATGTGCAAAATCTAATTATGACGCTTAAAAATAACCAAGCACTTATAGTTGACACTGATAAAATAGCGCCTAAAGATATGCAGCGTTATTTAGATTTTCTATCAGGTGCAATTTATGCACTAGGTGGTTCGCATCAAAAGGTCGGAAAGTCGCTAATGTTATTTACTCCAGCAGGGTCATGTATTACCGTGCCTTGCGACATAAAGGATAGGCAAAACTAAATGATTAACTTAGATAAAAAAATGAAAGTAAAAATTGCAATACTTTTAGAAATATTTTTTTGTGTTGCTGTAATATTATTAGACTTGCTGTCTAAAGCTGCTATTATGCCATTTTTAATTGAAAATGGCAGGCATTTTACGCTGTGGGATGGGGTTATTGAGTTGCAATATGCTCTAAATACGGGTGCTTCATTTGGTGCATTTGAAGGGCAGACTGTGTTGCTTTTAGTAGTGACAATAATCACTGTATTAGCGATTTTTGCAGCGTTAATTTACCTTCATAATGACACAAATAAGCTGTTAAGATATGGGCTATTACTCCTTCTTGGAGGTGCTCTTGGCAACCTATATGACAGAATATTTTTGGGTCATGTAAGAGATTTTATTGAATACACTTTCTTTGAAACGTGGTTCGGGTACGGGTTCGCGATAGGAAATATCGCAGATATTTTTTGTATGGTCGCTACACTTATGATATTAGTGTATGTTTTCTTTTTGTATGGTGACGATAAACTAAAATCAAGATTTAAGAGGTTTAACAAATGATAGAGAAAGAAATTATAGCTAATGAAGAAAGTCACAATTTAAGATTAGACAAATATATTATGATAGAGATTCCAGATATTACAAGGTCGCGTATTAAAAACCTTATTGAGAGCGGAGAAATCCTTGTCAATGGTGCGATCAAAAAATGCGGTTATTCAATGAGAGCAGGCGATAAAATTTATGTTAACATTGCACCTCCTGTGCAGCTTGATTTAGAGCCTTGCGATATCCCACTAGAGATTGTTTACCAAGATGAGCATTTGGCTGTAATTAACAAGCCGCGCGGAATGGTTACTCATCCTGCTATGGGCTCGCCAAATGGTACTCTTGTAAATGCATTGCTATATCAGCTTGATAGTCTTAGTGATATTAACGGCGTTATTCGTCCGGGTATCGTGCATAGACTTGATAAGGAAACTAGCGGTCTTATGGTCGTAGCTAAAAGCAATAAAGCACATTTATCACTTTCTGAGCAGATAGCAACTAAGACTTGCAGACGCACATATATCGCACTTGTTGACGGAGTTATTAAGCGTGATAGTGGCGAGATTATCGGTAATATTGAACGCTCAAGAAAAGATAGAACGCTTATGATTGTTGTAAATGATAGTGGCAGATTTGCTGAAACTCATTTCAAAGTTTTAGAGAGATATCGCGGTTATTGCCTTGTTGAGTATGAACTAAAAACGGGAAGAACGCATCAAATTAGAGTTCATTCTAGACACATTGGTCATACTATTGTAGGCGATGCAGCGTACGGCGGCAGTGTTAAATTGTTTAAGGGCGGTCAGTTATTACATGCGTATAAGCTTTCTTTTGATCACCCAATCACGGGCGAGAGATTAGAGTTTAATTGCGAGCCTCCAGAATGTTTTAATAATGTAGTTACTTTGCTCAGGAGCAAAGTATGATAGTCAAAGCAAAGATTATGGACGAGGCAGCAATGAATCGTGCATTAACAAGGATAGCGCATGAGATTGTAGAGCGTAACAGCGGCACTGATAAAGTAGTGCTGATTGGTATTCGCACTCGTGGCGTGCCTATCGCTTATCGCATTCGTGATAAAATAAAAGAAGCATACGATGTTAGTATTCCTGTTGGTATATTAGACACTGTCCCTTATCGTGACGACCTTATTCTTACTGATAGATCACGTGTTGATGGCACTAATGTACCATTTCCCGTACAAGGTTTAAACGTTATTCTTATAGATGATGTGCTTTATACGGGTAGGACAGTTCGTGCTGCTATTGAGGCTGTAATTAAGATGGGTAGACCTAGCGTAATTCAGCTTGCTGTAATGGTTGATAGAGGGCATAGAGAGCTTCCAATAAGACCTGACTTTATCGGTAAAAATACACCTACTTCACTCACTGAAAGTGTAAGTGTTAAGCTTATAGAAAAGGACGGAGAGGATAGCATTTTATTGTATTCTATAGAGGACTAAGTTATAATATAATCGGCATTAAATAAGTTTTAAACCTCAATTAATTGCGGAAAAAACGTGTGCAAAGCTATATATAAATATGTGTTAAATATGTAATAAACCTTTAATTAATAGTTAATTAAGTTAATTATAAACATAAAAAAACAATAAAAAAAGAGAGTGAATTCACTCTCTTTTTTGTTGTAAAATTAGAAAAAAATATTGAAAGTTACTATATTTTTTCAGGAAAAACAGTAACGTCTAATTTTATTGTTAATTAATACATTCATTCATTTTAAAGTCAGTGTTGCCGCACTTAGAGCATGGTGGGCATTTATCTTGTGTGCCAAGATTTAAATTAGTTCCGCAATTTGTACATGAGTAACAACCACTACCTGGCTTCTCGCCAGTGTGACAATAACATTTTTCTTTCATAATATATCTCCTTATTTGTCCTATTATGACTTTCGTCACATAGTTATTATGTACGATTTATCGCATTATATACAAAATTGCGATTGTTCTTGACAGTATGTATTTAATGATGTATAATAAAGTATAAAAGAAAATATTATAGTAATATATAATTTTAATTATTGGCTGAAACAATTGGAAGTGTAGCAACAATATCAACGGGTAAAAGGTAGTTTTGGTTAACTACTGCATTAATTCAAAGGGGAATTAATTATGGAAAATGTTGTAGGCAAGAAAGAAAAAAAGCAGAAAAAAGAAAAGAAAGTTCTGTCTAAAAAAATGAAAGCGGTAAAAATCACTGCACTTGTGTTGCTGATTGCAATTGGCACTGTTTTGCTACTAGCAGGCGGTTATATTATATATGTGTTTGCTCAGTATTATAGATTAGACGATAATCTTGTGATTAAATCTGATAATAACACAGAAATAATGGCATCAGCAGATGGCGAATATACTGCAATGACCTATAATATTGGGTTTGGTGCATATGATGTTCCTTATTCATTCTTTTTAGATCAGGGCAGCGACAAATTGACTGGCAAAAAGCAAGTCGGCAAGTACAGTAAAGCAGTTAGTAAGGATAATGTACTTAAGAATATTAACGGAAGTATTGACCTAGTATCAAAGCATAACGCGGACTTTTTGTTCATGCAGGAAGTTGACATAAAAGGTGATAGAAGTTATGAAGTTAATCAGTATGATATGATTAGAAAAAGTGCTTATCTTAAAGATTACAGCCACAACTTTGCACAGAACTTTGACTCGGCTTATTTGATGTATCCATTAAATGACCATCATGGAGCAAATAAAGCAGGGCTTGCAACATTCAGCAAATACAACGTTGAAAGTAATCTTCGTAGACAATATCCACTTGATGATGGTTTTGCTAAGTTTCTAGATTTAGATAGATGCTTCATGATCTCTAGAGTTCCTATAACAAAGACTGATGGCACTAAGGGGGAGCTTACTCTAATTAACAACCATATGTCAGCATATGACGAGGGCGGAACAATTAGGGCACTACAGCTTGAAATGCTTAAAAAAGTTATGGACGAGGAAGAAGCAAAAGGAAATTACGTTATTGTTGGCGGCGATTTCAATCATGATTTAACTCAAGATTTATTCCCAACAACACAAAATAGGCCTAGCTGGATATCAGACCTAAAACCTAGTGATATGAATGAAGGATTCAGCATTGCAAAAGTCCCTAATAACAAAGTAGGTACTTGCCGCGCCGGAGAGATTCCATACGTGAAAGGTGTTAACTACGAAGTTGTAGTTGATGGTTTTATTGTAAGTGATAACATTAAGATAGTAAAAGTTGAGAATGTTGACGCAGGATATTTGTATTCTGATCACAATCCGGCTAAGTTAACTTTCAAATTTATATAAAATATATTTTTTCGAGCAAAATAATATACGTAACAAATTTGATGAAAATAGTGTATAATTAATATTATAGTATAAAATACAGTATTCAAAATTAAAATAGTGTATAGGAGATAACATGGACAAAATATCTAAAAAAATATTGCAACTATTAAAAGACAACGCAAGGTGCTCAAACGAATACATAGCAGAGCTGCTTAACATTAATGAGAGTGTTGTTGAAGAAACAATTTCTGAGCTTGAAGATAGCGGCGTTATCGTTAAGTATACTGCAATCATAAACAACGAGCTTGCAGGCAATGACTGTGTTGATGCACTAATCGAAATCGGCGTAACTCCGCAAAAAATCTCTGGATTTGATGCGATTGCTGAGGAGCTGATGGGTTATGATATGGTTAAAAACTTATATCTTATGAGCGGTGGTCACGATTTGACACTTACAATAGAGGGCAAAACTGTCCGTGAAATTTCTTTATTTGTATCGAAAACCTTATCAGCAATCGATAGTGTAATTAGTACTAAAACCCTGTTTATCCTGAAGCAGTATAAAGAAGGCGGTGTGCAATTGTTTAGCAACACTGAAGATAAAAGAGAGTTAATTAGATGATAGATTATAATGAGTTTATAAGCGAAAAGGCAAGTGGAATTAAGCCGTCTGGTATAAGGAAATTTTTTGATGTTGCGGCTACCATGAAGGGCGCTATCTCACTAGGAGTTGGCGAGCCTGATTTTCAAACGCCATGGAGCGTGCGTGAGAGTGCTATTTCAAGTATTAAAAAGGGGTATACACAATACACCTCTAATACTGGAATGCCTGCACTTCGTATAGCTATAGCAAAATATTTGTCGACTAGATATAATATCAAATATAGTTCAGATAACGAAATTCTTGTGACCGTTGGCGCTAGTGAGGGGATTGATTTATCACTAAGAGCATTACTAAATGACGGTGATGAAGTGCTAATCCCAGAGCCCTCTTATGTTTCATATTCTCCATGTGTTAAACTATGTGGCGGAGTTTCGGTAGCAGTGCCATGCAAAGTATCGGATGAGTTTAAGGTGACACCAAATGAACTTTTAGCCTGTATTACACCTAAAACAAAAGTACTTATAATGCCTTATCCTAACAATCCAACCGGCGCAATAATGGAGCGTTCGCACTTAGAGGCGGTATCAAAATTATGTATAGAGCATAACATTATTGTAATATCAGACGAAATTTATTCTGAACTTACATATGATGTGCAGCACGTATCAATTGCGGAAGTTGAGGGCATGCGAGAGCGAACAATTGTAATTAATGGTTTTTCTAAATCATTTGCAATGACAGGTTGGAGGCTAGGCTATGTTGCTTGCCCAGAGCCGTTGCTTTCAGTGATGTTGAAAATTCATCAATACTGCATAATGTGCGCGCCTACTGTTAGCCAGTACGCAGGACTGCAAGCATTGGAAGATGGTTTTATTGATGATTTTAAGGCTGTTGAAGCTATGCACGAAGAGTATGATATGCGTAGGCATTTCATGGTTCGTACGTTAAATAGGCTAGGTCTTGAATGCTTTGAGCCGAAGGGTGCGTTTTATGTTTTTCCTAAAGTATCATCTCTTGGTATGAATGGAGAGGAGTTTGCGACAGCATTACTAAAAGCAAAAAAAGTTGCAGTTGTACCGGGAAGTGCGTTTGGCGATAGCGGTAATGATTTTATCCGTATTAGTTATGCTTACAGCATAGTAAGTCTAAGAAAGGCTATGAAAAGAATTGAAGAATTTGTCTTAGAACTTAAAGAGAATATGGCTAAGTAATACAAATCCACGTGAAACATTATAAAATGCAATTTATAATAATAAAAATACCCGAGCAATATATTGCTCGGGTATTTGCTATGTTAGTTAATTTGCTATGTTAGCAGTAAAGTGCAGTGTAATTAATTATGCTTCTGGCGGTTTTGCAAGTTCTGCCTTAAAAGCTTTCAGGATAAGGTCTGATAAAATTTCTCTAGTTTCGCTATTGATAGGGTGAGCAATATCTCTGTATTCGCCATCTTGAGTTTTTCTTGATGGCATTGCGATAAAGTACCCGTCTGCCTGTTCTAGTATCTTTATATCGTGCAATGCGATTGCGTTATCGATAGTTAAAGATGCTACTGCTTTTAGTCTACCTTCAGATTTCTTAATCATCCTGATTCTGATATCAGTTATTTCCATAATGTCTACCCCCTTAGTTGAAATATATTATCAACAATTGTATATTAATAACTTTTATACCTATAAAATTTATTCATCATAAGTAAAATAATGTTTGCTTCTAATTACATTATATATCATATTGCGAGCAAATTCAATAGCAAAACAAAAAATAATTGTAAAATGTAATTATATTTTGCTGTATATAGTGCATATAATGAGGTATGAGAGATTATTTAAGCCGCTTTAAGCGGATTCATTTTGTAGGAGTAGGTGGCGTGAGTATGAGCAAATTATGTGCATACACACAAAGTCGCGGAGTCATTTGTACTGGCTCGGACGCGAAAAACAGCGAGGTATTGCAAAAATTACGCTCGCTAGGTGTGCAAATTGAAGTAGGAAATGCGGAGGGTTTAGCACGAAAAGCTGACCTTGTTGTGTATACTAGTGCAATACCGAAAGACTGCCGCGAGATAAAAGTTGCTAAGCAGACTATTGAACGCAAAAGTTATCTTGGGAAAATTGCAGAGCAGTTTGATAAGGTAATTGCAATAAGCGGCTCGCATGGTAAAACCACTGTCACAAGTATGTTATCATGGGTTATGATGCAAGCAAAAATACCGTTTACAGCACATATTGGCGGCGATATAATTGGCGTTGATAATCTTAATATGTACTTTGGTAATGAGTGTTTAGTTACGGAGGCTTGCGAGTATGCAAGAAGTTTTTTAGAGCTTTCTCCTGATATCGGCGTTGTACTAAATGTTGATTTTGATCATCCTGATTGCTACCGAAATATTGCGGATACATATCTTGCTTTTTCGCTGTTTGCACTTCGCTCGGGGACAGTTGTATATGATAATAAATACAATATACAGATGGTTGCAAATGGAATTGATAGATTAAGAGGGGGCAGCGTAAACTATGTAACTTTTGGCGATAACGAACAGTCAAAGTACAAACTAGGAAATATAGATAGTGCAAATGGTGTGATAAATTTTGAGGTGTTCCGTGAGGGTGTGCTTTTAGATAATTTTACTGTATACTCGTATAACGAAATAAACGCACTTTGCGGATTGTCGGTGATTGCTGTTGCCGATATTTACGGTATTGATATGCAGTCAGTGAAAGAATCACTTGCAACTTTTCCGGGAGTCAAAAACCGCTTTCAGTGTTTAGGATTGCTATCTACTGGGGCGAGAGTTGTAACAGATTATGCACATCATCCAAGAGAGATTTCAACCGTTATAAAAGCTGGCAGAAAGTTGAGTATTGATAGAGTAGTGACAGTATTTGAGCCGCACACATTCTCAAGGACAAAAGCATTACTTAATGATTTTGTTGACTCACTGAGTGCAAGCGATGTTGTAGTGCTTATGCCTACTTTCAAAGCAAGAGAAGTTGCAGCAGATGGCGAAGATTGCTACAAGCTTTATGAGCTATTATCTAAATCAATGGATAATGTTGTATACTGCGTGGGTTACGAGGAGGCAAAAAATTACCTTGCAAAAAATACAACCGTAAATGATGTTGTGCTAACAATCGGTGCAGGGCTTGATGCTAGTAGATTATTATAGTAAAAATTTATACACCTAACCATTGCCTTTTATAACAATTATAAATAATAAGATATTATAATGTATTTATAGGAGGTGTGGATTTATGGATACTCAATTAAATGAAAGTACAATACTTAAAGTTTATTATGGAAAACTTGGCAAATCAGATTGTGCAAAAATATCATTATATGGACATACTGCGTTAAATGCAGTTAATAGACAAAGTGATAGGTTTACAGGAACGCTTAGTCAAGAAGTGCAAAGCATAGTAGATGAATTGATTAATCATATTTTTTTAGCTGCTGGCTGTAAATGGTCAGTTAGATATGAAACAGGATTTCATGTCGGTTTAGGTATTGGCTATGAATGTGGCAAAATATAACATACAAAGGAGAAAAAAATGGATAAAAAAATTGAATCATTATTAGAAAAATACATTAATAAACAACCTGAAAGATTAGCTATTAGAGAAGTTTATTTTGGGCATTGCGGAAATATAAATTGCAATAATGATGATATTGATGATGTAGAATATCAGCAAGAGATAAAAAAAGTTGAAGAAATAAAATCAAAACTAATTCCAATGTTAAATGAATCTCAATTAAAGCAATTTGATAAATTAATTGAGCTTATTGAAATAGACAATTTAGAAAATGAAGTGTCTTGCTATGAATCAGGTTTCATGTTAGGTGTTAATCTTGGTGTGGAGAGTAGAAAGTTTATTATAGGATAGTTTGACAAATTATATTTCAATTGTTCTATCGATTACTTGATTGGGCGAGGGGATTAATAAATTAAATCAAAAATATAAATCAACAAGATAAATCAACAAGATAAATCATTAATATAAATAAAAAAATACCCACAGACATATGTCGGTGGGCATTTTATTTAGTTTGATTTATTACTTCTTGCTGCTTTTGTTGTATGCTGCAACTATCTCATCAGCTTTGTTGTTACATCCTAGTACATTTACTAGTTTGTGTCTAACAATTTTAGTAATGCTGTTTCTAGCATCTCCTAAATATTGACGAGGGTCGAAGTGAGAAGGCTCATCATTGAAATGCTTACGGATTGCTGATGTACAAGCAAGGCGTAGGTCAGAATCAATATTGATTTTGCAAACTGCCATTGTAGCTGCTTGACGTAACATGTCCTCTGGAATACCGATTGCGTTAGGCATCTTTCCGCCGTTATCGTTAATGATTTTAACGAAATCTTGTGGAACTGATGATGCACCGTGTAATACGATTGGAAAGTTTGGTAATCTTTTGCAGATTTCCTCTAAGATATCAAATCTTAGTTGTGGGTTTTGACCTGGCTTGAACTTGAACGCGCCGTGTGATGTACCGATTGCAATAGCTAAGCTATCAACACCAGTCTTTTTAACGAACTCCTCAACTTCCTCTGGGCGAGTGTATGAAGCATCTTCTGCAGATACATCAACATCATCCTCAACACCAGCAAGTCTACCAAGCTCCGCCTCAACAGTTACACCGCGTGGGTGTGCGTACTCAACAACCTTTTTTGCTAGAGCAATGTTATCTTCAAATGAATGATGAGAACCGTCTATCATTACTGATGTGAATCCGTTGTCGATACAGTCTTTGCATAGCTCAAACGTGTCGCCGTGGTCTAAGTGAAGGCAGATTGGTAAATTGCTATCTGCAACTGCTGCCTCTACCATCTTGCGAAGGTACACAGGGTTTGCGTACTTGCGTGCGCCTGCTGATACCTGTAAGATTAGTGGTGCGTTTTCAGCTTTAGCAGCGTCAACGATTCCTTGAATAATCTCCATGTTGTTTACATTGAAAGCACCAATTGCGTAACCGCCGGCATAAGCTTTCTCGAACATCTCTTTACTAGTAATTAATGGCATAGTAAATCCTCCAAAATATATTATTTTTCACTTATATAATACCACATTTAACAGCTAATTACAACCCTTTATTTAGATTATTTTGTTAAATTTATAACAATTTCAGCTTTTTTATCGCGTTTGTGTAAGTTTTTACATGCAAATTGTTTACTTTTTGTCGTAATAATGATAAGATGTATATTAGGATACTACATTGAATTAACCATTGCTATGTTTATGGAATATATATACTAGTACATGTAATTACTTACTATATGTTAATTATAGTATTATTTAAGGAGTCTGATATGGCAAAATTATCTAGCAAAGAAAAGAAAACAATTAAAAAAATCCTTTCTAATAAAAATATTGTAATCGCCCTCGTTTCTATTATACTTATTATTGGTATAGTTTTTGGTGTGATTTATTTTGCGTTTCCTAAAACTTTTTGGTCAATGTTTGGCGGTGATCAAAATGAGATTTCTAATCCTGAAGGTCACTTAGCAGTGCATTTTCTTGATGTCGGTCAGGGGGATGCGACTATAGTTCAACTTCCTGATGGTAAAAATATGATTATCGATGCGGGTGGTTCTAACGGAAGTAATCATTCTGAGTCTGCCGGAAAAGATGTTAGTGCTAAAGATATCATCACTGATAAAATTGATGAGCTTGGAATTACTGAATTTGAACATATGATATTGACGCATTCTGATGCCGATCACGTGGATTTTATGGATACAGTTTTGTCAAAGTATGTGGTTAATAATATTTATCGTCCTGCTTTTAGGAGTGAGAGCGAAGTTAGCACTGAAGCAAATAAAGAATTTGCAATAGTGACAACAGATACTTATGATAATTTTGTTGTTGCTGCAAATAAGGAAGTAAGTGAGAGCGGTGCTAAAATTCATTATAATATTGGCGACTTTGATATAACTGGCACGGGGTATCACATTGATATGCAGTGCGTAGATGAAAAATATTATACAATAGCGGAAGTTGGTACTGGAACAGGTATTTCAGGATTTGAGAAAAACTTTGTTTCGCCTGTAACAGTTCTTACATATGGCAATGTTGATGAGAGAATTATAGTTTTTACTGGCGATGCTGAAGGTGCTGAGGGTAATGGCTCGGAGGAAGTTTATCTTAATACATATAGACCTAAGTATGATGCGGATGTTCTTAAAGCGGGTCATCACGGCAGCGAAAGTTCGTCAAGTCAAGAGCTATTAAACGCAATCGACCCAGAGCACGTTGTGATTAGTGCAGGCGTTAAAAATACGCACAAGCATCCTAGAGCTGAAATGATTGATAGACTTTCTGCTTATAAAGATGTAAAAGCTGATGGTGATACAAACGGAATCAAAAGTTATAGCACTCGTGATCATGGCGATATAAGTCTTGCTATAAATATTGAGGGCGAAATGACTTGGACTACTAGGTTTGATGTTTCTAAGCCAGTGACCCCAGGTCCGATAAAAGATGCAAAGTCAGCAAATATATTTACTACCATACTTGCCGCAAATAGTCGCGAGCAATTAGGATTATGTGCGTAAATAGCACGTTAGGAGATTGGAAAATTGAAAAGTAATTTAGCGATAGTAGGGACGAGTAGCAAGCTTAATAATGAATGTGGAATCGCACTAGCGGCAGAGCTTGAGATTAACTACATGGATTATAGCGAATACATCGAATACCTTACACTTAGCAAAATATCTATAATTGAAGAAAAATTTGGCAAAGAGGAACTGCGCAAACTTTATTCGCAAAAGCTAAGCAGCATTAACGGATATAGCGATAGTATTTTCGCGTTTGCGGGCGGGGTATGCTTTAATGCTGCCGATTGCGCTGTGATTGCTGATGATGCGTACTTGATATGTCTTTCTCCGAGCAGAGTTTGCAGCAAAGTTGCAGCTAACTGCCTTGCGGTAATTGATACTAAAGATAAAAATATGAACACTATTTTAGATGAAATTTTTGATAAACTAGGGGAGCTTGCAACTAATGAATAAATTTGATATAGAGCTTGTCGGAAAAATTGGCTCAATGGCACTAATTAATAAAGAATATAACGATATTGACTACAACATTATAGCAAGGCTTTCTCGAGAGCTTAGGCCGGGCATGATTTGGGTCACAAGTGGTGCAACGGAGATTGGTAGAATTGATTTTATTAAGCGTAACGGTTACGAGCTTGAAGGGGATTGCTCGGAAGTGAAGACTGATTATTCTGCGCAAGGTCAGTCAGTGCTTATGAGTAATTATCGTCAATTTGTTGATAGTAAATATAACCTTAGGCAGATACTTGTTGAGCATCAGCACTTTAATAATGATTTGAAGAAAAATTATCTTAAAAACTTGCTGTTAAGGTGTCCTGCTCAAAATGCTATTCCTATTATTAACTATAATGATCCGCTATCTACATCGGAAATTATTAAGCTAGAGCTTTCCACTTTGCCTGCAAATTGTCACCCTGTGCATTGCATAGATAATGACGAAACTGCAAGCCAAGTTGCGTGCTTAGTAAAAGCTAAAAGACTGTTGATACTAACTAGCGTGGATGGAATATATTCTAATTTTGAGGATAAAGACTCGTTGGTTCGTGAAATTAGCGGGGCAAATGCTTTAGAAGTTATAGCAAACATTGATGAGTATCAAAAAGTATGTTATGGTGCAAGCCGTGCTGGGGCAAATGGTGCTAAAGCTAAACTTGAGTATATAAAAGAGCCGATTATGAATGGCACGGAAGTTTTTATTGCAAGTAGTAAATATAAGATTGCAGATATCCTTAGTGGTATTTGTCCATCGACTAAAATATGTGTTAATTAATTGCATTTTTTAGCCGAAAATAGACAGTATTTTATGCATAAATTGCTATTAATGCGTGCATAATTATATAACTATTCTTATATTAGTCAAATAGACAAAGTAGTTGCAATTAGCAACAAAGGGGTTATTTTATGAATTATGACGTAGTTATTATTGGCGGTGGACCAAGCGGTCTTACTGCAGGAATATATGCTTCAAGGGCGGGGCTAAGTGTTGCAATCGTTGAGATGAGATTTGCTGGCGGTCAAATTACTAGTGCGGAAAATGTGGAAAATTATCCAAGTTTCAACCAGATTTCTGGCGTTGACCTTGCTATGAAAATGCTAGAGCAAGCGGAGAGCTGTGGTGCGGTTATGATTTATGATAAGGTAGCTGCAACCGACTTTTCTAATGATGATAAGGTGATTACTCTTGCTAGCGGTAGCAAGCTTAATTGCCGTGCTGTTATCCTTGCAATGGGCGCCGAGGCAAGAAAAATTGGTCTTGATAATGAGGATAAGTTTATCGGCAGAGGTGTTTCATACTGCGCGCTTTGTGATGGTGCATTGTATAAAGGTAAGCGTGTAATAGTTGTCGGTGGCGGCAATACTGCAATTGGCGATGCTGTATATATTAACAAATTTGCGAGCAAAGTTTATCTTGTTCATAGGCGTGAAGAGTTTAGGGCTACTAAGGTTGAACTTGATAGATTGCATAATTCTACTATCGAGGTAATTACTGATAGTGTAATCAGTGTAATTCACGGGGATAAAATGGTTGAGGGTGTAAGCATTAAGAATGTTAAAAATGATGAAATCAAGAAAATTGACCTTGATGGTATCTTTGTAGCTATTGGTCAAGTTCCGCAAAGTCAGGATATTGGCAAAGATGTTTTGAGAGATAAGAGCGGTTACGTGGTTGGCTCAGAAGATTGCACAACTAACATAAGTGGCGTTTTTGTTGCTGGCGATGTTAGGACTAAGCACGTTCGTCAAGTCGTAACAGCAACATCAGATGGTGCTGTTGCTGCTGAAATGGCAGTTTTGCACTTAAGTTAGTAGATAAATTAATCAATTTATTTAGTAATTCTACTAATTTTCACTAATTTGCAAAGTATTATTTTAATGTTCAACTGTCATATTCTGCCATATATTAGTTATTTAATACTGTTTAGCAGGAAAAACATCAAGTTTAATCAATATATTATGTAAATTATTCTAAATTGAATTAATTTTACATAAACTATATTAATTAAGTGTTAAAATTGTTTGACAATGCATTTTTAATATGCTAATATGTATCTACGATATAGGTGCTGAGGTACCTCGTACTAACTTAACTCATAATTTTCCCCCTTATCGATGAAGCCCTGCGTAACACTATGCAGGGCTTTATTATTTGTCAATTATATTAACATATCAAATCCGCCTAACATGGTTGTTAGGCGGATTTTTATTTCAATTACGTAATTTGTAATAATAATAATTGATTGCATTTTAGTTATTAAAGCAGTATGTTTTATAATATTAAACATTTTTATAATTACGAATGTGACTGCTTTGGGTCTTGCATATTTAATATATATTTGCGTTTTGCGCCTTCGCCTTTGTAATCTATTCTGATACAATCGTTTTCTATATAGTTAATTTTTATGTCGCCAGTGATAGGCATTCTTTGCAATTTATCAAGCGAATTTAACTTTACTGATGATAATTTATCTAAGCTATGTCCAATTGATCTTGTGTTTGATAGTTGAGTGCAAATCAGGCTGCTAGCCGCACCTTCAAGTGAAAGTGACCGTTTGTTGCTGCGTAGCTCAAGAGGTGTGTCAATTTTGAAAACTCTATCTTTTAAATACCTTCTTGTTAGCATTGTTTGTACGCAGTGCTTTGATGTTGGATATTCTAGGCTCGCAATATTTGCAAGCAGTCCGTCCCAAATATTTGTTAGGTGTGGCGCTATATCTACATAGTCGGCGGTGTGGTACAATGCGGGGATTGTGCTGCCTGATACTATCATTATTTTGTCTTTTAACTCAGTACGTAACATTGCTACTAGTTCACTGTCTAGCTGACTATTAGTTTTGCCGCCGTGTGGTATCGCTCCTGCAATGTATAAACTATCTAGCTTGACAATGTCAAAGCCCCAGTCAGATATAATTGTATTGATAACCTTCTTGATATATTCAACCGCTTTTTCGTTGTTTGTATCTAAAGCGTAACAGCCGCCCCAATGCGGTGACATTATAAGTGGTGTTTCGCCTTTTTTGATTAGCCAGTCAATGTGCTCTTTAGCAATTCTACTTGTTGGGTGGACGAGCAGTGGTGCTAGCCAGATACCAGCTTTTTTTCCGCTATAATGCAGTCTTGATACTAGACTTTTAATCCCGCTAGGAATTTTTTTACTGTCAATGTGACACCAGTCTGTATTAAATTTGCAATAGCCTTCCTCTAGCATTAAGGTGTTGCAGTCATAGTATCTGCTTGATAGTGCGTTAAACTCGCTCATTATTATTTTCTCATGTATTAGCGATTTGTGCTGAGAGTAAGTGCTGTAATATACTAGATTATTTGTGCTGTCATTTCGCTTTGCCGTTTTTGATAATGCTTGTATCTTTTGAAAGTACTTGTCAAATACTTGGTTGTAGTCGCCTTTAATGCTTGCAATATTCATTATGTTGCAATTAGACGATATTTTGCTGCCCGTGAAATCTCTTGTGAATGTTAGGTTGCCTGCATTCATGTCAGCAGTAAATTTTGTATATGATGTTACCTCATCAAGGCTGCCGTATAGATGTATATATTCACTAAAATTTTGTCTATAATAACATAAATTATATCCGTAAAATTCTCCTGTCTTAGCTAGCTTTTGGCAGGCAGTGGGGCTTTTGTAACTCCAACCTGTCGCATTCATAAAGTGGGTTAGTATTCTGCTAGCTTTGGGCATAGAATCCTCAGCAAAGTATTCGTTTGATGGCGATTCCGTTTGATATCCGTTTGCGTAAAATAATGAGTTTTGATTAGTTGCATTCGCAATTGTTAGGCTAATGTGAAAATCTTCAAGCTCAACATCCGTTTCAATATCAATAGTAATATCTCCGCTATTGTCCTCATTAATATTCAGTCGGTAGAGGGGTGATTTTCCGTTGTCCTCATAATATTTGCCATCTATAATGTATTGAACTTTTATACAATGATCCATTTTAGCTCTCCTTATATTGTATATGATTGATTAAACTATATATAATTATTTATATATTTACACGTATGTATATATATAGTTAGTTGTATGTAAATTGTTTGTTTTTCTATTGTATATAAGCTTTTTGTGTGCTACAATATTCTATAGATATTACTTTATCTGCAATAATTTTATAGCTTATAATTTGATTATCTCCGATTTTTACATTAAATTACACAAATTAAAATTATTTATCAAAAACTGTTGACAAACTAATTAATTTATGATATCATATAATAAATTGAGAATGATTACTACTTTCATACACCTATTAAGTTTTTTAGAATGAATGGGTTTAGGTATTGATTAGAGGTGAACATTCTCAATTTAATTTCTAGACGGGAGGTCAGTATGAACAAATCAAAACGCAGAGATGTAGTATATGAAGTGCTTTGCAGCACAAAAAGTCATCCCACTGCTGAGTGGATTTATGAGAAGTCTAGAGAGATATTGCCTAGCATATCAAGGGGTACAGTTTATCGTAACCTGAAAGAACTCATAAGCAACGGTCAACTTACTAAAGTTGAGGGGGTTTTTGAGATGGATAGATATGACGCTGATGTTGAAACTCATTCCCACTTAGTATGTAGAGAGTGCGGTGCAGTAGTCGATTTTAGCCCTTATGATATCAAGTCAGTAATTCACATAGGTCAATTAGATGGCTTCTGTGTGGATGAATTTAGCCTCGTTTATCATGGGCTATGTGTAGAATGTAACAAGCTTTCTGACGTTAACAAGTTAGCTTGAAGCAATAAATAAATAATTAAAATAATTTGTGATTAAAGGAGAAAATTAAAATGAAGAAATTTGTATGTTCAATTTGTGGTTATGTACACGAGGGTGATTCTGCACCTGCAGCTTGTAAAGTTTGTAAAGCTAATAGCAGTAAGTTTGCTGAGCAGAGCGGTGATTTATCATGGGCTACTGAGCACGTTGTAGGTCTTGCAGCTGATTTAAATGCTGAAGTTGTAGAAGGTCTTACAGCTAACTACGAGGGCGAGTGTATGGAAGTTGGTATGTATCTTGCTATGAGCCGTCAAGCTGATAGAGAGGGTTACCCTGAAATCGCTGAAGCTTACAAGAGATATGCTTTTGAAGAGGCTGAGCACGCAGCTAAATTTGCTGAGATGCTAGGTAACGTTTTAACTAACTGCACTAAGACTAATCTTAAGATGAGAATGGACGCTGAGAACGGCGCTTGTGCTGGTAAGTTTGAGCTTGCTAAACTTGCTAAAAAGCTTGACTACGATGCAGTTCATGACACAGTTCATGAGATGGCAAAAGACGAAGCTAGACATGGTCAAGGTTTTGCTGGATTATATAATCGTTACTTCAAGTAAGAAATATATAATCTTATCAAATAGATAAATTTATAATAAAAAGTGCCAACTTAGGTTGGTGCTTTTTTTTTGCTTTTTTAATAATTTTTTGTTTTATTTTGTATATGCATTTGTCAGTTTTTAATATGCTTATTAGTAAAGTAATATTAAAAAAATGATATAGTATATTGCGTAAAAAACGCATTAAATACATGTAAATCATGAATAAATTTTATCATGAATAATGCAGATTTTACTGCAAAAAATATGCAAAAACTTGCATATTTTATTGCATTTTGCACAAAATAAAAACATGAAATATGTTGTTTCCTATATAGGTAATTTTTTTTGGAAAATAATTGGCGGTGTTTGGCTCGCTATTTTTTGGGGACTTATTGGTACGGTTTTTGCACTTACTATTGTAGGTTTTCCGCTTGCCGTTAAGGTTTATAAAATAGCGTGGGTTTCGTGGAAACCTTCATCAAGGCGAGTGGCAATTAATATTGAACGGCATTTAGTGCTAAATTTGCTATGGACTTTAGTTGTTGGCTGGCTTATATTGCCGTTTTTTTTAATAAGCATGATTGTATTAATTGTGTCAGTCTTTGGTTTGCCGTTATTATATCAGTGGGTTAAAGTTCTAAAAGTTTGCTTATTTCCTTTTGGTGCTATAATTAAGTAGTGTAATTTTGTACAAAAGATAGTAATTTAGTAATTAATTTGCAAAAGTGGTTTGCATTTTAATTTACATTGTGTTATAATTGTTAATATAATATTTTATTAAGCGTTATGGTTTGTTTGTCATATCTGCTTTTATGATTTGGGGTGAATAAATGAAATACAAGTTTGATCATATAAACTTTAATAAGTTTTCTATCTTTGAAGATAACAAGCTAGAAGGTAGAAGTTATCATATTCCATTTGCAAGTTTAGAGGCTATGAATAGCACTGACTATCTTTCTGAGCGTTATAATAGTGACATGATTACTATGCTTAACGGTAAGTGGGGATTCAAGTTTTTTAAGGATTATCGTGATATGCCTGACATTCTTGAGCTTGGCGATACTCCTTTTGGTAGGACGATGGTTCCTTCTTGCTGGCAGTTTGACGGAATTGAAAGTCCTGTATACGTAAATCAGCGTTATGAAATCAATGCAAGTCCGCCTAGAGTAACTAAGACTACTCCAGTCGCTGTTTACACTCGTTTTATCGAGCTTGATGAAGTCACTGAGCATGAGCTTATAACTTTCCTTGGAGTTTGCTCATGCCTTGAGCTGCACGTTAATGGCGAGTATGTAGGTTATAGCGAGGGTAGTCATAATACTGCAGAGTTTGATATTTCTAAATACCTTGTTGTCGGTAGCAATGAGATAGTTTGTCTTGTTTATAAGTGGTGTAACGGAACTTTTCTTGAGTGTCAGGACATGTTTAGGCATAACGGCATATTCAGAGATGTTTATTTAACTCATTACAGACAAAGTTACATTGCTGACTTTGTTATTGAGCCTAACTCTATGACTCCTAGTAGATATGAGTTATATCTTGGCTGCAATGTTATATCATCTGCACCATACAGCCTTATATACACACTTAGAGATGGCGATAAATTGATACATAGCGCAACTGTTAACGGTGGCGATAAAATTAGACTTATGATTGACGGCGCAAAAGAATGGAGTGCCGAGGTGCCTAATTTGTATAACTTGACTATCGAGCTTATTGATAGCACAGGTCTTGCTATGTGCGTAAGGCGTGACTTTGGTCTAAAAAGAGAATTTATACGCGGCAACGTGCTTATATTTAATGACAAGGCAATTAAGCTAAAGGGTGTAAATCATCACGATACGAATGAGGCGAAAGGCTTCTGTATGAACTACGATGATTATATGCAAGATCTTATCTCTATGAAGGAGTGCAACGTTAACGCTATTCGTATGTCGCATTATCCTCCTGATCCTACATTCATCATGATGTGTGAGCATCACGGTATCTATGTTGTTGATGAGGCAGATATTGAAACACATGGAATGAATTTTGCCTTAGGAATTAACCCTATAAATAACATCAGTCACAACAAAATTTGGATTCACCATTATTGGGATAGAGTTTATCGCATGTTCGCACGTGATAAGAACTCTGTTGCGGTAGTTTTGTGGTCGCTTGGAAATGAGGCTGGCGGATATAACTGTCAAGATTATTGCTATGATAAATTGCGTGAGCTTTCTGACATACCTATTCACTATGAGGCGGCAGTTAGAACTAAAAGATTTGCATACGATGTTATAAGTGAAATGTATACTTCAAGTGAGAAACTAGAGAAGTACGCAGCGGGCACTCTTGACTCAAAATTTTATGATAAACCATTCATGCTATGTGAATATGCTCATGCTATGGGCGTAGGTCCTGGTGACCTTGACAAGTATTGGGAGATTATTAACAAAAAAGATAGCTGCTTTGGTGCGTTTGTATGGGAGTGGAAAGATCATGCGATTCTTCATGACGAAAATAGCCGTATGCCTGCTTGCGATAACAAGTATACTTATGGCGGTGACCATGGAGAAGCTAAACATGATGGAAATTTCTGTGTAGATGGTCTATTATATCCTGATGGTACTTTCCATACTGGTGCGTTGTCTGTGAGGGCAGCATATAGTCCTATGCTTGCAACTAAAGTAGATAATAGATACATTAAGATAGTAAACAAACATTATTTTATAGATAGTAGCTACATGGATATTAAGTGGGCTCACTATGTTAATGGTGTAGAAGCTGCTAGCGGTGTAGTTGATGCGATACTTAATGCAGGTGAATATTACATGCTTTGTCCTAATATGGAACTTATTGATGAGGCGGATAATCATCTTATCATATCCTACATTAACAAAAAGACAGGTAAACTTATTAATCATGATAACATTACTATGTCAGAGAATATCCCTAACATTATAGTATGTCCTCCAGCTAAAATATTTAATACGGGAGATAACTTAAGGGTGCAGTTTAATAACGGCGGTAATTTTTCACTGTCACAAGTTACTGGGCTTATCAATGCTTATAAAATAGAGGGCATTCAGCTTATTAATAAGTCTGATAGCCACAATGACGATAATATGTGCTTTATGGGTAACATATACAGAGCATGCATTGATAACTATGTGCAAATTAATAAAAAGTGGACGAAGAAAGGTTTAGATAAGTCTAGCTACAAGCTAGTTAGATTTAATTACGAAGAAAGTGCGGGTACAATTAGCACTGTCCACAATATCTGCTCATGTAAGAGAGTTCTTGCAACTGTCGTAACTAACTACGTCGTTTCAGAATGTGGATGTATGACAATTAATGCGAATATCACAACTAATCTTAGGAAAGGTTTAGACTTGCCTAAGTTTGGTATGACTGTTGATGTTCCTGATGCGCTATGCAATGTGGAATACTACGGTCTTGGCGATACGGAAAATTATATCGATATGAATAATCATGCTGTAATGGGTATATGGTCTAGCTCTGCGGCGGATATGTTTGAAAACTATATCAAGCCTCAGGATAACGGCAATCGTGGCGGTACAAGATGGCTTACTATGACTAATGACGATGGTGTAGGCTTAACGTTTACAGCAGTAGAAAAACCGTTTAACTTTAGTATTTCTCCAGTTAGTCTTGCGACTTTGGCTAAGGCTAAGCATCAGGAAGATATCATTCCATCAGGCAAATACAATGTCAATATTGACGCTTTTGTGCGTGGTGTTGGTAGTAATGCTTGTGGACCTGATACTAGAGTTGAGGGTAGATATGTTTTGACTAAATCAAATCCGCTTAGCTTTACTTTCCATGTTAGACCTATGCTAGAAAAAAGCAAAAGAGATTAAAATAGATTGGTAGTTGATAAATTTCAGTAATTTAGATTCCCTCGTTAAAGTAGGGGCAAGGAGCAATATAATATGCGATATGTAGCATTTGATATAGAAAGTACTGACGGTTGTTTTGGCAATGGTAATTTATGTGAGTTCGGGTACGTTATAGCTGACGAAAACTTTAATATAATCGAGCAAAACAATATTCTGGTTAAGCCAATAACTAAAAACTTTTCTGCTTCATTCCATGTGAAGTTAGCCTATCCATTATCAGTATATAAAAAAGCACCGCCATTTATTGACAACTACGAGCGTATTCGTGATATCATGAACGCGCCTGATACAATCGTAATTGGACACGCTATACATAATGATATTATTTGTATTAATGCGGCTTGTGAGGTAAACTCGCTGCCTTCATATACATTCACTTATATTGATACTCAATTGCTATACAGCGCATACACTGATACACCAAATATTATGAGCCTTGATAAGATTGCAACAGCAATGGATGTAGAGTTTTTGCACCACAGGGCAGATGAAGATGCAAGACTTTCACTGTGTACATTGCAGTACATTATGAAGGATAGTGACAAGACTTTTGATCAGCTTATGGAGGCTTTAGAGGGCAGTTTGGGCGTTAATGAAAGTGGTAAAATTATCGGATTCACCCTTGCAAATTGTGTATCTACAGCACCATCATTGACTAGCAAAAACAGCAAAAGAAGACTTATGAGCATGTTTAAGACGGATCGTGTAAACGCGGATGATGTTGATGCTGATAATGTGCTATATAAAAAAAGAATTTCTGTTGATCAGGTTATATATTTTGATGATATTGATATAACTCGTGCACTACTGCAAAAAATAGTTAACTTAGGTGCAAGATATACGACTAACAGCTTAGATAGTGATTATCATGTATCTAATGGCGACATATCAAATAATAAAAAATGTATCAATATCAACTATGAGGATTTTATGAAAATCATCGGTGAGTTAGATATGAAAAAATTTGATGATGAGAGCATAATTAAAGAATATTTGATAGAACGCAAAGCAATTAAAAACCAAGAGCGTATCGATAGAATTAGAAGGGAAATTAGCGAGAGAAAGGCTAAGCTTGTATATCAAGACTAGCATTAAATGTTGTTAAGTATAATTAAAAATTTATCTGCTGATATCTTGTTGATTAGATGCAGAGTAGCAAAATAGAATAATGCGATATATTCAGCTTACAGCAGGGTATATCGCTTTTTTTATCGCTAATAATTGATTTATATACAGCAATATTACAAATTATGTTTTTTAATCAAGGCAATTTTATGAAATTGCTATATTAGGGTGATATGTGGCTAATTTGCTTGACTTTTTTGGCTATATAATGTAAAATATATTGATTATATAATGATTAATATAACAATTAAGATAACAATATCGAACAGGAGAGTTTTATGTATAAAAAAGTTGATTCTAGTATGGATTTCTGTTCTCGTGAGAAAGAGGTATTAAACTTCTGGAGCGAGAACAAGGTTTTTGAGAAAAGTGTGGATAAAAATGAGGGGAAAGAGTGTTTTACATTTTATGATGGTCCACCTACTGCTAATGGTAAGCCTCATATTGGGCATATTTTAACACGTGTAATGAAAGATCTTATTCCTCGTTACAAGACTATGAAGGGTTATCAAGTTCTTCGTAAAGCAGGTTGGGATACCCACGGTCTGCCTGTCGAGCTAGAAGTGGAAAAATTGCTAGGTATCGATGGAAAAGGAGAGATTGAAACTTACGGTATTGAGCCGTTTATAAAAAAGTGTAAAGAGAGTGTTTGGAAATACCAAGGTGAGTGGGAGCGTATGAGTGCTCGTGTTGGCTACTGGGTAGATATGGAGAATCCTTACGTAACTTATGATGATAATTATATCGAGTCTATCTGGTGGGCACTTAAAAAGATCGCCGATAAAGATTTGATGTATAAAGGTCACAAGATACTTCCATACTGTCCTCGTTGTGGCACTTCTCTATCTTCTCATGAAGTAGCTCAAGGTTACCAAAATATCAAGGAAAAAACTATATTCGTAAAGTTTCCTGTTAAAGGGGCTGAAGGTGAGTTTTTCCTTGTTTGGACTACTACGCCTTGGACATTATCATCTAATGTAGCACTTTGTATGAATCCAAAAGAGAACTACGTTAAAATTAAAGCAAATGACGAAATTTATATTTTAGCAGAAGCACTAGTTGCATCTCACTTTGAAGAGTATGAAATCATCGAAACTAAAAAAGGTATCGAGTTTGAGGGTATGGAGTACACGCCACTTTACAACCTTAACGATACCAAGTTAAAAGCATATTACGTTACTTGTGATAAGTACGTTACACTAACTGACGGATCTGGTATCGTTCATATCGCACCAGCATTCGGTGAGGATGATGCTAATGTCGGTAGACGTTATAATCTTCCTTTCTTGCAGATGGTTGACACGGCTGGTAAATTTGTTAAGGCTGTAGGCGAACTTGCAGGAATGTTTTGCAAGGACGGCGATAAGCATGTAATTATTGACCTTAAAAAGCGTGGTTTATTATTTAAGGATTTAATGCATGAGCATAGCTATCCATTCTGTTGGAGATGTGATACTCCGCTTATCTACTACGCAAGGTCAAGCTGGTTTATCAAAATGTCAGAGGTTAAGGAAAGCTTACTTAAAAATAACGCATCAGTTAATTGGTTGCCTCCTGCTATTGGTAGCGGTCGTATGGGTAACTTCCTAGAAAATGTTATTGATTGGGGTGTTTCACGTGAAAGGTATTGGGGTACTCCGCTTCCGATTTGGGTGTGTGAGGATTGCAATCATACTCATGTTATCGGCTCAAAAGAGGAGCTTCGCAAGCTAGGTGGACTTGATAAAGATATAGAACTTCACCGTCCGTATATTGATGAAGTTACTATCAAGTGCGACAAGTGCGGCAAGCAAATGCACAGGACTCCAGAAGTTCTTGATTGCTGGTTTGATAGTGGTAGTATGCCTTTTGCACAGTGGCATTATCCGTTTGAAAACAAAGAAATATTTGACAAGCAATTCCCTGCTGATTTCATCAGTGAGGCAGTTGACCAAACTCGTGGTTGGTTCTATACATTGCTTGCAATATCTACATTGTTATTTGAAAAAGCACCGTTTAAAAACTGTATCGTGCTTGGGCATGTAAATGACAAAAATGGTATCAAAATGAGTAAGCACAAGGGCAATGTTGTTGATCCTTGGACTGTCCTTGATAATCAAGGTGCGGATGCTGTGCGTTGGTATTTCTATAATAGTTCAGCGCCATGGTTGCCATCAAGGTTTAGCTCTGATAACGTTAGCGAAGGTCAACGTAAGTTTATGGGTACGCTTTGGAATACTTATGCATTCTATGTGCTTTATGCTAATATTGATAAATTTGACCCTACTGAGTATTCTATTGACAAATGCAAATTATCCCTAATGGATAAATGGATTATGTCTAAATTGCAGACTCTTGTAGCTAGCATTGACGCGGATCTTAATGATTACAAAATTACTGAGGCGAGCCGTGACATTGCAGAGTTTACCGACCAATTATCTAACTGGTATGTTAGAAGATGTCGTGATAGATTTTGGGGCAGCGAAATGACTGATGATAAAATTGCAGCATATCAAACGCTTTATACTGTGCTTGTAACATTATCTAAAGTTAGCGCGCCTTTCGTGCCGTTTGTAACTGAAGCTATCTATAGCAATCTTGTTAGAACTTTTGATGAAAAAGCACCAATCAGTATTCACTTATGTGATTTTCCTATGTCAGATAGTAAGTATATTAATACTGCGCTTGAAGCTGATATGGAGTTTGCAATTAAGGCTGTTGAGCTAGGACGTAGTTGTAGAAATACTTCAAATATGAAGAATCGTCAACCACTTTCTAAGCTTTATATTAAGGCGGATAAAACTCTTTCTGATGATAGCACGCTTGAGATTATTTCGGGTGAGCTTAACATAAAAATGTCTTGCATCATTGATGATAACAGTGCATTTGTAGGATATGAGCTTAAGCCACAACTAAAGACTATTGGACCTAAGTACGGCAAGATACTCGGCGATATTAAAGCATATTTGTCTGCTGTTGATGCTAATGCAGTTGTTGTTGATTTGGATACAATCGGATCGCATAAAGCGGAAATAAAAGGTGAAGTTATTAATTTCACTCGTGATGATTTATTAATTTCTACTACAAGCAAAGAGGGATTATTCTCAGAGAGCAATGGCGGAATGACTGTGACTATTGATACTAATTTATCTCCGCAGCTTATCCGTGAAGGCGTTGCTCGTGAGCTTACTTCTAAATTGCAGACAATGCGTAAGGAAGCTGGTTTTGAAGTAACTGACCATATTCAAGTTGGATACAAGGCTTGTGGCATGGCGCTAGAAGTTTTATCAAATGACAATAGCATCACTCGTGATGTGCTTTGTGATAAGATAGGTGAAGGCGAGATTTCAGGATACTCTAAAGATTGGGATATTAACGGGGATAAAGTAACACTATTCGTTAAAAAAATATAGAAGAAATATTTGATTTATAATAAATTTGTTAAATAAATCTTAGTAGATATGATTAATTTTATACCAATTAAAGTAATTCACACTTGCAGTTAGCTCGTAGCTATTGCAGAAGGATAAAAGAATGACAAAAGTAGCATCAGGCTGGAAAGATTACGAGATAATCGCGACTGGCGACGGAGAGAAACTAGAGAGATGGGGCGAGATGATTATGTTGCGTCCAGATCCTCAAGTAATATGGAAAGCTAAGTTCAAACTTGCAAACTATAAAGGAATTAACGCAATTTATAAGAGGTCTTCAGTTGGTGGCGGTGAGTGGGTTTTTACTCAAAGTGTACCTTCTAACTTCATGATTGAGCGTAAAGGTCTTAGGTTTAATTGCAAATTGATGGGCTTTAAGCACACTGGATTATTCCCTGAGCAAGCTGTTAACTGGGATACTATGGCAGAACTTATTACTAGGACTAGGCATGATATAAAAGTTCTTAATCTATTTGCATACACTGGCGGCGCTACTGTTGCTTGTGCTAAAGCTGGCGCTCATGTGACTCACGTTGATAGTGCTAAAGCAATGGTTGACCGTGCTAAGCAAAACTGTAAATCTTCAGAAGTTCCTGCAGAGAATACTAGGTTCATCATAGACGATTGCAAAAAGTTTATAGAGAAGGAAATTAGAAGAGGTAACACTTATGATGCTATTATAATGGATCCGCCAAGTTATGGCAGAGGCCCTAATGGCGAGATGTGGAAGCTTGAAGAATGCCTGACTGAGCTTGTGCAATTGTGCACTAAAGTAATGTCAAAGCATCCGTTATTCTTTGTTATAAATTCATATACAACTGGCTTGCAGCCGACTGTAATTAAGAATATTTTAACTATCGCATTGCGTGATTACACTAAAGTGGAAATTGAAGCTTACGAGCTTACATTACCTACAAATGAGGGCATTGAGTTGCCATGCGGTTGCAGCGGAATGGCAATCTTTAGGAGATAAATATGGTACCAATTACTTATAAAGATATTAACGTTATATATGAGGATAACCACATTATAGTTGTTGTTAAGCCTTTCAATATTCCGTCTCAAGCTGATTCTACCGGTGATAAAGATATGCTAACGCTTGTAAAAGAGCACGTTATTCACACAAAAAAGAAGAAAGGCGATGCTTTTGTTGGACTTGTTCAGCGTCTTGATAGACCTACTGGCGGAGTTATGGTGTTTGCTAAAACTTCTAAGTCAGCAAGCAGACTTTGCATGATGATTAGAAACGGTGAGATGGATAAAAGGTATTTAGCCGTAGTATGCGGCGAGCCAGTTCACAAGGCAGGCAAGCTTGAGCATTACTTGAAGAAAGATCCACGCACTAACGTTGTTGTTATAGCTCCGCTATCGGAGACTGGTGCAAAGCGTGCAGAGCTTGATTATAAATTAATTGACTATGTAGCAGGGTTCAGCTTGATTGATATCAACCTTATAACAGGTAGATCGCATCAAGCTAGAGTTCAAATGGCAAGCCTTGGCACTCCGATTTTTGCGGATATGAAATACGGCGCTGATCAAAGGTCAAAAGGCTATAATTTAGCACTATTTGCAGCAGAGATTAAGTTTATGCACCCAGTGACTAAAGAGCGTATGGTTTTTCGTGTGTATCCGCCACTTGAGGCTACTCCATGGAAGTCATTTAGCATTGATAAACACTTAAATCTTGATATTAAAAACTTGACAGACTCACAATAATTTGTCAAATTATAAATAAATATATAAAAAAATATAATCAATACATATAATAGTACTATGATAAATAAATTTCGGGAGGGTAAGATGGAGATGATTAATAAGACTTTAGGCGAAATGCTTGAAGGTTTAGCAATTGATTACGCTGATTCTGTTGCAATTAAATATACGACACGTGAATATTGCGTTACATGGAAACAGTTTAACGAAAAATGCGATGCTGTTGCAAAGGGTCTTCTTGCGCTCGGTATCAAGAAAGGGGATAAAGTTGCTATTTGGGCAACTAATATCCCAGAATGGTTTGAAATGCTTTTTGCGTCAGCTAAAATTGGCGCGATATTAGTTACTGTTAATACAAATTATAGAGAGTTTGAGCTTGATTATTTGCTAAAACAATCGGATAGTAAAGTTTTAATCACTATTGACGGAGTTAAAAATAACAGCTACATAGATACTATTGATAATATAATCCCAGAGCTTAGAAAGGCAAAAAATGGATCTGTTAAATCATCAAGATTTACTTTTTTAACTAACGTTATTTATGCTGGCGGCAACGACTCAACACCTCGTGGTTTCCTTAATTTTGATGGGCTTGTTAAGCTTGGCGAGAGTGTATCTGAAAGCGACTATGCAAAGGCTCGCAGCATTATATGCAATCATGATGTAATCAATATGCAGTATACTAGCGGTACAACAGGATTCCCGAAAGGCGTAATGCTTACTCATTATAATATCCTTAATAATGGCAAATCAATCGGCGATTGCATGAAGTTTTCGCATGAGGATAGGCTGCTTTTAACTGTTCCACTTTTTCATTGCTTCGGTCTTGTTTTAGGTGTTATGGCGTGCATAACTCATGCAACTAGTATGATTCCAATTGAGTCATTTAGTCCGCTTAAAGTCATGAGTGCAATTCAAAGCGAAAAGTGCAGCGCTATTCACGGCGTGCCAACAATGTTTATTGCGATTCTTGAGCATCCTGAATTTAGTAATTATGATTTTAGTTCGCTTAGAACTGGTATCATGGCAGGCAGTCCTTGTCCTATCAAAGTAATGCGTGAGGCAGTTGATAGAATGAATTTGTCAGAGATTACTATTGCATACGGTCAGACGGAGGCTTCTCCAGTTTGCACTCAAACAACGACAGATGATAGCATTGATAAACGTGTTAATACCGTTGGCAGAGTTTTGTCAGGCGTTATAGCAAAAATAGTTGATCCGGAGACAGGGCTTGAAATGCCGATAGGCGAAAAAGGTGAGTTTTGTGCTAAAGGCTACAATATAATGAAGGGTTATTATAAGATGCCCGATGCTACATCTCAGGCTATTGATGAGGATGGTTGGTTACATACTGGCGACCTTTGCACAGTAGATGAGGACGGTTATTATAAAGTGGTCGGCAGAATAAAAGACATGATAATTCGTGGCGGAGAGAATATTTATCCTAAGGAAATTGAGGAGTTTTATTATACTCAATCGCCTGTTAAAGATGTGCAAGTTATTGGCGTGCCATCTGAGCAGTATGGTGAGGAAGTAATGGCTGTTATTATTTTAAAGGAAAATTGCGACATTGATGAAGAAGGTTTGAAAGAGCTTGCAAGAGGCAGTTTAGCAAGGCATAAAGTGCCTAAATATGTAAGAATTGTTGAAAGCTTTCCTGTCACTGCTAGCGGTAAAATTCAGAAATTTAAAATGCGTGAGGAAGCAATTGAGTTGCTAAACTTGCAAAACGCTGCAGATATTGAAACTGCGTAACGAGGAGGGATATATATGAAATATAGTTTTTCTACATTAGGTTGTCCTAACTGGTCATTTGATGATATTGTTTCGACTGCAAAAGATTTAGGCTATGATGGCGTTGAAATTAGAGGGGTTGCAAATGAGCTTTTTGCACCAAAGATTAAAAATTTCAGCGATGTTTTAATACCTAAAAGTATTAAAAGACTTGGCAATTTAAAAATATCTTGCCTAACTTCTAACGCTTGTATTGCAGTTAAGGAAGATAATATTAAGCATTATAATGAGGCTGTTGCATATCTTGATTTAGCCGGAAAGTTAGGTGCTAAATATGTTAGAGTTATGTGCACAAATAGAGCAATGCTTGATGATGGCGACTATGCACTTGCACTTGCAGCATACAAGCGGTTAGCGAAACACGGCGCGGCATTAGGTGTTACGCCACTTTTAGAGACTAACGGAATGTTTTGCGATACAGAGCTTCTTGCTAAGTTTATGAATGACACATGCGAGGAAAATATAGGTGTGCTTTGGGATATTCATCATCCGTATAGATACGGTCGTGAGGATATCTCTACAACGATTTCAAACATAGGTAAATTTATTAAATATGTCCACATTAAGGATAGCGTAAGGCTAAATGGAGCGACAGTTTATAAAATGTTAGGTGCTGGAGATTTACCGCTTAAGGAAGCAATTGACAGCTTAAAACATATCGGATATGACGGCTTTGTAACTCTTGAGTGGGTTAAAAGATGGCAGCCTGATTTGGATGAACCGGGTATAGTTTTTGCAAGATATATTGACGATATTAAGCAGTTATGTGATTAATAATAGGCTAGTAATAACCGCCAACAACTAAAAGGAGAATATAATGGATAAGATACCTCAAAGTTATAAGCCAACGCTTTGCGTTAAGGATACTGAAAAAGCTATAGAGTTACTACGTGATTATTTTCAAGCGATTTTCGCAAAAAAACTTAATCTTCATAGAGTAAGTGCACCTCTATTTGTGCCTACTTCAACAGGACTAAATGATAATCTTTCAGGCAGCGAGAAAGCGGTAGTATTTGATATTACTGCAATCAAGAATAGCCAGTGCGAGATAGTTCATTCACTTGCAAAGTGGAAGAGAATGGCGCTTGGTAAATATGGCTATGAAGGTGGAGAGGGCATTTATACTAATATGAATGCAATTCGCCGTCAAGAAGCGTCATTAGATAATTTGCACAGTGTATATGTAGATCAGTGGGACTGGGAGAAGATAATTTCTGCAAAAGATAGAAATCGTCAGTACTTGCAGTCAACTGTTAGTGATATATATAGTGTGATTTATGATACTGCTTGCTACGTTGAAAGTTTATATCCGATGATTGAGAATAGACTTGCAAAGTCAATTAGCTTTATCACTACAGAGGAACTTATTAATAAGTATCCTACATTGTCTAATACTGAGCGTGAAAATGCTATTACTAAAGAGTTAGGTGCGGTTTTCATTATTGGCATAGGTGATATTTTGTCTAATGGTAAATCACATGATTTGCGTGCTCCTGATTATGACGATTGGTCGCTTAATGGTGATATCCTTGTTTGGTACCCAGAGCTTAATAGAGCAATGGAGATATCATCAATGGGTGTTAGAGTTGACTCAAAGTCACTAATAAGTCAGCTTTCTAAAGCAGGAATTAGCGAACATACTGACTATCATAATAGCATAATATCTGAGCTTTATCCGCTTACTATCGGTGGAGGTATTGGTCAATCGAGATTGTGTCAGTTAATACTTCATAAGTCACACATTGGCGAAGTTCAAAGCTCTATTTGGGATGATGAAACTGTTGCAGAGTGCAAGTTGAAAGGTATTGAATTATTATAAAAATTATTTTGGTTATATTATTACATGTTGTAATATCAATATTAAGCATTTCAGTTAAAATTAAGAAGCAGCCGCAAATTTACTTTGCGGCTGCTTCTTTATCTATATTATATGTGCATATTGACATATGTTATGAATTATGATATAATTAATAAAGTAGTTCGTTTAATGAATGATTTTTACATTGTAGTAAATATATAGACTATTTAATTCAGAATAATAGAAAAGTGCAATATATTAAATATTATGAAATTGGGGGTAGCCATGACTAAAGATAATAAAAATAAAAAAGTAAGAATTGGTGCATTTACTGTAAAGGATAAGCAGCAGCTGAACAGCCGCGGTTATATGGTGACAGCATTGATAAATCTATTTTTTGTATTTGTGCTTTTTATAAATCAACCTGATGTAATGGATACTGTGGTAGGATACAACAGTATAAAAGCTGGCATATCAATATTTTTAATAGGTGATGCATTTTCTAATTTATTTAATTTGAAGTTTGCAAGCAGTCGCAAGTTGTTTTCGCTGTTACTACTTAATGCGGTAATCGCATTTGTAACTATTGCACTTGTTACGATTAGTCATTTTAGTGTGATGAATGCATTATATTGGATGTATTTTGCAGCAGCAATGTTAAGTATTATTGCAAGGGCATCATTGCTAAATTATATTAGCAAAAAAGTGCTTGTATCTAATATGAAAGATTTTAAGACTGATGGAATAACAATGATTGTTTTTCTTGTTGCGGCACTTTGCGGTGTTGGATTATATTTTGCGAGTGCAAATTATTTAGCACTTATCATAGTTTACATTTTTGCAATTGCGGGGATAATGGCATCTATTGCGTTTATTATGTGGAAGAATAACGCCGCATTTTATTTAGAGCCGAGTTGGTATTTGGTATTTGCTATAAATCTTGCTGTTGCAATGACGCTAGTGCATACAATTGGTATCAGGTTTGATGTTGTGATGCTTGCTTATTCATGGATAGTAGGATTATCGGTATCGTATGCTGAATTATATGTTATAAATTACAGACCAAATTGGCAGGAAACTGAGCCGATTTTTGGCGTGATGAATCCTAATAAGTTTAAGGAAGAAATTTTAGAGGATGATATTGATGAGAGGGCTTCGGAGATATTCACAGAGCTTAGATATTGGGATGAGCCTAGCGAGGATGAAGAAGAAATCGACGAGCTAGAAAACAAAGATAATGAAGATGAGATATTTCACTAAACTACAATATTTAAGTCATGATTAATATTAAAGTAAGAAAGGACTTATATAATGTCTATAATAGTATAAAAAAGGAGTAATAATATGCAAACAATATCAACAATATCAACATTTAATTTTACAGACTACTTAGAGCTTAAAAAAGCTTATAGGAAATTAGTAGGAGTTCGACATAAGTTTAATGGAGCAAGTGATATGAATGACGGAGACAAGGAAGAAGAGTTTTATGACTTGCTTGAGAAATTAAAATATGGTGAGGTCTCGG
>CAMQSU010000006.1 GCA_947037025.1 uncultured Clostridia bacterium | reverse complement strand
ATCCGCTTTACTTTTCTTTTTATCAATATCTATATTATTTATCTTATCCGCGTTCTGCAAATTGTCTTTATCTTTCTTATCGCCTTTCAATTTTTTGCCTGCTTGGTTTTGGCTTATAGAATTTTGCTCATCGGCTGAATTATCAGCGTTTTGCTCATCGGCAGAATCAGCAGACCTCTCCGCGATAGCCGTCATGTTATCAGTAAGCTCACTAGTTAAACTTTGCTCCTCATCTATCACAGCTACTCCGCTTCCAATTTCGTGCATTGTCTTTTTTGTCTTTATACTTGTTCGCTTTTGCTCTATCAGAGTTATTCCTATCGCAACGGCAAATGCAGGAAAAATTATAAATATTATGTTTATCCCAATGTACGCTAAAACGAATGTTATAGGCATTGTCACCGCTGCCCACCAGTTCTTTTCCTTCTTAACTACAATGATTAAAGATAACACCACATCAGTTATTATCGCTGCAATTCCGGCTTCCATTCCGTGCATGATTGCTTCTAATATTTCGTTGCCTCGGATCAGGTCGTATACGTTTGAGATTATCGTCAATATCACTAGTGGCGGTATTATCGTTCCTAATAAACACGCTATCGCGCCCATTAATCCGCACAGTTTAAATCCTAGCAGTAATGATGTATTCACCGCTATCGGCCCCGGTGAGGATTGCGCAAGCGTCATTATGTCCATCATCTCTTGCTCCGTTAACATCTTCTTTTTCTCTACATATTTTTTTCGCATTATTGATATGATTACAAAGCCCCCTCCAAATGTGAAGGCACTTATGAATAGTGAATTTATAAATAACATTCCGGTTTTCTTTAACTTTTCCATCTCGCTCCTTTTGCAGCTTGTTTTTGTTTCATTTTTTGTCGCGTTTAATTTCAGTCTATCTATTTTGCTGCGTTGTTGTTGTTTCGTTTTTTGTCGCGTTTAATTTCTGTCTATCTATTTTGCTGCGTTGTGTTTTGCAGCATATATGTTATGTTGTTTTTATACGATTTTTTTTGCGTATTTTTTGCATGTTTTCGTGCATTTTTTGCATGTTTTTTGCATGTTTTTTGCAAGTTTTTACACTGTTTTTTTGTTATTTTTTCAATTTTAGCGTTTTTTTACGTGTATTTGCTACCATATATTTTTCATTTGTCAGCTTTTTATGTCACTTTTTTTTAACAATTTTACTGGCTTTTATCTTTATTTATTTTCATATAAGTATAACACGATTAATTATATTTGTAAATTAATTTACTATACTATACGCCCTTATTGCGTATATTACTTTGATTATGAATGCTTTATATTAAAAATATCACAGCTTTTCGAGCTGTGATATTTTATAGTTATATTTCTTTTTCCTTTTTTATTGCTATTTTATTGCTATTTTATTGCTTTTTGACTTTTTTCTGTAGATATTACTCTATAATGAATCCTAATCTTGTTATCATTTCTCTATCAGTTTTTGCATCAATACCTGCAGTTGTTAGCAAATCACCCGTTATAGTCGCATTCGCTCCGCTTAAAAACGCGCGTTCGCCCTTATCTGGCATTAATGATCTACCACCGGCCAGTCGGATATAATTGTTAGGCATAGCGAATCTAAACATTGCAACCGCCCTTATAAACTCGTCATAACTTACCGCTTGAGTGCTTTTTTTCTCAATTACTTCTTTGCCATCTTTGTTTGTTTCTTCTGCATTTTCAATGCTGTTTATCTCTTGCTTTTCACTTGTATTATCGCTGCTAACTGCACCGTTTGTTTCTACCGGAACATACATATTTAGTGGCACTGAATCCACCGCCAATGTTGATATTTTTATTGCCATTTCTACCCTATCAGCAAAGCTTTCACCAAGTCCAATAATACCGCCACTACACACTTTTAATCCTGCTGCAATTGCTGCATTTATTGTATCAATTTTATCATCATAAGTATGCGTTGTGCATAAGCTTTTAAAGTACTTTTTACTGCTCTCTAAATTGTTGTGATATCTATCTAATCCGTGTGCTTTTAGCTTGCTTAATTGTTCATAATTAAGTAGTCCGTGCGAGCTACAAATATCGATATTTTCTGTAGATTTTATTTTGACTATTATATCGCAAATTTTGTCAATTTCTTCGTTGTTTATTTTGCGACCTGATGTCACTAAAGAGAAGTTATTTATACCCTGATTACTAGCAATTTTAGCACTATCAATTATATCATTTTCCGGCAACAAATCGTACTCTTTTATATCGCAATTATTAGCTGCAGATTGAGCACAAAATTTGCAGTTTTCCGAGCATTTTCCCGACTTTGCATTTATTATAGTACATGTATGAAAAACATCACCTTTAAGCTGTTTTCTTATCTCATTTGCCGCATTTGATAGCAATTCCAAGTCGCAATGCTCTAGCTGCATTAGCTCATTTTTTGTCAACTTTTTACCCTCTATTACTTTATTTTTTAGCGTGATAATATTATTATTTATATCATCAATATTTAGCACATTTCCAGCACCCATTTTGCTGATTATTTTGCCTAATTTAATTGATGCAAAAGATGCCAATAAACACTTAAATATATCTGGCACAGTATTGATAGAAAAAAACATAATTATTAGCTCTTTTGAGCTAACACTTTCTGCTAGATAAAAGGTCATAATTAGATAAAAATATATCACTCCAATTACATAAATTATTGCCATATTTACTAAGCTTGCAGCTATATAGATCCATATGCTTTTACTCTTACTTTTTTTCACTATAAAACCGCATGCCATTGCTCCAAAAATAAAACCTAAAATATATCCAAAAGTTGGCTGCATAACATACATTATTCCACCACCAGCAGTAAACACTGGGATGCCAATTAATCCCATCAAAGTATATATTGCTACTGCCCCTCCGCCCCACATTCCGCCTAGCATTAATCCTGCCATTGTCGTGAATACAATTTGCAATGTAAAGGGGACTCCCGGTATAGGTATTCTTATAAATGCTCCCACTGTTATTAGGGCGACAAATACTGCACTTATTGCTAGCTTGGTTGTCTTGCTTATGTTATCTATCATACTGCTCCTATGTTTTCCTTTTTCCCATTTATTTTTGCTTTTCATAAATTGTGTATTATTTTCTTGCTATGCATTGTATTGTTTGTAATTTTATGCTATAATACTACTATACGACATTAATTTATGCAATATTATCTGCACAGAACTTAATTATGTAAACCACTGTATAGTTTTAGGGTAACATAATTAACATTCAAAGTCAACTATTTGTCGGTATTATAAATAAACTTGCATATTTCTGCATTTAAGATTATTGAATAATTAAGCATAACAATCAATTATAGCTAATATAATAGCATAAATAGCAAATAAATGTTAAAAATTGCTATTAAGCGTGCAATATTTAATCATAAATTCAACATTTATACGGGTAACTGTGTTTATAAATACGCAAAACTTAATCATAGTTTAACATTTACACAGGCAACTGTGTTTATAAATACGCAAGACTCAATCATAAATTTAACATTTACACGGGCAACTGTGTTTATAAATACGCAAGACTCAATCATAAATTTAACATTTACACGGGCAACTGTGTTTATAAATAAAAAATTATATAAGGAGGTAAAAACATGAGTAAATTTGTAAAAAGTATGGATGGACTTCCTAAAGTTCTTAAAGTTATTTTAGCTCTTCCTTTTTTAGATATCATCTGGGCTATTTATCGTGTAGTTAAAAGTGCATCTAAAAACAATACTATCGGTTTAGTTCTAGGTGTTTTATTGATTATTTTCGGTATTCCTTTCCTTTGGCTTATTGATATCATCACTATTGTCACTGGCGATAGAGTCCTTTGGATTGACTAATTTTGTCACTTTCTAATCACTTTATTGGCAATTGTGCAGTTTTTCTGCACTTTTCTTCGCTTTTGCGGTTTATTTTGCAAGATTGCTCTTGCTTAATTTAAGTTAATTAAATTTAATAAATAATAAAAGCAGCTCCGTAATGTTATATTACGGAGCTGCTTTTTGCTTGTTTTAATGTTTTACCTAAGTTTATTTAGTTTCACTCAGTGTTTTACTAAGTTTATTTAGTTTTACTCAGTATTTTGATAGTGTTTGTCTTGTTTTTTGTTGTTTGATTGTTTTTAAGTTTTATTATTATTAAATATCGTACTTTGCAAGTATTTCTGCTGGGGTTTTTCTTAGTAATAATACTAGCGGCGTCATTGCACATACTGCTGTTATCGCAAAAAATCCTGTTCCTAATAATAGCCACAACCAAACCGGCAAATTGATAATGCTAAGTACTGATATATGTATTCCCATCAGCGACCACACAAATATACTTGATGCCATGAATCCTATTGCAATCGTTAGTAGATACAATACCAGAAAACTTATAAAGAAATTTATCAATATATCTTTTCTGCTTGCACCGATTGCTCTGTATACTCCAATTTCCTTTACTCGCGACATAAGCGATGTTCGCATTACTATAAACACACACAGCGTCATTACTACTGTCATTATTGTGACTGCTACTGCCCATATTGTAACTAGGACTGGGTCAACTCCATCAATGTTATAAGATATTATATCCTCATATGTTGTTACGTTTAGTCCCGCTTCTTTCAATTTTGCTAAAAATTCTACCGAATCTGTTACTGCTATATCTATAAACGCACCATTAAGTCCGGCTACATAATTCATTCTGTATGCATTGTCATGATAATTGTTGTCGCCGATGATTATAGCACCCTTCTCTCCTTGGTAATTAGGTATGTTGGTTTGTATTTCTGTCAATATTTCTGAGGAGTCATCATTTCTCTCTCCTGTAGTTTTTACAATTGTATACATCATTCCTGCAAAATTATATGTGACATCTTTTTTGAATACTGCATGCAAGTCTGCTGCTAATAGATCATAATTAACTATGACATCTGCTGTCTTATTTGCTGCATCATACTGCAAAACTGTGTTGTCTTTTGCCTCAGTTTGGCTCATATAACTAAAATAAACATGGTCATATGTTAGACTAAATGCATTCTCATGGCTTGTATAAACGTACGGAGTTTGCTCATCAACTATACCCACTATTTTGTTCTTGTCACCTGTTCCACCATAATTTTCATTTTCCAGATACGCTCCGATTAATTGGCTTGGGCTAGTTATATAATCAAAGTACTTTGACTCCAATATCATGTCCGCCGTCCCTGCACTTATCACCACATCATGCAATCCTACAACTTTGCTGCCGTGGATTATTTCGCTTTTTAAACTTTGAATTGGAAGATAGTTCACATTGAACTTAAATTCTTCCGCATCCCCTGTCATAAATGCGTTAGATTTGAAATTAACTTCGCTCATATTGCTGCCATAATTATCTCCGCCAGTGACGATAACACCTTTCACTTGCGATTTATTATTTGCTATAACTTCACCTACTATTTGCATAGTATCGTCATTATTATATTCTACTCTAACGATTTCCTTGTTGAATTTAAGCTGCGATATCTCGTCTGATAAGCTGACTACAGAAAACATTGTTGATACCATAATTGTTATTGCTATCGGAAATAGCATTAACAGTGCTATCATCATTTTTCTTGTCGCTTTGCCTTGCTTAAACGCCACTTCATAGCCCATTTTAACACTGTCCCATATAGAGAACATCTTCGATCTTTTTACTTTAATTGGGGTCAATGCAGTCATGTCTAAATCATCGTTCCCATCAACAACTTTCCTCTCTACAAACTTTTCTTCGGTTACCTTTATCTCACTTCGACTATCTAGAAATTTGATGGTATCGCTTTTAGAATAAATGTAGATCTTTCCATCTGTTTCTATAATTTTTATATCGCTTACTAGTGACTTTTCACCATGGTACTCAATTTTTATGTTGCCTATATCCGCTTGCTCTGATGGCATGTCCCCTAAATATATCTTGCGTTTATCCTTGCTTGCGAAAGTATTTTCATTACTTATTATTTCGTTGCTTTTTATACTTCCATCAACAAGCTCAATGACTTGATCACAGTACATGCTTACTAAATCATGCTCATGAGTAACTAAAAGAACAAGTGCATCTTTGGAAATCCTTTTCAGAATATCCATAACTTTGATTGTATTTGATTCGTCTAAGTTGCCTGTTGGCTCGTCCGCAAGTATGATTTTTGGACTCTTGACTATCGCCCTTGCTATTGCAACTCTCTGCTGCTGTCCACCACTTAATGATGATGGTAATCTTTTTGCGAACTTCTCTAGCGATACGTTCTCTAAAGCGCATAAAACTCTTTCTTCTATGACCTTTTCGTCTATAATTCCGCATAGCTTAAGCGCAATCGCTACATTGTCGAATACGTTTATATTCTCATCTAAGTTATAGTTTTGAAAAATGTAGCCAATATATTCATTTCTAATTGTGTCTGCATTTTTCTGCGTTAATAAATTGTTTTCGATCTCAATAGTGCCTGAATCACTTTTATCTAGCCCGCCTATAAGGTTAAGCAATGTTGTCTTTCCACATCCACTTTTACCGTAAAATGCGACTATTCCTTTATCGGCTATCTCTAGAGACATGTTCTTGACAACACTAATCTCATTGCTTTTATTGATATTGAAGGACTTGTACAAATTGGAAATTTTAATCATTTGCCCCGTCCTCCTTTTAAGTTGCCTCTTACTGTCTGCTTAAATAGTTGTCTATTTGTAAGCTTAGTTGCAACAGCCATTACGCCTAGCAATCCGATAAATACTAAAAAGTATACCCCGACTGATAAATATGACAGCACCGCTGCTGCCGATGAGAAGAATAATAATGAAAACAAGATTGAACTGATTATCATGCATGGTATAAGTGCTATTACATTATACCAAAATATTGATTTCTTTATTACCCTTGAATCAACTCCCATCGTTCTAAATATTGCAAGGTCTTTCTTTTGACTTCTATGGACTTTGGTCGTGCTTAGTCCTACAAATAGTCCTATAAACACAACTGAAATTATCCACATTACTACTATTAATACTGATTTTAATTTTTCCGTCAACAGCACCTTTGGCTTTACTGCCTGTGCACTGCTAAGCGACACATTGTATCCCATTGCAGTTAATTCTTCCATGCTTTCTGATGCCTTTTTGTCGCTGCTGAATAATAACGAAAACTGGTAATCGCTGCCGGCTACTATCTGCATTGCAAGTTCGTTACTAATATATGTTGCACTTAAATATGCTATTTCATTATTTATCGTTCTGTCATGATCAATTATCATATATTCGTCAAAAACATCTTCCTCGAATGCTGCCACGGCTGTTGATTGATAGGTATTGTCTCCGTATTTCAACGACTTTGCGTCATAATTAACTTGACTTCCAGCATATTCAAACGATTCCGTTCCTTTTAGCTTAGGTGATATCATTATTGTTGAATTATTGCCATTAGCGCCTTCATCACTTGTTAGTGAGCCAATTTGTTTATCTACGATTGCTCTTTTATATGTTTCTGCATATGCTTTTTCGCTAAAGCAAACTTCCGATTTAATAGAGTTATCCAGCTGAAAAACGCAGCCTGTTATTTTGTAATTATAGTCAAATATTGATATACTTTTGCTAATTATTCCACTCTCGATTATTTGACTTTTATTAGCATACGAAACTTTGATAATCACTTCATCCGCTGCCATAGGCGCAACTCCGTAGCTTAGCGACTCGTTATTATACTTGCTAAAACTATAGTCGTCATAAATAGAGTAATTGTTTGTACCGTCACTATCTAAGATACTGCAGAAAACACTGTTAATATCAGACAAAGAATCACGCGTCCTATACTCTACGCCGAATTTGCTTGCGATGGCTTTAATTTCTTGCTCGCTCGCTGATTGCCTATCCGCTGTTGCGACTATTAGTCTGCCATCTTCATACTTAAATAAATCAGTATTGACTTGGTCTCCGCCTAAAGTAGTTAGCAGCGATGTTATTAAAAGCAAACCCAATGTCGCAACTACACACATGAAAGATATAAATGCTGTTAATTTTGGCATTGCTAAATAACGATTGAAACCTAAGTTAATTGACTCTTTAGTAATTGCCGCCTTTTTGATTGCAATCACTTTCGCCTTACCATACGCCACCTTAGCAGCTTCCTTATTACTTTCAAGTCGTTCTTTATTTTTCTCTTTCCTTGCCGCTTTATTTGCGATTGTAGCATCACTTTCTGTTAATGTTTTTACATCCGTTACGCTTTGTAGCTGCAAATCTTCCTTTTGATTAGCATGAGTACTGTTTTTCTGATTATATTTAATTGCTGCCGTTGTTTTAGCTTTTGCCTTTGAGCCAATACTTTTTGCTGCAGTAGCCACCTTTGTTTTTATCTCTAATAATTTTTTGTTTTCGCTCTTGTTTTCATTCTCAAAACTTGCAAGTTCAACAAACGAATTTTCATATTTCTGCTCATGTAGCTTTTTTTCTTCCGCCTGACTTTTTGCTACATATTCGAATGTTGCTACTTCATTGCTGCTTTTTTTCTGCTTGATTCTTGCTGAGTTTGAAGTTTTCATTTTTTGCACAATTTCTGCTACATGTTTTTTTGCACTGTTGATAGCAGCAGTCAGCTTTAACTCCTCAACAATTAAATCAGAACCTAATGCGCCTTCTGTTGCTTGACTTTCACAATTTGTATTATTTGTTTGTATTGCTTTATTTAGATAATTGGGATCTACTGTTTCATCGCTAGAAATTTCACCATCAAAAATCCTGATATATCTGGTTGCATATCCATCCAACTCTTCTGCATTATGAGTTACAACTATTACTAGTTTTTCCTTAGAGATCTCGCCAAATAATGCGATTATATCTTGTGCTGCTTGACTATCTAAATTGCCTGTCGGCTCATCAGCTAAAATTATCGGGCTATCTTTTGCAAGTGCACGAGCTATAACTGTCCTTTGTTTTTGCCCTCCAGATAACTTGCTGCCCTTTTGATTAAGCATGTTAGCAAGTCCAACTTTGCTCGCAAGTTTTTTTGCTCTAACTCGTCGTTCTTTTAGACATGGAATGTGCGTCAGTGCAAACTCTATATTCTCAAGCACTGTAAAACTCTCTATAATGTTGTAGTCTTGAAAGACAAATGATATGTACTGCTTACGGTATTCTTCCCAATCACTTGCAATAAAATGCGATGTACTTGAGCCATTAATTAACAGATCGCCTTCCTCATATGTATCAAGCCCGCTTATCACATTAAGTAATGTTGTTTTTCCGCAACCACTTTTGCCCGTCACTGCAACAAACTCTCCAATGTCAAAACTTGCATTTACGCGTCTTATTCCCACTGCTATTGCATTTGTAGAAACATATATTTTTCCTACTTCATTTAATTGTATTAACGCCATAAACCCTCCTTTTACATTAATAAAGCTTGTATTTATCAATAATTTGTCGTAAATTATACTTTAAATTAGTTTACCTTAATATTATATTATGATATTAGTTATATTATATCATAAATTAATAATATTTTAACATTTTTTTAATGGTGCTACAATATATATAATAACAACAATAACAAAAAATGTAGATTATACCATAAACTCCCCTGCAAAGTCAGCATTAATAGATACGCAGTGTGTAAAGCATAGCAAAAATTACATCAAATTATTCTATACTTTTTAGCTTTTTCAATACATAGATTGGTTCATATATTTAGCTTTTATTTTTGCAATATTATTGTTGACTATTCGGCATTTTAATTATTAAATTAAGTAGAAAAAAAATTTGCTTTTCTGTGTAAATTATCTTGCAAATATTCGCACTTTTATTCTACTTAAAACTGCCTAAATTTTATAATTTTTTTCGTTTATCTATTTGATAAAAATTCAACTTTTCTGTTACAATTATTTACCAATATTGTCACGTAAAAAATAAAATATGCGTGTTTTATTATAAAGATAATTTTAATTTTATTAAGTGAGTTTTTCTGAAATAACAAAAGCATTATATCGAAATTTTTTTAATAAATTTATAGCTATTTTACAAAAAAAATGCCTGCTTTTAAGCAGGTATTTTTTTAACTAAGTAATTTTTTTTTGCATCATATTCTTGCTAAAATTAATAGATTAACTAGTTTTTTTTAGCAATAAATATCGCCTATGATTTGCTTATTTCTTCAAATATTTCTGTGTCAGCTTCGACTTCTCCGATAATTGCCTCACCGACTTCTAACACATCGTCTTCACCATCCTTGCTATACTTTGTCCCTGTATATCCCAACTCTTCCTTTAGGATATCTAGACCGAATCTATGGATTCCAAATACAGTAGTTTCTGCTTCTTGTCCCTCTTCTTCATGCTCTATTACAAGGACTGGAATTATTGGCAATTTTTTATAAAAATAATGTTTAGTGTAATACGCTTTATTGATTTGTTCTATTGGTATTTCCCAATAAACCATGCCTTCTTGCTCTTCCGCTTTTAACTTATTGTTAATTGCTGCTTGTTTTCCATCTTTTATTTCTTGCCATGCTTTTTTATTGTTGCTAAGTATTTTTATACCGTCTGCACTAATAACAATTCTTGTTTTTGTATTTCTTACCCAAATAAACCAGCCGCCTTGCAGACCTATTATGCTAAGAATTATCGCCGTAATACATAAATATAGCGGGGTGTTATTCCATACTGTTAAAAGCTCGTTATCTCCTAGTGCAAGCATTGTTACCACTATTGTGAAAATTATAATCACATTTATTATAAGCCCAATTGCAAGCCTACTTATTTTGTAGGGGATGAATGATGCCTCTTTCTTTTCCATTTTTACGCCCTCCTAATATTTGCTAATCATAGCTTATATTAATATATATTATACTATATTTATGCTTTTTTGTCAATAGCTTGCACGGATTCTATTGCACATAAAAAAGAAGAGCTAATTGCTCTTCTCTTATTTTGCTGCTTTTTATTTAGTTTTTGTTGCTTATTGTCTAGTTATTGAACATCCTCAGTAATCATATCGCTTACTTGCTCCTTTTGTATTGGTTGAGCTAATTTATCATTATTATTGTGTTTTTTTGTCATAAATTTTAATGCTACATGACATATAAACGTGATTATTGGGGCTACTGTCATGATTAAATACATCATATTAAAACTTGATCTATCTACAATTCCGCCCGCTATAGTTGGAAAAATCATCGCTCCCATATCACCCGCTATTGCAAGCCCACTAAAGATCCATGCACCTGCATTCTTGAAGCTTTCACCTGCTATTACTAGTGTTCCTGGCCACAATAAACTCACCGCAAACCCTGATAAAACAACAAATATTAGCTGCACTAAATGATTGGTTACTGATCCTACTATTGCATACATTGCAATCGCAAGTCCACTGCTGATTATAAGCATTAAATGAATATCAACTTTGTGCCCTATAAACCCATAAAGCACTCGGCCTAATCCTAGACAAACTGCAAACAGCATCATTCCTATTAGGTCGGCTTGTATTTTTGTTAGTCCTAATGAACTTTCTGCAAAAACTGATACGTACTGATTCATTAGTAGCTCAGACGCTGCTCCGAAAAATATTGCTATACAACATACATAGAAAATAGGAGATTTCATGACTGATTTGCTTTCGCCTTTTGTAACTGTTCTTACTTGTACTATCGTAGTTCTGTTAAATAATATCATACATACTATAGGCATTGCAATCGTGCTTAACGTGATATAATGCCAGTTTTCCATGCCAAAAAAATACAACATTAGGCTTACATATAATATGCACCCAACCTGTCCCCATGCATAGAATGAATGCATTAGAGACATTGCGCTTTTCTTGCTTTTAAAATCGTCTGGAATTGTGTCAGTAATTGGGCTCAGCACAACTTCGCTTATTCCACTTGCAAATGAGAATATTATTGTAGCAACAATTATAATCGGATAGGGATTTTCCGGCATTATTAATGGCGATAATCCTAATATTATAAGCCCTAATATTGAAAGAATATTTGAACCCTGTATCATCACTTTATATTTTATTTTATCGATATATATTGTAAGCAATATATCCGCTATCATTTGAGTGCAAAAGTTTATACCTATTAATATTCCAAATTGTGCAATTGTTATGCCATATAATAACATCATTGGTGCTAGCAAAATTGCGGTAATATTTGTTAATAATGCCTGATTTGCTATTCCGCAAAAACATGATGCTAAAGTTTTATTATGATTTATCATGTGCCTCCTAATTGTGATTTTTACTACTTTTTTTCTCGCAAATTAATTATAATTTTAAATTTTTTTCTGTTTATTATTTTTCTTAATTTTTCTCGTCATTCACTTCAGAATTATCTATATATTGCTCATCAACTAACGCCTTATAATATAAGCAATCTTTAAGTAGTTTTTTGTGTGTGCCTTGAGCTAAAATTTCTCCATCTTTTACTACAATAATTTTTGTAGCATTTACTATTGTGGATAACCTATGCGCTATCATTATAACTAATTTATCTACTCTTGCCTCTTTAACATACGCCTCTATCAATGCTTCTGATGCTGAATCTAAACTCGCTGTCGCTTCATCTAAAAGTAGCATGCTGTAATCTTTCAACAATGCTCTTGTTAGTGCAAGCTTTTGTTTTTGCCCGCCTGACATTGATTTTCCGCCTTGTATGATTTGATAGTTTAAGCCGTTAGGTAGTGATTTCACAAACTCGTCGCACCCCGTTACTTTCATGCAGTCAAATATTTTTTCATCAGTAACAGTCTCCTCAAGTCCGTATGTTAAATTGTTTCTTATTGTATCTTCCATCAAATTGCAGTTTTGGTTAACATACGCAATGTTTTCTCTGATTGACGAAATAGAATATTCATCTGCATTTCTGTCATTAATGTTTATCACTCCTGAACTTGGCATGTATAGTCGCTCTATTAATGAAAAAATAGTAGTTTTTCCCGAGCCACTTCCGCCTACTAATGCGATAAGCTCGCCTTTTTTTGCGGAAAATGATATGCTGTTAAATTGAAGCTTTTCATTATAACCGAATGCTACATCCTTAAATTCTATTTTATCTATTGATAGCAAATCTTCTCCATCCTCGACAATTTCAGCATCCAACTCAAAGACATCATGTACTCTGTCAAGCACGCTAACTATTCTGTTTCGCTTAGTTACCGATATTATTATACCTACTACTTCCGCAACAATTACCGTGAAGTATAGTAAAAAGCTGATTATTCCGCCTAAAGTTATGTATCCATCAATGATTCGCTGCACAGCAAATCCGCCAACGACTAAAAATAAACCGATGCTGATTAGTGTCATTACTGGCGACATAATTGCTTCTAGCCATCTTTCCGATCGCAATGCTCGTGATTCTTTTTTAAATAAATTGTTGCCTTTTATAACCTCTTGCTTTTCTTGATTGCTTATTTTTACTTGTGCAACATTTGCAAGTGTGTCATTCAGGTAAGATCGCATCTCTAAGCTAGTATCTTTTTGCCTTTTAGAGATTTTGTATAGCTTCTTTTTAAGTGGTAGCGTTAAAATTATACTAACTGGAATACCTATCAACATTACTGCTGCAACTTGCGGGTCGATACTAAATAACATACTAATACAACTCAAAACCGTTACAAAATTAATAAATATGCTAGGTAAATCATCAAATATATAATCCCTTATCTCTATAGTGTCACTGACTATTGTTTCTGTTAGCTGGTCCGATGTCATATCACTATAAAAGCTCATTGGATAATATAACATTCTGCCATATAAATCCTTTCTCACTTTTGTCAGCATTTTATACTTTTTTCGGCGAACTTTGAAGCCTGTAAACATTTTTGCTATCCATAATATTGCCATAATTGATAGATATGATGCAATATTTGGAGTCGAAAACACTGGCAATGTCCCTTCAAACCACTCACCTATAAGCCACGGTAAATACATTGCAATCGCTGTGTTTGCAAGTATGACTAAACTGTCCATAACTAGCCAAAATGAATAAGGTTTTGCTAGTGTATATACAAATTTTCTTCGTTTTTTCCTCTTTAACATAATAGCCCCCTCAAATTGCACGCTTCGCTTTTAGCTGCGATTGCTCCGCTAATCTTACCTCTTAATTTGCATTTTTTTATCATTTAATTATATCATATTTTTATGATTTTGCAACATTTTTTATGTCTCACAATAATTTTAGATAGTATTATTTGAATAAAAAAAATGATTTTAGCTGCTGCGAAAATCATTTGCTTTTATATATTAGATTGTTTTTTTGCTTTTTATCACCATATTATGCAGTAAAAATATTGTGCTGATGCATGTTCTTTCAACAATTGTTTCTAAAATCTTTTTGCTTGACCAGTAGTTCGCTTTATGCCTAACTTGTATATCATTGGCACATAATAAGTTTTGTCGATTATTTCCTGACTTGTGACTATACATGTGTTTCGCTCAATATCTCCATCTAAATATGACTTAATCTCTATAGTCTTGACTGCATCTATACTATTTATTACAAATAAATCGTCTTTCTCATTATTAAGTACAGCCAACTTCAGATCGCTACTATTAAGTATCTCCATATAATCATCCATAATATTAAATTGCATTGCCATGTTGCCTATAACTTTTTTGTCTTTTTTTGGGTATAGGCTTGCCGTTACTACGACTTCACTATCATCATTAGTATCAAGCCTAACTTTTGATATTATTATCCCTTTATTAGTGAAAATCTTGTAGGTCATGCTTATTGTGTTTTGCAGAAGTTTTGCTCGTTTGCGAATTACATTTTTTACCGCAATACTATCACTTGATACAAATGTAAACGCTATTGGTTCTTTCAATTTTAGAGTTGTATTATGGTCTAGTCCTAACTCCACTATCTCGCCAAGTTTATTAAACTTAATAATTCCGCCACGCGTTGGGGCAATAAATCCGCTCTTTTGTTTCATTATATGTATCAATTTGCCTTCAGAGCTACTCTCTAATGCAATTATATCCATTTTTTTCCTCCTAGCTAATAACACAATTGATGTATAAGCAGCTTCTGCTAATTGCGTTCAAATAAATTGTGCAACATTTGCCTAACTCAAAATTATTTCGCTTTTTATACTGCGTTATTAACTTTTGATAAGTGATAATTATTCGTTATTTTGCTAGAGTTGCTTCTCTAGATTGTATCATTATACTATATTACTTGTTATTAGTCAATTCAATTTGCTTATGTTCGCAATTTTGACAATTATCCTCGCTTTGGTTGAGCAATGTTTTGTTTGAACTATGTTTTATGTTGAACTATGTATAATTGATGCAATACAAAAGCCGCCTTGCTAAGATTAATATCCCATGCAAGGCGGCTGATTGCTTTCTTTGAAAATGCTGTGATAGTTTGCCTCAATTTATTAAAATTGCGCAACTATCATAAATTTATTATAATGGTAAGTCTTTTTTCTTGAATGATACTACACCAAATATATACAGTGCTATTCCTATTACTGCCATACCGATAAATTGACCTACGTAACCTGTGCCAGCTGCTACTGCATCGGGAGAATATAGTGTTAATAGTGTGAAAAACTCTAAGAAATTTAATTCATCTGCTACAGCACTCAAAATTTTCAGCATGAAAAATGCTACTGGTAATCCGCCGCCAACTGCAAGTGAACTGTTTGAACGGTTAAAGAAACATGATGCCGCAAAGCATATTCCGCCAAGACAGAACTGCAACAGAAACGCGCCAAATGTCATCATTGCGAAATTTCCTAAATCTAAATCCGCTGAAAACGCTGCTGCCGAGATGATTCCTGTTAGCAATATACATAAAAACATTATAACTAGCGACATTACAAAATATATCAAACTTGTCATAACGACTTGCATTCTTGTTGTTGGCGTTGCAAGAACATATGCCATATCGCCTTTATCAACCTTTCCTGCTATCAGTTTGTTGCCTAACATAATAATGTATATCATCGGAAACATTATTGCCATCATGCCAAAATATTGGGCTGATAATAACCACTCCAGTGTCATTCCTGGCATTCTCGCCCTGTCCGCCATACTCGCACTGACGCCTATGATTACCGCCAAAAATGTACACAGTACTAACGTGAAAATTATCAATGATTTGTAATTAGATTTTGCCGTTTGCTTCAGATACTTAGGATTTACTATTTTATAATTATCCTTTATTGACTGTTTAATTGCTTGTGCATTCATAATTATACTTCCTCCCTGTTCTCTGGCGAATTATCATAATATTTCATGAAATAATCCTCAAGGGTGCTTTTACGCTCAGACAAGAACTTAATATCGTGCTTGCTTATTTCTGCCATAAATTTATTTATTTCGCTATCATCAATAGTAAATACTAGTTGATTGTTATCCTCTTGTGTATCCTCAACATCAAAATTCATTTGCTTAATAACCTCGATAGATTTTGGCTGATTAAACTCTACTTTATATGTCTTCTTCTGCCCATGACGTATATCTTCCGGCTTTACTGTCGACATTAAATGACCTTGCTTTATGATTGCTACTCGGTCACAAGTATACTCTACCTCGTTGAACATGTGGCTTGATAACAGAATTGTTGCGCCGCGCGTCTTCTCCGCTAATATCAAATCAATAAAATTTCGCTGCATTAGTGGATCAAGTCCTGATGTAGGCTCGTCCAATATCAAAACCTCAGGAGTATGCATAAATGCACATACGATCCCTACTTTTTGTTTCATGCCTTTGCTCATCCTTTTCATTCCGCCTTTTGCATTTAACTGGAATATATCCATGATTTCCTGCGCGCGGCCAAGATCTTTCATTCCTCTTAAATCTGCTATGTCCTTGATAAACTGCAGCCCTGTTAACCCATCGGGAAATGCTATCTCTCCTGGTAAATATCCTAAATTTGATTGTATATCTTTTTGCTTTGTCCAACAATCCATTCCTTGTATAAATGTTTTGCCTGATTGCGGCTTGCTAAAGCCCATTAAATGCCTGATTGCTGTTGTCTTTCCTGCTCCATTAGGTCCTAAAAAACCAAAAATCTCGCCTTTTTCGACTTCAAACGATACATCAAACACGCCTCTGTTATCTCCGTAATCTTTCGTCAAATTCTCTACTTTTATTACTGCCATTTTATATCCCCCTTGAGATTCAATATGTTCCTCAAAACAATTTTAACATCTCTTTTTCTACATATATATTTTTATTGTAAATTACTATATCTAATGCTCTTCCTATTCTCATTACATTGCTGAAACTTAATTCACTCATTATTTTTTCTTTAATTTCTTATTTTATTATCACTCGCCTGATTAGTTTACTTGTTCACAGCATACATGTTACCATTTGACTTGTCAACTGTTTCATATGCAAATTTCCCAATTTTACGCTGATATTACTAGTTGGTTACGGATAAGTTGGTTTAGGGTGCGCTATGATTACTAGTTGCTACCTGTTATTGTGCGTTTAGTTGACATTTCGCTATTTATATTATCTATGCTAAATGCACTGTATGCGTTATATGTATTATGAACAATCAAATTACTACTAAGCAACAATTTGACATAAAAAAATACGAACCTAGTAATAATACTATAGTTCGTATTTTATGTGCTTTGGTGAACGATAAGAGATTCGAACTCCCGACCTTTGCGTCCGTAGCGCAACGCTCTATCCAGCTGAGCTAACCGTCCTTGGATTGTTGTAATAGCGATATTGCATTTGCTATTACCTTATTATTATATATAACTCGTGATGTTTTGTCAACTAATTTCGCTAATATATTATCTTTTTTATTAATTTGTACAGCATTATAATTTATCTACTTGCGGTTTTTTTCTGATACTCCCTTTCTTTATCCTTTATATGTTATATTATATTATAAATATATATATCCTTATAATGTGTTGGTTTTTTAGCTTTGCCTTACTTGCACCTTTCACTAATATTATATATATTCACTTTATTGTGTTCGATATTGTGTTAGTTTTGCTTTTTTTGTACTAACGTATTAAATTTGACCCGTTGGAATAACTCTACTCGCTTTTTACATAATATTACACTTCTGAATAAATTATCAAGTATATGAAGTTTTTGCCTGCATTTATAGCGTAAATATAACCGATGATAATATCAGCGACTTAGTCTTGAAAAATAAGCGGCTTTACATAAAACAAAAAGTTATAAAAATGCTCAATAATTCATACATTTTAGCATATTTAAGCGGCTTCCTGCATTTGCAAAATACTATATGTTGTGGTTGAAAAGCAAAATAGCCGTAAACTGACCACAATATGTAGTATTTATTATTGACAAGGGCAATAAAGTATAGTATGATATTAAAGTAACGTTTCAATCTAGGAGGATTAAGCATATGATAACAATAATTACAAAAAGAGATGGAAGGCAAGTCCCTTTCAATGTTCAGAAAATCGCCGATGCTATATATAAGGCAGCAGTTTCAGCAGGAGGTCACGACCCTAAGATGTCAATGGAGATCGCTACTAAGGCATGCAATCTACTTGAATCTCAAGGCGCGGTTGCTCCAACTGTTGAGAATATTCAAAATGCAGTAGAGAAAACTTTAATCGAGGAAGGCCATGCATCTACTGCAAAACATTATATATTGTATAGGGCTAACAGGACTAGCAATAGAGAGATGCATACTTCTCTAATGGAAATTTATAAAGATTTAACTTTTAAAGATGCAAAAGACAACGACAATATGCGTGAGAATGCGAACATCGATGGCGATACTGCTATGGGTACTATGCTAAAGTATGGTTCTGAAGGTGCTAAACAATTTAATAAATTGTTCGTGCTTCGTCCTGATCATGCTAAAGCTCATGATAATGGAGATATTCATATTCATGATCTTGATTTCCTTACACTTACTGAAACTTGTTGTCAAATTGATCTTATTGAATTGTTCAAAGACGGTTTTTGCACAGGTCACGGGTTTTTGCGTGAGCCAAACGACATAGCTTCATACTCTGCCCTTGGCGCGATTGCTGTTCAGTCAAACCAAAATGACCAGCACGGCGGACAGTCAATCCCTAACTTTGACTATGCAATGGCTCTTGGTGTTGCTAAATCATATAAAAAAATATACAAAAAGAACATGATTAAAGCTTTAGACATGTTTGATGTTACTGGCGGCGAGGATATTATCGAACGTATTTCTGGCGAGCTTGCTGAAGTCGGCGTTATTCCTAAAATCGAAGGCGCTGAATATCTAGCTTGTGAGGCAAAAGCTTTTGCTTCTGCGGGAATTAGCGAAGCAATCATCACAAAAGCACAAGCATTTTCTATTAAATACAGTACTCTTGAAATAGATAGAGCTACTTTTCAAGCAATGGAAGCTTTTGTTCATAACCTTAATACTATGCACTCTCGTGCCGGCGCTCAAATACCGTTTAGTAGCATTAACTACGGTACGGATACTTCTCCTGAAGGCCGTCTTGTTATCAAAAATATCTTGCTTGCAACTGATGCAGGTCTGGGTAATGGAGAAACTGCAATATTCCCTATCAATATATTTAAGGTTAAATCTGGCGTCAACTTTAATAAAAAAGATGTCAACTATGACTTATTTAAACTAGCTATCAAGGTTTCTGCAAAAAGGCTTTTCCCTAACTTCTCATTCCTTGACGCACCTTTCAACTTGCAATACTACAAAGAAGGCGATTACAAAACTGAAATCGCTTACATGGGTTGCAGAACTCGTGTTGCTGCTAATAATTACGATAAGTCAAACGAAGTTGTTACTCAACGCGGTAACTTATCATTCACTTCAGTAAATCTACCAAGACTTGGTATTCTTGCTAAGGGTGATTTAGATAAATTCTTTGCTATGCTAGATGAAAAGCTTGCTCTTGTTTCTGATCAATTAATGGATAGATACAAAATTCAAGCAAAAAAACGTGTTAAAAATTATCCGTTCCTAATGGGTCAAGGTATTTGGCTTGGCAGTGACAAGCTAGGCCCTGAGGACGAAATCGGAGAAATCTTGAAACACGGAACTCTATCTGTTGGATTTATCGGTCTTGCTGAGTGCCTTGTTGCTCTTACTGGACAACACCACGGTGAAACTGTAGAGTGTCAAAAACTAGGTCAACAAATAATTACTCATATGCGTGACTTTACTGACAGAATGTGCGACGAAACACATTTCAATTATTCACTTATCGCAACTCCTGCTGAGGGTTTATCAGGTAGATTTGTTGGTATGGATAAAAAAGAGTTTGGTGTTATTAAAGGCGTAACAGATCGTAATTATTACACTAACTCATTCCATGTACCAGTTTATTACAACATAGCTGCTCTTGATAAAATCAAGATTGAAGCTCCTTATCATAATCTAACTAACGGCGGTCACATCAGCTATATTGAGCTTGATGGCGATCCACTTAAAAACTTAGATGCTTTTGAGGCTTGTGTTAGATACATGGGTAAATGCGGTATCGGTTACGGATCAATCAATCACCCTATCGACCGTGATCCTTGTTGTGGTTATAATGGTATTATCGATAATGCTTGCCCTAAATGCGGCAGACAAGAAGATGACGGTAATGTCAACTTTGAGCGTATTCGCCGTATAACTGGTTACCTTGTCGGTACAGTAGATCGCTTTAATAACGCTAAACGTTCTGAAGTTGCTGATAGAGTTAAACATTGTGTTAAAAAGTAATTTTTATTACTAAATTATAAAAAAGGTATAGGAGCTGGCTACATAGGTCACCATCTATACTTTTTTTCACTAAATCAATTGAGGTGTATTCATGGAAGAAAAAACATCAGTAAAAATATCAGGAATTATGAGAGAAAGTATTGTAGATGGTCCTGGTATGAGGTATTCAATATTTACGCAAGGTTGTCCGCACAATTGCAAAGGCTGCCATAACCCAGAAACGCATGATTTTAATGGCGGCAGTTATATGACTATTGATGAAATGTATAGTCAAATATGTGAAAGCGACCTTATTAGTGGCGTAACTTTTAGCGGTGGCGAGCCATTATGTCAAGCGGATGTTTTAGTAAAACTAGCTAGAAGAATTAAAGCAAATACCGAATTAAATATTGTTATATTTTCAGGTTATTTAATTGAAGATTTATTGCAAATGAATAACCCAGATATCACAGAATTATTGCAGCTTGCTGATTGGTTAATTGATGGTAAATTTTCATTAGAAGAAAAAGATTTAACTTTAGCATTTAGGGGCAGCAAAAATCAACGAATTATCCAACTAAAAAACAATACTATTGAGTGGACACAATAAATAAAAATTGAAAATTTATAATTAACATTTATGATAAAAATCAGCTTATTTAATTACTTGTAGAAGTGATTTGATAAGCTGTTTTTTTCATTAATTTATAACAGTTTTAATCTGTATACAAATGCGTTTTATCGAATAAATATATTTATAATTGGATATAAATCATACCTAATACTATCCATATATCATTATTTTATATATATTTGCAAGTTTTAAGCACTTTTCGCTTTGTAAATGCACTGCACTTTTTCATTATTTTGCTGTTTTATTTTACATAAATGAAGTTTTTTAGTTAAAATTATACAAGATGTTTTGGTCTGTTTCTGCAAGTTTTTTTCGCTTAGATTGTCTACTATTTCTCAAGATATTTATTGCTAGTTGCAACATGTTTTTTCTGTAATTTTTGGAATATTTGTGCAAGCATTATTATATAAATTTGAATAGAAAAAAGCAGCAAAGATTTATCTCTTTGCTGCTTTTTATTTGACTGATTTTATTTATGTTTCAACCTTGTTGTGTTTTGATATTCTTTATTTTTTTCTGCTAGATATTTGTTGATTTTGAAACATTTTTTTTGATTTTTTTTTGTCTTAATAATAATATTTCTGTTAGTAATTTATATTAATATTTTGACTTATTTTATCTCTATATGTCCATTTTCAAACTCATATTTATATGTTCCGTCATCAAGTGGTGTTACAATAATATCTACTTCAGTGCCTGCTTCTTCATCCTCATATCCTACTTCAAACAACTTAAGGCCATCCTTCTCAATAACTTGCACGCTATACTCTTTCTCTACGCCGTTTGCATCTTCTAGCTCCAAGCTTAACTCCTCTTTTCCTGCTTCGTTTTCGTACTCTATAGCTGTAATACTTTCAACACCATCAGTCACTATTGTGTACTCATATTCTATCTCGTTAAGTTCTTTTTCCTCTTTAACTGTTACCCAGTTTTTATCATCAATTTTAGTTGTAAATTCAACTTCAGTTTCTGTTTCCGCATTTGCACCTGTGCCCTCAGTTTCTACAGTTTTGCTTCCTATAATCTCGCTAACAACATCACCCATTACTATTACGCCTGTAAGTTTTGTGCTAACCTCAACTTCTTCTTCTTCCTCTTTGTCTTTTGAATCTACATCTTCATCAGCAACTGTGTCTACTGGATTTGTATCAGGACTTACTTCCTCTCCTTCAGCAGTTTCAGTATAGTACATAGTATACTCTACTGGCGCTCCTCCAAGCGTTGGCATTGACATAACTATTTTAGTTTTGTATTTAGAATACTCGCCATCTGCCTCTGGCGTTGGCACTGTTTCCGCTTGACTTCCACCATCTCCTAGCAACATTCCCTCAAACATTCCCATGAATTGACCTAATGTTTCCATCGTTTTATCAGTAATTTCTGATGGTCTTGAAGTAACCGTATCTGCAACATTTTGAACGCTCATTGATTGCATTGCTTTAACTTTATTATTATTGCTGCTTGTCAAATACTCCATGCTAGTTACCGCTGACATTGAATAAACTTCTTTTGCCTTCATCGCGTTAACTGCACCTGTGATTGGGTTTGTACATGCAACTAACGTCACTATACTTGTTGCTGCAAGGGCGCCCATTAGTAGGCATCCGATAACTTTTTTGCCTCTTGTTTTGCTTATTACTTTAGTATTTTTCATGATGTTCTCCTTTATTTAAACCGTTGATAACCTGACTGGCTATGTAGCTAGCCTTGCTAGCAAATGCTTTGTGTTGCTTCTTTATATAATAAATAACATTACTTAATGCCGATCTGCAGTTCGACTTCTTTTTGCCTTTCTACTTATAATACAATCATCAATGAAAAAAATCCAACTTTTTCTCAAAAAAGATTTTTTATTTTTTCGCCGTGCCTGCGATAAAAAAAACATAACTACATTTTTATTTATGTAGTTATGTTATTTTTGTTATACTATTTATTATATTATATATTTATCTTTATATTCTTAATGCATTAATCTCTATCAAAAATATCATCTTTTACAATTTCTAATAAGTCTTGTATTGCATCCTTATACTTTCCATCTAGCTCATTAATGTCTGTTATTTCATTAATCTCTGTCTTAAGTTGCGCTAAATCAGCCAATTCCTCATCAACGTCTTCCTTCAATTGCAAAAGCTCTGTATATGTGATTTCATTATCAGATATTTCACTATAATATTCCGTACCGTATGCTGCATCAAATTGTTTGAACAAATTGCTTAATGCTATTAGCTCGGCTGGCGGGATTAGATTGTTGTCTTCCTCGTCATTGTCCTTTTTGCCATCTCTAGTTTCTTTTATGTTTGAAAGCGGTGTATTATTTGTGCTCAATATAAAATCAATCTCTTTAATAATATCTTCCGTTTTAGTAATTTTTGTTGCTAGCTCCTCCTTCACACCCGCAAGCAATTGTATCATTGTTTGCTCTGTGAAAGCTTCCTCATCAAAGTCATCTAACTGATCTTCTATAAGGTCAAACTCATCCTCAGTCATTGCTCCGAAAGTCAATCCTGCTATTTTTTCGCCTAAATAATTAGTAAGATCTGATACTTTTTTATCATCATTTTTTTTACCGTTGCTTGCGTATATGTTCACTATATCATTGCTTGCAATATATCCTCGACTTTCCGCAAGCTTAATTATGCTTGATGTCGCTAGCTTATACTCATCACCTATATAACTTACACCAATTAAGACTTCCGCTGCACTTTCGTTCAATGATTTTTGCTCTGAGATCATATTGTTTTTATCTACATATAACCCTATTCTTAGGCTTTCTTTCGGGGCATTATTAGTGCTTGTTGATACTGCTGCTATCTTTGATTCCTTTTGCGTGATAGAGATAGTTATTCCAAACCCAGTGTCGACAGCACCCCCGCCTAGCGGAAGTATCGTAAATATAATTGTTATTATAAATACTGCTAACATAAGAATTGCAGCTGTGATTTTTATTGCGTTGTTTCTTGATTTTGTGCTTATTGTTTCAGTTCCGCCAGCAGTGGCAAGCTCCGCTGCACGCATTTTCACCTTGCCCTTATCATTATCTTGCTTTACTGCATTCCAATCGATTTGGTTAGAAATGCTGAGTTTTAAGTCGGGAATATTTTTGTCTATATCTTTGCCGATATCATCGAATTTCTTCATCAATTTCTTACCTCCTCGTAAATTTCTCTTGCCTTTTCAATTACTTTATTATACTTATAACCTACTGTTGATGTAGGCAAGCTCAGCTTTTTTGCGATATCTTTTTGCTTGAAGCCTAGTATCACACAATGTTCTATATAATACCATTCATCTTCAGTCAACTTGCTTTTTAGATAGTCTAAGTCTCGATATACATCAAGCTGCTCTCCACTTTCGTAATGGCTGAAGTCCTCTATAAGTGTTTCTCGCTTCGCTTTATTATAGTGGTTAATGCCTTTGTTTTTCGCAATTTGCAATAAATAATAGTATCCGTTTTTCTTATCAGTAATATTTGCTAAATTATTAATAAATGTAACATATGTATCCTGCATTATATCTTCAGCATCCTCTCGCCTGCCAACTATCGCCAGTATAGAATAGTATACTGACTTTTTAGTAAGGTCGTAAAATTCACCAAAATACTCCTGCTGACCTTTTTTCAATTTTTCTACCGTCCGGTTAAATGCCTTAATGTCCATTCAAGTCTCCTACTTGCTCAATTCAGCGATTTTATCACTAATAAAACAGTTGTTTTATCTTAATTAAACAGTTTGGAATTTTACCTTTCACTAATAATACAATCTAAGCGGAAAAAAATCCAAACATTTATAATAATTTATTGCTTTTATTTATCTACATACATTTTGCTGTTAAAATATATAGTATCTGCGACAATTATATCGCATCTTTCCTTATCATTATATCATAATGCGAGCATTTTGTTGCTTTGATATAACTTTTTTTCTCATTTTGTCCCAGTTGATTGCATGCAATCATTATATTTTGCTGTTTTTATGGTTATATTAGGCAAGTTTTTATCTGTGCTTTTTCAAACCTTAACCTTTACTGCAGTTAATTATAAATTGGGTGTTTTTGCTGCAAAAAAAGCAAGAGTTTTACCTCTCGCTTTTTTGTTTTGTTGTTTTTATTTGTTATTTCAAATTGCTTTTTTTTCTTTATATGTCTCTATTTTTATAGCTTTTTAGTCATTATATCCTTTAATTATTTTAACGTGATTGTGATAACAGGACGAACGCCAACACTATCTTTGTAAGTATTGATTCCTTGAGTATTTACATACCCTCTACTACTTGTAAGTACTGTTGTTTGGTAAGATTCTTTGCCTGCTGAACGTGTCCACCAGTAACCCATTCCGCCATATTCAGTGTCCGCTGTTTGCGTAAACGCTCCACTTGCTCTTGCGAAATCTGTTGTAAATGATGTCTTCATTGGATCTATTTTTTTCTGTCTATAATCATCCATTGTTTGAAATCCGTTATCTGCATCAAATAAATCATTATAATCTAATAAATAGATTTTATCAACAGTATTGTTGTTAGCTTCCGTATACTTGTTCTTCTCGTAAACTCCATCCTGATTGTTATTTGTTACACTTTCCATCATTTCTTGTTGAGCATCTGTAAATGCTGCATTATAAAATGTATCAGTTAGAAACGCTCTAATATCAGAATTTACATAATTATTAGCGTATACTTTCTTATCCTCGCCTGGCTTTGTGTTGTATCTATCGCCAGGTCCATATGGATCAGTAGTATTTTTACTATCTAAAAATGCTTTGCTATCAATTAGGTTATCTGTCATGATTGTTGCTTTGCCATCTTTCTCATTTAATATTGTCCATGTCATTGGCTCAACTAAGAAATACTGCTCGCTACCCCCAACAGTTACACCATTTGAATATACTATTGCTTCATTATCGTTAAATGCACTGCCTGTTTTCTTTAAGTACATTTTGCCGTCGTCACCCATAAAATATCCTGCTCTGCCAGTGACAGCTGCACCAATATTCACACTCTCTGCCTTGATAGACTGTGGATACTCACCAAAATATATCTTATTTCCTTCTCTTGCGTAAGTTTCTCCCGCTGCTATTACAGGTATTTTTTCAAATTTAGCTGATACATCAGTATCTTCGCCTAACATTGCAAAAGTGTTACCTAAAGCATGATTAACTCCAAACTTTTTGCTGCTATATGTTAATCCGCCTAGTGCTAGCCTGTATCCTTCCTGTGGTGATACTGCTACTTTTATGATGTCACCGGCTGCACTTGTTTTGTTTTCCACAGTTATGCTTCCGCCAACTATATCGTTTGCTATTACTATATTGTATGTTTTTGCAGTACATCCTACTAGCACGAAACTTGCTACGATTACCGCTAATAGTAGGGCAGCTATTATTTTAAATTTTTTCATAATTTCTCCCCCTTATCAGTAGAATCATCTGCTACTGGCTTGTCATCAGCCGCTTTTTCGTCTTTTTGAATGTCAGTTTTTGCTTTGCTTGCCTTTTTAGGTTTTTTGTTGGCTTTGATTTCTTTATCGTCGACTTGCAACGCTTGCTGTATTATCTCGTTATCTTTATTAATATTATCCGCATTTTCAGTTAACGCTGCATCAGTGCTTATCATTGACTCATCGCTAACGCTTTCTATCATATTATTTGTGATGTCAATTTCATCAAGCTGGATAGTAGAACTAACTGCTAACTCACGACGAATATTAATCTCATCTAACATTTCTCTATGCCATTTATCTGATATCTCATACTTTAACATTGGTAAAATTGATAAAATCATGCCGATTGAAGCAGGAACTGCTACAAGGAAGAACATTACCCATGCATATACTGGTGTATCAACTTTAAAATCTATCATTCCATCGGAAAGCCCGATGTTTAGACTTTCTATATTTACATCACTGAAGCCGACTATTGTATAACTTATCGCCATTATCAGCGATGCCACGCCTGAAGATATTTTTGTGATAAACGATTGTCCTGAGAAAAATACTCCGTCCGGTCTGATACTGTTGTGATACTCCTCATAATCGATACAATCGGCAATCATTAGAGACTGCATAACTTGCACCGCGCCCATTCCTGCTCCGCAAAGTAAGAAGGCTAGGAATAATAGCAACAAGAACCATACATTGTTAAGCGCTGTTGGAGCAATTAAGAATACTACGAATATTAACGCAAACGATACTCCGCTTGCAATTGAGAATGCATTGTATACTCTTCTTTTCTCAAACTTTTCTCCTAATTTTGGTGCAATCGCACTTGCTACGAACATTCCGCCAAATATACCACCCGCAAGTAATACGTATGCCAGAATAATTCTATAATCACTAAATGGTGATTGATTGTTTGCAAAGTAATATGATAGTAGCGGCATTGCAACTAAAAGTAATAGTTGGAATGGACTTCTAATAACACCTGAAATCATGAGTCTTCTATAAGGCTTATTTGTCCACATTAATTTGAAATTCTCTTTTAATGTGTGTCGCTCTTCCGATTGAACAACTCTCTCTTTACACATTATTCCTGTCATTTGGAAAAGTGCTGTTCCTAAAATTGTCATCACTACCGCAACGATAATAAAACCTTTTTGTACTTGTGCTGGGTCAGCGCCCGGACCTGCTATTGCTTGCGCTAATGGTATTGCCACCATTCCTAGTGCGCCACCAATTCCTGCTGTTACCCTTGCTAGTGCAAGTAATGTGCTACGCTCTTTTTCGTTACCTGTCATAAGTGCCGGCATACTCCAAATCGGAATGTCTCCGACTGTATAAAGCATACCCCATAATATGTACGACACTGCAGCCCACATGATAATAAACATGTTTTCCGTGGCGCTGTTCTGTGATCCGTAACGACCATTTACGAAACATAATATCGTAACTATTCCTATAATGATTGGCATAAAGATTAGATATGGTCTACATTTTCCCCATTTAGACCGCGTCCTATCCACTACCGTTCCCATCATTGGATCATTGATAGCATCCCAAATCCTTGCTACCACCGATATTACTCCGATTGCTATTGCTGGAAGAAAAATAACATTTGCCCAATAGTACCCGATACAAGCCGTTCCTATTATTGCATATATGATATTTTGACCACCCATTCCAGCATAATAAGCAGTTTTCTCGCGGCCGCTTAATGTGCCTGCCGCTGCTATTTGCTTTTTACTCATAATTATCTCCTCATGGTTGATTTAATTTTATTATAATATATAAAAGATCAAATTGCAAGGCTTTTGCAAAAATAGCCTATATTAAATGCATTTTTTTAGTAAATGTTAGCAATTATTAACGATAATTTATTATATTGCTTTGATTTGGGCGTTACTTTGTTCGTTTTACGAAGTATGTTAGCACAATGTTGCATAATTTTATATTTGATTTGCTTATGATGTCTAATTATGTAGTCAGGTGTTTAATATGTTAATATAGTGCTAAAGTAATGCTGTTTTGTGTTTTTGTTAGTATGCTATTTATCCATACATAATATTGTATTTAATAATCTTCATAATAATGCACTATTTATCTACTTGTTATAAAATTACCGCAAACAATAAACTTATACTCTTAAAAGTCTGCTATGTTAAAGTTGTTATTAACATTGTTTTTGCAATTTGTAGCTTATAAAATTATATGCGAATTTATTATAATTTTATAATTCATAAAATAGATTAATGAATTATTTTTTTGCGAGAATAACAGTTAATAAAACAGATAAAATTTATATTTTTACATCATAAATATCATTTTAAAATTGTTTTAATACATGCATTTAATTATGCAAATAAAACGAATAATCATATATAAAGAAAATTGCAATATATTAATATTTCAATCACGATAAATACATATAAAATATTTGTTTTAAGTTTATAAAAATGCGATCATTAATACTTTGTTATATGGAATTTTTTGGTAGCTTTTTGCGTATTATTTGCATAAAAAAAACACTTCTCCTAATATGCAAAAAGGAAAAGTGTTTTTGTATTAATTTTATCTTATTATTTTAAAACTACTGCTAATATTTTTACTGGTTTTCCGCCGACTGCAATTAACCCATGTGGCATATCAGAATTATAATAAACACTATCACCTTCATTTAAGATTGTAATATGTCCATCGATACTTACCTTTAACTCTCCTTCAAGAACAAAGTCTAGCTCTTGACCTGAGTGAATAGAAACTTCTATCGGTTTTGACTCTAAATCCTTGATATATGGGATATCAACAACGAACGGTTCGCAGCTTCTATTACGCATATTACTTGCTAAATGCATGTAATTGAACCCACTATTACGCGTTATTGGCATCCCTTTGCCTTTTCTTGTAATAGTAAAATGCGTTAGCTTTGCACTTTCTCCTGTAATAAGCTCGGTAATATTGCATTCTAACAAGTTAGCACAATTATAAAGAAAGTTAAAACTGAAATCCCTCTCTCCGCTTTCGCTAGCAAGGTACTCCTCTCTAGTTACGCCCGTAGCATCAGACATTTCTACAATAGAAACGCCTTCAAGTTCTCTCAAACTTTTCAGCCTTAAAGCTACTTCTTTTAGATTAAATTTTTCCATATCTTCCCTCCTTTAATTGTTGCCAATATGCTTTTATTTCTTGCTGTTTGTTCTTGGAAAATACTTGCGTTTTTATTTGAAAAAATTTGCTTTTGCTGTAATTGTTTTATTACTTTTTAAGCAGGCTTTTTCCTGTCATTTCGCTAGGTATTGCGATGCCCATCATGTCTAACATTGTAGGAGCAATATCACATAGCTTTCCGCCATCAGCAAGTGTTACTTTTTTGTTGTCATCTACCTTAATAAGTGGCACAGGATTTGTTGTGTGTGCAGTAAATGCTTCACCAGTTTTTTCATCTACCATTTTTTCCGCGTTTCCGTGATCAGCAGTGATTAAAACTTGACCGTTAACTTCCTGTATTGCTGCGATTACTCGCTTAACACATTCATCAACAGCCGTAACAGCTTTCTGCGCCGCAGCGATATTGCCAGTATGTCCTACCATGTCACAGTTAGCAAAGTTCAAAATCATTACATCGAACTTGCCTGACTTGATGTTCTCTACCGCTTTATCTGCGACTTCATATGCGCTCATCTCTGGCATTAAGTCAAATGTAGCAATTTTTGGACTATCTATTAGTACACGCTCCTCACCTTTGTTAGGAGCTTCCACTCCGCCATTAAAGAAAAACGTTACGTGTGCATACTTTTGTGTTTCTGCAATACGGAACTGCGTGATACCTTGATTTGATAGATACTCGCCAAGTGTATTAGAATATGACTGTGGCTTGTATGCAATATTTAAATCATCTTTAAATGTAACATCATATTGAGTCATTGATACGAATGTAGGGGCAATAAATCCTTGAGTCCTTACGAATCCGTCAAAATCCTCTTTAATGAAACTGCGTGTAATCATTCTCGCTCTATCAGGGCGGTAGTTAGCAAATATTATGCTATCGCCTTTGCCGACTTTGCCGATTGGCTTGCCGCATCTAGTGATAACCGTTGGCAATACGAACTCGTCATATACGCCTCCGTCATAACTTGCAGTCATTGCCTCTTTAGAATTTTTTGCAGTAACACCTTCGCCGTCAACAATTGCTTTATATGCTTTATCAACACGATCCCACATATTGTCACGGTCCATAGCGTAAAATCTGCCACTGATAGTAGCAATTTTGCCATAGCCTAACTCTTTTAGGAATCCTTCCATATCTGCTACAAAACCTGCACCACTTGTTGGTGATACATCACGGCCATCAAGGAAACAATGTAAAAATACATTCTTTACGCCTTGATCTTTGCACATTTTGATTAGTGATGTTATGTGCTCGATATGTGAGTGTACTCCGCCATTAGACAAAAGTCCAAATACGTGCATTTTCTTGCCAGTTTTTTTTGCGTTTTCACAAGCCTTTAGAAACGCTTCATTCTCAAAGAAATCTCCGTCCGCTATTGACTTTGTAATACGTGTCAGCTCTTGATAAACAACTCTGCCTGCACCTATGTTAAGGTGTCCGACCTCGCTATTGCCCATCTGCCCTTCCGGTAGACCGACTGCAAGTCCGCTAGCATCTAAGCTAACTGTAGGATACTCACTCATAAGCCCTTGTATATATGGAGATGTCTTTTTAGAAATTGCATTGTCCGCGCTCTCTGCATTAAGTCCATATCCGTCTAATATCATTAGTCCTGTAAATTTACCCATATTAGTACTTTACCACCTTAGAGAAATCTGAAGCGTTTAAGCTTGCTCCGCCGATTAGTCCGCCGTCAATCTCTGGCATTGCCATTAAGTCAGCAACATTTTTAGGGTTCATTGATCCGCCGTATTGGATACGAACAACATTATCTGCACAGTTACGGCAGTATAAGCTTGCTATTTTGTTACGGATGATTGCGATTGTATCATTAGCTTCTTGGTTAGTTGCTGTTACGCCTGTTCCGATTGCCCATATTGGCTCGTATGCGATAACTAAGTTGCCTAACTCTGACTTGTCAATACCAACTAATGCCTTTTCTGTTTGTGCCTCAAGGATTGCTGTATATGCGCCTGACTGTCTTTCTTCTAGTGACTCACCTACACAAATGATAGGTTTAAGTCCTTTTGCAAGACATGTTATTGACCTCTTGTTTACTGTCTCATCAGTCTCGCCAAAGAATTGACGACGCTCGCTGTGTCCGATTATTACGTACTCAACGCCTAACTCTAATAACATATCAGCACTGATCTCGCCAGTAAATGCGCCTTTATCTGCCCAATGTACGTTCTCTGCACCTAGCTTGATGTTTGTTCCTTTAATAAGCTCGCCTGCTGTTTGGATGTTTGTATATGGTACACATACGATACATTCAGCTTTTGCACCTTTCACTAGAGGGATAAGGTCTGCTAGTAATACTTTTGTGTCTGCGATTGTGTTGTTCATTTTCCAGTTTCCTGCGATTATTGGTTGTCTCATGATAATTTCTCCTTTCTTTTGTGCCGTTTCTGGCTGTTTGCGTTTGTTTTTGCTATATATCGTTTTTGATTTGTTTGTTATATATTGTTAGAAAGCAAATAGTTTATCCGCTTTTCTAATAATTTAAAAAGTCTGTGCGTGCTATTCGAATTGCTAATAATTTGTAGAGTGCGTGCTGTCCTAGAAAAGCGAGTAATTTTGTTTTGCGAGTGTACGCGTTGTACACAAGGGGCAAAATACGCAAGCTTGACAACGGACAGTGCGTGCTATACTAATTATTTATTGTCTAGACAAGCAATACCTGGAAGCACCTTACCCTCGAATAACTCAAGAGATGCTCCGCCGCCAGTTGAAATATGAGACATCTTGTCTGCAAATCCTAACTGTGCTACTGCTGCTGCTGAATCTCCGCCACCGATAATTGTTGTGCAATCAGTTGCTTCTGCCATTGCTTTAGCTACTGCGATAGTTCCGTTTGCTAAACATGGATTCTCAAATACGCCCATTGGACCATTCCAGATAACTGTTTTCGCTGACTTTATTGCATTGCTGAAAAGCTCTGCTGACTTAACGCCGATATCAAGACCCATCATATCCGCTGGCATTTTCATTGTCTCAACGTTGATTGTCTCGATTTTAGCATTGATAGGATTTGGGAAAGATTTAGCTGCAATAGTATCCATTGGAAGAAGAATATTCTTTCCAAGTCTTTTTGCTTTTGCAAGCATCTCTACACAATAATCGATCTTCTCATCGTCTACTAGAGATGTGCCTACGCTTCCTCCTTGCGCCTTGATAAATGTATATGCCATGCCGCCGCCAATTATTAGCGTGTCGCATTTATCAATAAGATTGTCAATAACTTTTAGCTTATCTGCAACTTTTGCTCCGCCTAGTATTGCTACAAACGGATGTTTTGGTGCTTCAAGTGACGCTGCCATTACGCTTAACTCTTTTTCAATAAGGAATCCGCATACTGCTTCTTTCACAAAACCATACTCTGCAATCGCAGCTGTTGATGCGTGAGATCTGTGCGCTGTTCCGAATGCATCGTTAACATATACATCGCAGTAGCTTGCTAGTTGGCGGCAGAAATCTTTGTCTTTGCCAGTTTCTTCTGCATGAAAACGTAAATTCTCTAATACTACAACCTCGCCCGCTTTGATTGCTGCAACTTTTGCTTTAGCATCATTCCCTACAACGTCAGTCGCGAATGTAACACAGCCGCCCAAAATTTCGTTAAGTCTATCTGCAACAGGCTTTAGAGTTAGGTTCTTTGCGTCGCTAACTTTTGCACTTGCGATAAACTCAGCAGTTTTCACAGCACGCTCTGTCTCTGATAATGCTTCAACAATTTTTTTCTCTTTCTTAGTTAGTCCAATAGTACTGCTAAGAATACTGTGTGGCTTGCCCATGTGTGAACAAACTACAACGCTCGCGCCTTGCTCTATTAGATACTTGATGGTTGGTATCGCACCATTGATACGATTCTCATCAGTGATTTTGCCGCCTTGCATAGGCACATTGAAATCAACTCGTACTAGACATCTCTTGCCAGCAACATTTACATCTTTAATCGACTTTTTGTTCATTATTAGTAGTCTCCTTTGCATGATTAATTTTTGCATATTTATTAAAACGATAATCCTATTTTAGATAATTGCGACGACTTACGCCTAACTTTCATAATATTTTTATCATATTTTAGCACTTCTATTATAACACTTTCGTTAGCGTTTAGCAATACTTTATACTGCTTTTTTGCTTTTTTTCATATAGATATTATATATTTAAGAGGTTATATTAAAATTGAGTTAAATTTCCTTCTTGATCTAGCTGAACAAAATCATGCTGTCTGTGGTACTCATAGACAATTAATGCTACACTATTTGCCAGATTAAGCGACCTTACATCCTTTTTCATAGGGATTCTGATGCATTTATCATAATTATCGTGAAGTATGCTCTCAGGTATACCTTTCGACTCTTTTCCGAACATCACGTATACATCACCTTCATATTGTACTTGTGTATGATTGCTTTTAGATTTAGTGCTTGCGTAGAATATCTGATTTATTTTTCCGATATTCTTTTTTAGAAACTCATCATAATTCTTATATGTGCATATATCGGCAAGATCCCAATAATCTAAACCCGCTCTTTTTAGGTGCTTATCCTCAAAGGTAAACCCGAACGGCTCTATCAAATGAAGCTTTGCTCCTGTTGCCGCGCATGTCCTTACTATGTTTCCTGTATTCTGCGGTATTTCTGGCTCTAACAAAACAATATTTATCATTTTAATTTCTCCTATTGCTATATTTTTTTCAATTTTTTGTGTGTTTTTCTGATTATAATTTAAACGATTTCTGTTTTATTTATTTCTGCTTTTGCGTAATTTATAAGTTGTTTTTTAGCAATTAAATTCATGCTTGATTTGTTTTTTTGCAGTTAATTAATCTCTTTTATTTGTTTGTTTTTTTGATAATTTTTATATTGTTATTTTTTCCATTATCCTGTATTTTTATAATTTGCATTTATTTCTTTCTGGCGATATTTATAAAAGTTTTTTTGTTAAATTAATCCTTTAAGACCTTGAATAATTTCGACCATTTCTTCTACACTTGTCACGTGGCAAACTTTTTCTTTTATTGCCTTTCCCCCAGACACTCCTCGCAAATAATTACACACTTGTTTTTTCATGCTAGAGTAAATATATCTATCACAATAATGTTCCTTTAAAACTTGAATTTGTCTTAAAATATCTCGAACACAATCAACCTCTTTATAGTATGATTTCTTTCCTGTTGTTGCGGTTAAAATTTCCTTAAAAATTTGCGGATTTCCTAGTGCGCCTCTTGCTATCATAACTCCATCAGCTTTGGTATGTAATTTGATCGCATTATAACTATCTACATCCACTACATCACCGTTTGCTATTACAGGAATTTCTACACTATGCACGACATTTGCAATGCAGTCCCAATCACTTTTTCCCATGTAGTATTGCTCTCTAGTTCTACCATGCACGCATATTGCTGCAGCTCCTGCGTCTTGCATATATTTTGCAAAATCTGATGCTGTGTCTTGGTCTTTAGTAAATCCTTTCCGAAACTTGACGGTAACTGGTCTGCCGTCAGTGGCAGATATCACCGCTTTTACTACTTCCATTGCAAGCTTTGGTGTGTTGATAAGTGCACTTCCTTCACCATTTCCGACCACTTTTGGCACTGGACAGCCCATATTGATATCTATTATATCAAATTTTCGCATTTCTGGCATTGCTACTGCCTTTGCCATAATTTGCGGATCGCATCCGAAAATTTGCACTGCAACAGGGGTTTCTATATCAGTTGTTGCTAGTAATTCTTTTGTTTTTTCGCTGCCATAAATCATGCCTTTACAGCTTATCATTTCCGTATAAGTTAATGCCGCGCCGTATCGCCTTGCAACATCCCTTAACCCGACATCGGTAAAACCTGCAATCGGTGCAAGCATGGCATCACTAGCAAGTTGTACTGTTCCTATTTTCATATCTGCTTCTCCGTTTTTTGGAATTATTTTTATCTTTTATTATTTAAAAAATTACCAGCAATTTTGCTTTTTTTGATTGATTAATAACATGTATTATTATGATTAAATAGTCGCTATTTTCTACATTTTTTTTGCGTTTTTCTGTTTACTTTTTGCATTAAATTTTTGCTTCTTTCCACAAGTTATTTAGCTTTTCTGGTGATAATTTTTTTATGTCAATATTTTGTGTTTTTGCAATTTTTTCCACATTGCTTACGCGACATAAAAACTTATCTACGCTTCTACTAAGTGCAACTTCACTTTCTATACCTTTATGTCTTAATAAATTTATAACTGAAAATAAAATATCTCCGCCTTTTATCTCCAAATCTTTATTATTATCTGACATAAACTCATTGATTTCTTTATTAATAATATTTACAATTTCTTCAGTATTTGCAAAATCTAAATTCATTTTTGATGCTATTCTCTGTACTTTTTCTGCTCTCATTCCACTAGGCAAAGTTTTAGCAATACTTAGCATTTTTTCCTCGCTTGTAACTGTTCCTTTTTCTTCAGCTTTTGCAGCTTCCCATACCTTTAGTGCTTCCTCTGGTGTGCTTGCTTTTTGATCGCCAAATATGTGCTTATGTCTACTAACTAATTTGTAGCATAATTTAGAAATAACTTCATGAGCCTCAAACTCGCCTTCATCCTCTCCTATTACAGAGTGAAAGACTCCTTGCAGAATCACATCTCCCGACTCCTCTATAATGTTTTCTATATCTTCATTGTCAATAGCTTCTACAAGTTCATATGCTTCTTCTATTGCGTTTTTTCTTAAGCTTGCATGTGTTTGATCCTTATCCCAATCGCAGCCATTACGACCTCGTAGCTTGTACATTATACGCATAAGGTCATCAAATCCGTATGCTTTTTGATTTGTAAAATGTAGAGGTGGCACAGTAACTGAACATGAATAATCATAAGCTTCTAGCCTGTCAAGCTCATAAACTTCCATACTTTCCGCTCCGTCATTGTCCGTGAATACTATATTTTGCTCATCCCCTATTAGCCTAGATAAAACTTCTTTAACCTCGCTTGCAATAAATAAGTTGTCTATATCTGTTATAATTAGTGGTTTTGTTTTATCATAACTAAACGCCTTATCTGATGCAATATCATAGCTTGATACACGAGTGAAGCTTGATGATGGCGTTTCAACTAGTAGTTTTGTCTCTCTTGATACACCCGCTATTATTTCAATTACAAGATTTGGAGTCGCTTTCAGTGCTATTACTGACCGGTCATCTACGCCGCTTCCGTCTACACAGAAGGCTACGTTTTTGTCACGATGAGTCAAAACAAAGTCGACCACCTTACGATTAAGGTCGTCGAAATCTTCGCTTTCTTCAAAAATATGGTCAAGAGTTACATGCTCTACACCTTCTTCTTTAAAGTAATTATATGTGTCGGTAAGCGCTGTTTTTACGATGACAACATCCGCGTCATCAATCCAAACCGCTCCTCTTATCGACATTTCTCCATCTCTAGTCCCCAAACCTACAACTCTAATCATAACTTGCTCCTAAACTCTGCCTTTTTTGAAAGCATGGTTGATTTTGATTAAAACTCGGCTTGCTGGAAATCCTTTTAATTCGTCATCCGAAAGTGTTCTCATGCTGACAATCATTAACACGTATAGCGGGATTGACACTGCAATCGCGGTCGCTATAAGTGCATAACTATTATTAATTGCATAAGTTAAACCAAGTATTATCAGTCCTATTATAACACTAGATGCTGTGATTTTGCTAATATTTTTTGCCATATTTTTGCTTTTGCCTAAAAGTTTTCGCATTGACAATGAATTTAAGATGCATCCGACCATATACGCTATTAGACTTGATATTACCGCTCCGATTATTCCTATCCAATAGATAAGCACTACATCAAGAGTGATTTTTACTACTGCCGTTATTCCTAGGTTTCTTGCGGGCAGCATTGACTTGCCTAATGCTTGCAATACTGAAGTATATACTTGCTGCACTGATAGCAAAACAATCGTAAGTGCTGATGTTTGTAGCAGCGTTACCGCAAGTGCAAGACTGCTAGCATCAAAACTTGGATAAAGTGCTGTCATCAGCGGCTTTGCAAGAACAAGTATTGATATGGAACAAGGCACGCCAAATAAATATGATAACTTTAATGCAAAGTCTGTTCGCTCCTTTATTGACACAACATCGCGCTTTGCTCGTCTTGCACTGATTATGGGAACAATCGCAACAGCAAATGCTAGTGTTATTACGATTGGCATATTGATTAATGACCCGACTGGTGCGGTTAATATTCCGTATTCTGATACTGCTAGCCCTCTTTCTGCACCTCTTGCCATCAAAATATTGACTATTAGCAAACTATCTGCAAACTGAACTACGGGGAATATTAATCCTGCTAGCATAATCGGGACACTGACACGCATAATTTCTTTAGTCGTTGCCATGTCCGCTTTTGCTTCCGCGATACCTGCTATTCCTTTTGGTCTGCTTCGCAAATACATAATACACATTACAACAAGCGACAAAAACTCTGACAAAGTTAGTCCGATTAATGCCCCTGTAACGGCGTACATTGTGCCTCTATCTAGTAGCAAATATGCAAACAGCAACCCGAACCCCATTTTAGTAATTTGCTCAACAATTTGCGAGGTTGCTGTCGGGAGCATATTCATATTACCCTGAAACCACCCTTTGAAGAATGCGGAGCACGCAACAAATAGTATTGCAGGTGCTACAATATAATAACCGTACTTCACAAGGCTATTTCCTTGCAATGTTGCTAGCGGTGCGGAGAGAAGAAACATCAAAAGAGTTGCTACTATACCCGTGGAAACAAGTAAAATTGCAGAGCTTCTGAATACTTTTCTACCGCCTATATAGTCGCCGAGAGCATTTCTCTCGCTGACTAGCCTTGCAATTGCAGTCGGTATTGCCGATGATGACAAAGTCAACATTAGCGCGTAAATCGGAAAAACTAACTGATACAATCCGATTCCCTCTACTCCGAGCAAGTTGGTTAGCGGTATGCGATAAACTGCACCGATGATTTTTGCGACCATGCCAGCAGTTGCAAGCAAAATTGCACTACTTGCAAAAGACCGTTGCACTTTCTTTTTGATTTTTATTTGCTTGATATCGTGACTCACTGTCCCTACTCTAGCTGCATGCTTGCACAGCTAACAACCGTACGAGCAGCCATATAATCTTCTGACGTGATGTCGCCTAATATAACAACACCGCCGTAAACTTCTCCCGCTGCAACTATTGGGAAAATATTAGCCATACCGTAGTCTTCTCTATCTTTTTTAGTAATGCTGATGCTTTTATCCGTGCGATAATTGGTACGCTCTTGCATAATAGTATATAACTTGTTAGATATTTGCTCTCCTACAATACTTTCATCAAACCCTTTAGATGCAAGTACCGTAGCCTTATCAACGATTATCACCTTTTTCTTTGTTAGTTCTCGCAAAGTGTTGCAATATCCTTGGGCAAGCTTTTCAAAATTGCCGAGCTGGCTAAATTTCTTAACCAGAATTTCAGTCGATGAAATTTGAACCATTTCTAATTGCTCACCATCTCTGATTACCATAGTACGTCTGATTTCCTTAGGAATGACGATACGTCCTAACTCGTCTATCCTCCTTACAATTCCTGCCATAATTGCCTCCTAGGGATAGCATGAGTAATACCCTTTGCAATATACAACAATTACCAAAAAACATTGCTTGACCCTCTTATAGAAATTAGATTATCATATCAGGAATCTTTAACACTAATAATCACACCGCACAAAAATCATATCAATTATCCTTAAATAGCTATTATTACTTTGTATAACGTTGCGTATTATATATATTACTATATAAAGCGTGCATTTTTTGCTCTTGCTTGGCATATTTGCAATTTGTCAGTCATAGATTGTAACATGATACAACTATATTATAACAACAATGAATACTTATTAGAAATTGACGGCGAAAGAGTTTTGGGCGGCGTTGCCACTCTGCAAACTTGCAAAGAATATACGCTGTTTCTATGCCCGTTTACTGATGGGGTTTCATGGATCCCTCGTGCTGCTAAACTAAATGTTACTGCAAGCGGTGAACTGCAATCAAGTTTACTTACTTGCAAAGTGAACTCAAACGAATATATGCTGCTGCCTTTATTTGTGCCAGCAATCATTCCTTCTCCGCCAGAAGTGCTAATTAGGCGGAGTTTTGATGAACATACTGTGACAATATATCATGATAGTGTCACTCACTTTCTTATAGAAAATGCTGACTCTTTTGAAACGGTAATTTTACCTGAGACACCTAACATTGTTGAGCAAATCTCGACTAGCGAAGGGGTGCTTTTTATAGCTTGTGGGGATAGAAGTGTTGCTGTCGTATTATTTGACTATATAGATTATCATATTATTTTAGATATTCATGCTGATGAAGTGGTAATTAGTGAGACTGGTATTAACATTGTTCGCAATCTTTGCGATAGTCAAGGCAGAGTTGTGCATGAGCAGCTTCAGTATAATGACGGAAAGTATCTAACAGAAAGCAAAACTTATGAATACAAAAACGCGCATAAGCCGAATATTGACCTTATTGCTTATGACTTTATAGAAAGTGTTGTAGCTGGCGACTTTGACTACTCTGACAAAGTTTTAAACATTCCAGATATGGATAGCAAAACTGTCTACGACTTTCTTGAGGAATTTAACAGTCTTGTAATCGCCAATAAACCTATTCATGCAGGTGACCGAATTATTCTCTCGGACGCTAGCGGAAATATAAGAAGTTATACTATAACTATTGCTGATAATAAAATCGTTGATATTGACGAAAATTAATCTTTAATAAACATAATAAAAAGCAGCCGAAATTATCTTTCGGCTGCTTTTATTTTTTAATTTCTCTAAACAATTTATTATAAATTTTCTTGCTTTTTTTATTTGATTATAAGTTTTTTTTATTATGCATTTGTTTTTATTTTATACTAATTTCTTCTTGACATAAATATTAGAATTAATCTTAGCAATTGAATAAAAGTCATTACAAATGATGCTACATAAGTCATTGCCGCTGCGGACAAAACTTTTTGCACTCCTTCCATTTCATCTGCTTGCAAAATATTATGACTTACTAGTAATTTTTTAGCACGACTACTAGCATTAAACTCCGTAGGAAGTGTGACAAAAGAAAACAGCATATTAACCGCATAAATCCCTATCATTACCGCAAGAAAAATATTTGAATATCCGCCTCCTGGCATAATAAATAATGTGATTAAATTAAGGAGTAATAATGGCAACATTAATTTAGACATAAATCCAAGAACGGGAACTATTGCACCTCTAATTTTTACTGGTACATACTTTCTTGCATATTGAATTGCATGGCCTACTTCATGAGCTGCGACACCAATTCCTGCAACTGAAGGACTATCAATAGTGCTTTCTGATAGGTAAACCGTGTTGTTTCTTGGGTCATAGTGATCAGTGAGCGATCCTCTACATGGCTGAATATCAACATCGCGAAGTCCTTCCTCATCTAGTATTCTTCTTGCTACATCTCTTGCTGTCATCCCTGACCTTGCACTTTGTTGGCTGTATCTTTTATAAGTTGTGTTCACTTTTGCTGACGCATATATCGACCAAAAAAGAAGCGGTATTATACTAAAAGTTGCTACCATTATTGCTGATGATAATGTATCCATACCGAATATAGAAAATGCACTAATTATGCTAACATTCATATTTATTTCTCCTTTTGCTTTTACAAGTTTTTATCATATTTATTGTATGTAAAAATATGCACTTTATACTGATTTTTATTTAATTTTTATTATGATTATATTATACCACTTTTATTATTATACTATTACATTTTTTTTATATTATGTTAACAAATCGTCACTATTATTAATATAATTTACATGCAATATCAATACAGTATTTCTATATTAAATCTAAGTAATTTACTTGCTAGAATTGCGAACATTTGTCTGCTTTGTGTTGGCTTTTTTATTGTGTTTTTATAAAAGCACAAACACCCCTCTCAAAATTCCGTGAGGGGTGTTTGTTTGACTTGCTTTTTACTTATCTTGTTCTTTAATCATTTAATTACTTTTTTCATATTGAATAATTTGCTATTATGTCACTACGTTTACTGCTATACTTACTTCTTCATATCCAGCCTTTGTTGACGTAAGTATATAACTGCCTTTATTTTTGAACTTAATTCTGTTTCCATCCGTTAATTTCCAATTAGTATATGTTGATCCATCTGTTTTCACAATTTTAAAGTTTTTTGCACCCGTCACTGTTTCGATAATAGTAACTTTTTTTGACAAAGATGTGCTTATCTTCTGAATTGTTATTACTGTTCCTGGTGTCGTAAAAAATGAATATGCCGTCACATTTTCAGGAAACGTGATTGACTCTGTATAAACGTTTAGCACTGAAGTAAAGTGTGCACTATAATCTGCTAATCCTTCAGTGATAGTTACTACAAATGCTCCTGCTGTAATAAATGTGATATTTCCTTTATCGTCAATAGTGTAATCAGTTGTAACTGTTGCTGCTACGCCATCTTTAGTGATAGCAAAGCCGTCGACATAAACCACTTTTAAAACTTCTCCGATTGCATTAACTTCAACCTTGATTAATCCGATTACTGCAGCCTCGTCAGTGTATGCTGTCGTTGCCGTTTCTGCCGTATTTACTCCTTCTATTGTTACTGTTAAATCTGTTGTTAAATTATTAAAGTGAACACTAAATGGTTTAGGGGTTCCTGCCGGCGTTGTATTGCCAGTATATGAAACTCTGTATGTATTTAATGTTAAGAACATAATTTTTCCTAATCCATCTAGCTCGTAATCTACGCCTTCTGTAGCCACTTCATCAAAAGCAACTCCTTTTGTTACAACAAAACCTTCTTTAATAGTTGTTTTCTCGCTAGTTGTTCCATTCCAATATACATTGTGCCATGTTAATCCTATAGCATTATTTGCTCCATTTAAGACTTTTTTGATTGAATCAACGCCGCCATCATTCATGCCTTCGTAAGCGATTTCATCTACATTGTGTTTAACATTGAAATGAACGCTGTGTGGTAATGTTCCTTCTGTTATAGTTACTACAAATGCGCCTGTTGTGATAAACGTTATATTTCCTGATGTATCAAGGGTATAATCTGTAGTCAATATTGCTGGAGATCCATCTTTTGTAATAGTAAAGCCATCAACATATGCTGCTCTTGAAACTTCTGTGCCTAACGCATTTACTTCAACCTTGATTAATCCAATAGCATTACTCTCAGTAATATAAGCGTCTTTTGCTGTTTCCGCCTGATTTGTTCCTTCTATTGTTACTGTCATTTCTGCTGTTAAATTATTAAAGTGAACACTAAATGGTTTAGCGTTTCCTGCCGGCGTTGTATTGCCAGTATATGATACTCTGTATTTATTTACTGTTAGAAACTTAATATTTCCTAATCCATCTAGATCGTAATCTACGCCTTCTGTAGCCACTTCATCAAAAGCAACTCCTTTTGTTACAACAAAACCTTCTTTAATAGTTGTTTTCTCGCTAGTTGTTCCATTCCAATATACATTGTGCCATGTTAATCCTATAGCATTATTTGCTCCATTTAAGACTTTTTTGATTGAATCAACGCCGCCATCATTCATGCCTTCGTAAGCGATTTCATCTACATTGTGTTTAACATTGAAATGAACGCTGTGTGGTAATGTTCCTTCTGTTATAGTTACTACAAATGCGCCTGTTGTGATAAACGTTATATTTCCTGATGTATCAAGGGTATAATCTGTAGTCAATATTGCTGGAGATCCATCTTTTGTAATAGTAAAGCCATCAACATATGCTGCTCTTGAAACTTCTGTGCCTAATTCATTTTTTTCAACCTTGATTAGTCCAATAGCATTACTCTCAGTAATATAAGCCTCTTTTGCCGTTTCTACCGTATTTGCGCCTTCTATTACCACTTTTAATGCTTCACTCTTGTTATCAAAATGCACGCTGAATGTTTTAGGATTTCCTTGCGGTGTTGTGTTGCCAGTGTATGATACTCTGTATTTATTTACTGTTAGAAACTTAATATATCCTAATCCATCTAGCGTGTAATCTACGCCTTCTGTAGCCGCTTCATCAAAATTAGCGCCTTTTGTTACAGCAAAACCTTCAAGAATTTTATCAACAGAACCTGTTTTTCCTGACCGATAAACATCTTGTTTTGTAAGCCCTATAGCATTATTTTCATTATTTAGTACTTTTTTAATTGAACCATCAGCTGGATCATTCATTCCAGCGTATGATATTTCTTCTACGTTATTATCATAAACATTAATAGTGTACTCTATGCTTGAGCCATCTGCTGGAGCAACCGGGCTATTAAATATGGCAGATCTTGTTCCTGCATCATAAATAATTAACTTGTATGTTCCTGCTTTTGTGAAGTACATATCTATTGATTTAATAAATATATCTGTAAAATCGCGATTTTCTTTACACGCGGCCCCCTCTATGTCTTTCATAGAATTAGCAAAATTCCCTTGAAATGATTCTTTTACAAATCGGTTAGGCGAATTAGTTTTTGAGTTTTGGAAATAACTAACATTAAAATTCATATTTTCGTTAGTATACATTGTGATTTCTTTTTTGTCATGTGCTGAACTTGTATCAAACTTTAACGGCAATGTTTGCCTAATGTTGCCACCTAATACTGAGTAGTTTACGTTGAAACTTTTGTACATTATGATTTTTCTATCAAGTGTACCCGCTGCTTCGCCGCTAAAATTGTACTCAAGATTATTAGGCTCCGCATCATATACTTTTGGTGCTAAAGTTTTATCTGTATACGTATAAGTGTACTTAAACTTAGTTACAATACTGTCGCCTGCTTTGTAAGTTTTATTAGCGTCGAAATGCTTGTCATCTGCTCCGATACCATCTTGGCTCCACTTCTCTGACTCTAATGCTGATAAAGTCACTGTATAATCTACCATCATTTCTGGCAGTACTATTCCGTTAATCAACTCAATAATTGGAGTTAAATCAGTTTTTATTAAGCCTTCAATGATTGGTCTAACAAAATCTCCGCCCATTAACTCTGTTAAATTAGTAAGCCATGGATAAAAGCTATCCCCGTTAGTTTTTGATAATATCAACTTAAACGTTTGAGGTGTGCCAATTATTGATGGGTTAAGTCCAACTATTCCTGTGATTGGTACGCTAGCAACTTGCGCCGTTCCATCTATATCTGTATAATTTATTCTAACAGTTGATGATGTGCCTGACTTACCGTCTAATACGAGATTCATTATCTCTGAATAAGAAACATGCGTGTTTTTTCCTTCTGCATCATAAAGTGTAACTGCACTTGTAGAAATCTTTGGATTAATTCCATTCAATTCTTTTGAGCCCTCTGCAATTACTGGGTCTTTTGCACCGATTGGTACTGGCGTTCCGCCACTAACCGCGAATGATTTCCTTACTCCCGGAGTTTTCTCTAAAAATTCCGATTTGACATCTAGCTCTTTATTGAAATCTGCATCCTCACCGTTTACATAATCGTTTACAGAGAATGATAGTTTATTTGCACCCGGGAACAATAAGTCTAATATTTGATTTATTGTCTTCATTGTAGCATCATCTACATTAAGCTTTTTCACTACGTTATTTAAAATATTATCAATATTAACCTCTAAAGCTCCGCCATTAGCTGTGCTTGAAGTTGTAAATGAGCCAATTAAGTTAATTAATATACTAACGACATCAATTGTAGGCGTTTTAGTCTCAGTTGTACTACTTACCGATTGCGTCCTTGATGATCTTTTTGGAGTTTTGTTAAGGTTTTTAGCATCCTCAATCTCTCCAAATACCATAGGATCGATAATAAAAGATACGTAGTCAGCAGGCAATAAAGGCTTAATGTATTTTATATTTTCCTCGCCTACAAGATCTTTTAGGTTCGGGATAATTGTTTGCAGGTCTGCAGCTATGTATATTTTTCCATTTCCAAAGCCCTTTACAGTATCTGGATCATATGCTACAGTTAAAATTACGCCATCCGTTGCATCTCTCATGTGGTCGATACATGTAGCTCCGCAAGTATGCATTACATCTATTAGCAACTTACCTGTTGAACCCTTTTCGAAAATAGACCTAAGTAGTGGGGTAGTACTCTTTGCTTTGATACTTTCTCCAATACTTTTGATAAAATTCTTCTCGTTCAGCTCAATATTAACATTGTACGTAAATGTAGCCAATGTTGAATCTCCGCCAATTGCGTCAGGGACTTTTACATTAAACTCGCCCGTAAACTGATGCTTTAATATATTAATATCTCGCACATTGCTTGATGGAGGATTGATTTCAGGAAGTGCTTCACTTAGGTCAACACCCTCTAGCGCGATATTATAATCTTTGCCGTCACGAGAATCTACTGTTATAACAGTGTTGTCTGCAACAATTACGCCGCCTGTAAAAGTATAGCTGTATTTGATAGCACTATCTGTCTCTGTAATAGTTTCTTTTAACTCCATATCTTTCAATGCACCGGTGACAACAATAATCGTATCTTGAAAAGTGCCTTGAATTATACTTGAAATTGTATCAACTGTGCCTGCTGGAATAAAATCTTCTAACATTCCTAATATACCACCGAGTCCGCCCCATATATCAATGCGCGCTTCATAGTCCATAGTATATTTTCCATCTGCTTGCTTTGTCGCTGAAAACTCACTACCGCTATCAGTGAACATTCCTAGTGCAGAAAGTCCCATGCTAACAAAATCTAGCACTTTATTAATCGAATCGGCTGTGCCTGTTGCTAGACTTGATGAAAAAGCGTCTATACCAATCTCTTTCATTTTGTAATGCTCACCCGCTAAAGTCAAATATAAAGCTTCGTGATTTACTACTATGCCTACTATGTTTTTAGCATCGCCTTGCTTTTTATTATCAACAATGCCTATTTCAAATGCATCGTTATTGTTATTATTCGTGATAGCACCCTTAAAGTTGATCGCCAAATCTGAGTTCGCCCCTTCGCTAAACCCGAAATTCATATCCCAACCCATGTCGCCATTTGCATTGTTATTTGCATCATAGCCGCTCTCCGCAAGCCAGCTATTAAAAAGATCCCCTAATATATCGCCCGCGCTGATGCTTCCAGCAAGCACTATATCATCTTTACCTGAAACCTCCTTGTTCACAACATCTTCGCTACATGCAATTAATGTTGTAAGTAACATTGTCAACACTAAAACTACCGTTACTATTATCCCCAATTTTTTTCTCATAATTCCCTCCAGTTTTATTCTTTTTTCTATTTACTACAACCTAGTCAAGATTTCTGAATTCTTCTGCTATTCTTAATGGTCTTATTATAGTTTATCAGTGAATAGCAGGATTGTCAACAACCAATCAAGTTATTTTTAATGGTTCATTAATATATCGATGGTTTTTACATTCTTTCACCTCTTTTACTCTATATGACACCAGATTTAGCACATACCTTAAACTTTCCTTAAACTGTCTAATTGCCTATTTATTATGTTTTGTTTCTCGATTATTAACTTTATATTAGATTTTTAGCACCTTGTTTTATTATACTTGATAATATAAGCTTCACTATAAAAATGTGAAAAAAATTGTTTTTTGCTCTTGCTTGCTGCCGCATATTTTTAAATTATAACGGTTTATTTAAAAAAATTTTTCCGTGTATATAATGCATGTGAAATACTTGAATTTTCGATATTGTTTTTTCAATACATTTTCTACTCATTTTCGAGATTTTACGCAGCGTGTTTTTCGTTTTTTTTGCCCACTACTTTAATCTGGTAAATTTGCTTATTCTACATTTTATAATCATATTAGTTATATTTATTTTACACATAATATTAGCAAATTTTGCAAAATTGTACTTTCGAATAACATTAGGTGTTTTATCATATTTGAGCGTATTTCCCAATTATTGGCAGTTTTTATGACATTTTTTCTCACTTATTTCTTGTTTCTTGTTTTAAATTTTTTCTGTTTTTTTTATTTTTTTTCTTCTGTTTTTTTAACGAAAAAAATTTGCGTGAATAAAATTCTCGCAAATTAATATTTAAATTAAATATAGTTATTTTTTGTTTTTTATTTCGCTATATACTGACTGAAAAAAAACTTTTTACTCGCTATTTTTGCGAAAAAATATTGTCATTTTATCAGTCTTTTTATTGCTGAAATTAGCCTAGGATTGCTGGTGCAAATTGAAGAGGCTCTAAGAATTTTCCGCCTTTCATTGCGCGCATATTTCCGCCAGAAATTTCGTCAATAAGGATTACCTTACCGTCAACTATTCCAAACTCGAATTTGATATCATATAGTGCGATTTCTTTTTTACTTAGTTCGCTAGCAACAATTTTAGTTATCTCCTGCGTTCTACGCTTTAAGTCCTCGTACTGATCAGCAGTTAAAATATTTAACATTCCTAGTGCGTCTTTTGTTATCGGTGGATCTTCTCTATCGTCATCTTTTAGTGTAACTTCTACAAAGTAATCTAGAGGTTGTCCCATCTCGCAAAACTCACCGTATCTTTTAAAGAAACTACCTACTGCTTTTAGTCTACATATAACTTCTAAACCTTCACCAAACTTCGCGGCTGGCTTTACTTCCATTGTTCCTTCTGCTAAGTTAGATGCTATGAAATGTGTAGGCACTCCTAGTTTTTCTAGTAGTGTATAGAAAAATGTAGTCAATTTAAGTGCGTCCATTCCTAGACCCTTAATAGTTACGCCGACAGTGTTTGCACCTGGATCAAATACGCCGTTAGCGCCTGTTGCATCGTCCTTGAATTTAAGCACATAATTTCCGTTATCTTTTGCAAATACATCTTTTGTCTTACCTTTGTAAACTAGTTTCATAGAAATTTCCTCCATAATTTTGATTGATTTATTTGCTCTGCAGCTTATATTTCAATCATTTCGACACGGCAACCCTTGCAGTCGCAAAGCCGTTTGCTTGAATAGTTTTTCTTTTGCTAAATATATTTTACTATATATTCTATCACAATGCAAGCTTAGAGAGATAGTTTTGCATTGCTTATGATTATACTCTATATAACGATTTTTTATGACCGATTCGCTTTTTAGTTTTTTTGCTCGGTGTTTTAGTCTTTGTTTTTCTTCACTTCGGTTCTTTTCTTATTTTATTTATATATATATATATGTTTTATTTACTTTTATTATAATAATATATTATTATCCTTATTTATTATTATATCATTATCATTTTCTTTTTGCTTTCTGTGATAATTAACACTGCTCTATTAAGTTTGTGCAAATGAAAAAGCAAGCACAATCAACTTGTGCTTGCTTTTATATTTCATTTTTTCTCGCTTTTGTTAGCGACTTTACTTAATTTTATCTTTATCAGTTGTTTTTATCTTCTTTTTCTTTACCGTTTGGAGTTATTTCGCTAGTGGCTTCTTTATCACCCTCTGGTTTAATTTCTCCGCCAGTGTTTACTTCGCCTTCAACTTGAGGAATCGTTACTTCAACAATTTTCTTGTTGCCATCTGCTGAGTCAGCTGATTTTTCCATTTGAGTAGCTACCGTTTCTGGAGAAGCTTTTGGTGCTGCACTTTCTACTTTTCTTAGTGCTTCACGCTTTGCCATCTTCTCGTCAATGCTCTTGATTATATCGTCAGCATCAATTCCGTCAAACAACATGTCAACTTCGTCAGTGTAGATTGTTTCTTTCTCAAACAACACTTTTACCATGCTATCAAGTAACACTCTGTTGTCTTTTAGTATTTGAAGCGCACGCTTGTATCCATTATCTAGTAACATTTTAATCTCGTCATCAACAACGCCAACCATTTTGTCACTCAATACAACGTGTTGTCCATAATCACGGCCTAAGAAAACTTCTTCCGAATTTCCGCCTAAGAAAATGTTGCCGACTTTCTCGCTCATTCCCCACTCTGTTACCATTTTACGCGCGATTCCGCTCGCTCTTTGTATGTCGTTAGAAGCGCCTGTTGATATGTCGTGGATTACGATTTCTTCCGCTGCTCTGCCGCCTAACATCATTGTTATCATGTCATTTAACTTCGCTTTTGTTACGTGTGAATCATCTGTAGACGGTCTTGTTAATGTGTATCCCGCTGCCATTCCTCTCGGAATAATGCTGACTTCCTGCACTTCGTCACAGTTCGGCAATACTCTTGCGATTATTGCGTGTCCCGCTTCGTGATATGCTGTTATTCGCTTATCTGTTGCAGTGATCAGTCTTGATTTCTTTTGTGGTCCTGCAATGATTTTATTGATTCCTTCTAATACATCTTCCATTATTATTACTCGTCTATTCTGCCTTGCTGCTAGGATTGACGCCTCATTTAATAGGTTTTCTATATCTGCACCACTAAAGCCGCTTGTCATTCGTGCTAATATTTTGAAACTTACATCTGGAGATAATGGTTTGTTTTTGCTATGGACTTTCAGTATCGCCTCACGACCCTTAACATCTGGTACATTTACATATATTTGTCTGTCAAATCTGCCCGGTCTTAACAATGCTGGATCTAGTACATCAGCTCTATTTGTTGCTGCGATTACTATAATTCCATCATTTTTCTCGAATCCATCCATATGAACTAGTAACTGGTTAAGAGTTTGCTCACGCTCATCATTACCACCGCCTAGTCCTGCACCTCTTTGACGACCAACTGCATCTATCTCATCAATAAATACTATACATGGCATGTTTTTCTTCGCTTGATCAAATAAATCACGCACTCGCGCTGCACCCGTTCCGACGAACATCTCTACGAAATCAGAACCTGAAATAGTAAAGAACGGCACATTCGCTTCTCCCGCTACCGCTTTTGCAAATAACGTTTTACCTGTTCCCGGAGGTCCTACTAGCAGTATTCCCTTTGGTATACGTGCACCTAAATCTTTGAATTTTGCAGGAGTCTTAAGAAACTCTACAACTTCTGCAAGCTCTTCCTTCTCCTCATCTGCTCCCGCTACATCGTCAAATCTTGTCTTAACGCCTGTTACAAGTTTAGCCTTGTTTTTACCAAAACTCATTGCCTTGCCATTTGCACCGGCTGATTGACGGAAAATAAAGAACATCAATACACCCATCAATATCAAACCAATAATTGGAATAATACTGCTCATCCATGAATTATTTTGGTTAAGGTCGGCTATTGAGAAAGTAATTGTTGTGCTCATGAAATCAGTGAAATTAACTGCCGCAGTGTTTCCGCTTGGCAATAAATACATCAAATCTTTATAATCCTCAATAATCAGTGTAGCTATCTGTTGATCAGTTATCGTTGGCAATATAGCTCTTTCATTTTCGATTACTGTGCGGAAGTTCTTGACATCCATCCTAAAATCATCAAAAACAAGACGAGTTGTGTCATACACAACTGCATCATATTCACCTGGAAACTTGCTGTCTTTAATTTCAGAATTTTTGTACAACACTTTTATGTTGTTGTTGCCTACAAATTCCATCTTGACAATTTGTCCAGACATAACTTTTGTCTCAAGTTCGCTTTTTGTTAAGTTATCTGGGCCTTTTCCAGCCGTTAATACTACCGCAATTATAACAACTAACGCTACTATTGAAAGTATTATCGCTACCGTTTTTATTACCGAGCTTTTCTTTTTCTTTTTCTGATTCTGTTCCATGATTCCTCCACATATCTTTTCCGCCTCAGTTTTAGTATTTGAGTCGGCTCTTGTTAATTTTATTTGCGACTAAATTTCCGCTATGTTCTTTTAATTGTTATAATATACAATCTATATGTTATGTGTAGTTAATTTTTCTTGTATAATCATTTCAATCACTTATTAGGTATTATAACATATAATAAATTAAATTCAACCTGTTTTTGATAGTTTTGCTTTATGTTTTAGCAAAGTTGACGATATTTGCATTTGATATTGACATAATAACCTAAAAAGTACATAATTAGTTAGGTTAGCAAACAATTTGTTTAGCCGTAATCTCTCTATACTTCAGGTTATTTTAAGGCTATAACCCAATTCTATAAAAAAGTCAATGTATTTACTGATTGTAAATTAATCTTCACGACCGATGATTTGATAAGTTAAATCCTTAAATTGAATAATATCACCCACATCTATCCCGTCGGGCAACAGATAAATTGCTATATCCGTTTCGCCTTTGCTAGAACGGCATTTTACATAATCTCCGCTAATTTCGATTACATGATAAATTATTTCAAGTATAATGCCCATCATCTGTCTCCTTATAAATATCCCCATATAAATCAAAAATATACTCTTTTTTGTAAGACTAGATTTCTTGCGTAAAATATTACATAGTCTATCCCTTTATCCACATGGCATATTGCTTTATTCACTTTAACTAATTTATATCTCTTTCTATATCTGCCACTGTAATTGTATGACATTATTAAGTATATTAGCTACTAATAGATTATCTACTTAATAGAATTATAAATCACTGTCAAATTAAAAAACTTTTGTCTTTTAATTGCTTTACTTAGTAAAATGAATGAAGTTTTTTTATTCGTTTTTTTTTCGTTCATACCTTTACATTAGCATCTTCAATACTTTGCATTCAGTTTCAGCAATTTCATTACTTTCAATTGCAATAAATTTTTACTTTGGCAATGTTTATGCAAACTTGTTTCTTGTTTTTTTTCGAGTAGAATTATATGATATTTTATTATTTTTGTTTAACCTCTATCGTTGCTAGTAAAGTTATAATTTATTGGTTTTTTTCGACTTCGATTTGTTTAGATTTTTGCAACATAAATTACTGAATTACGCACCATTATATAGTTAATTTTTTAACCGCTGATTCTTTTAATTTTATATTAATTTTAGTCAGCTTTTTTATGCGATATTTTGGTTTTATTTATGTGTTAATATTAAATGATCTTTAATATAAAACTACTTATTGAATGACTAACAATTTAATTATTATTCTTCGAGTTATTTTTCTAGTATTTTCTATTAATTAATGCTTTTTTTACATGCATTATAAAACTCCATACAAGTGGTTTTTTAATATAATCATTGATTTCGCTTATATTTGGATAGTTTTAGCGTTTTTTTTGATTTATTATATAATTTGCAATTGTATAATAAATCTATTTTATTACTTTATAACTACCATATTTACATCTTGATAACTTGTTATAAAAAGCAAGAGTATTTTCGTTTTTTGGCAATATAATTACACCGTCATTTTTCTGGATTATTTTCACAAATTTTGCATATTCTTTTACTGAATTAATTTCGCATATGCCTATTTCAAATTTGATTTTATATTCACTATTTTCTCTTAAATACATTCCATCATTTGGTGTAGAAGTTAGTTTTCTCTCTCTTGTAATTTTGCGACTGTTTTCACTAGAAATATACAACAGATTGTTTTTCTTTTTTCTTGAAATCAATCTATTAATATCCTCTTTTTCTTTCACTAAATCAATGTCTATTGTTTGTATAATTTCTCCATCTTGAGGCAGCTGCTCTTTGATGTTTTTATAGTTTTTTTCTGTTACTATTATATTACATTTTCGTTTGTAAATTGTAAGCTGTTTTGCTTTAGACATTGCTGCGAATTCTATTTTTGATTTTTTTGATTCTACACTGTTTTCCATTATGCACTCTAACGTTAATTTTTCGTAATCTACATTTATTTCTATACTTTTATAGACTTGGTTTTTTCCTTTTACTATCTTATTTATTCGACGATTTTCCGCTATAAATATAATACTTGTTAAAGCCACAGCTACCGTCTCTAAAACTATAGCCCATAAGTAATCTACAAAATATGCTAGCGCTATTGCACTTATTAATACTGCGACATGCAAAATTATCAGTAACGCTATTGCGTCCTTTATTTTGTATTTATAATAATCTACTTGTGATCTAATTAATTCTTCTCTCTTTATTAGCATCCTGACTCCTAATATTTCCAATTTGTTATTTGTTTGAGCATTAATCTTACTCTACAATTTGCTATAATTTAGCATTTGTCAGCCACCTTTCTTGCGTAAAATTGAACTGTGATGTTTAATACTTTGATAATTTACTTTTTAATAATTAATATATAGTATTATACTACATAATTAATTAAAAATCAATTTTCTTTAGCAATAAAATAAAAAATAATACACTTTACCTTTAATTTGCATTTGTTTACTACTTACTTATTGTGTAATTTTGCCGTATTATCATGAGTTTTATCATAGTTTTGTTGTATTAATAAATTTTTTAATGTGTTTTTATACTGCTTTGCGCCTAATCCTTCTTAAATTTGCTCTTTTACTTGCTTATTGCTAAATAGTTTGATATAATATCCACATGGAAACAAAAACACTAACACCTAAACAACTTTGGAAAGGCTTTGACAATTACTGCTCGCCTCTAGATGTGAGCGTCATTGGCTATACTATAGTAGACGGAATCGCTATTACGGAATATTTTTTCACTGCTTTCGGGGCAGAGGACGGAGATGTTCGTGTCTACGCGAAGACTTATGCTATGCCGTTAGCTAGAAATACGCCAGTAATTTTATTTATTGACGAACTTGAAAGCGATGATACTATGGTACAGGCTAAATTTTATTTGAGCCTTGGCTATACTTTCGTCACGTTTGACTTTAAAGGGAAATGTCCGGATAAAAATCTTTATACTCGGTATCCTGAAAGCTTGTTCTACGGAAATATTAACCGTAGCGGCGATCATTTAAACACCGCTACTCACGGCGTGGATAATACATCTATTTTCTTGTGGGCTAAGGTGGCTAGGCGTGTAATTTCGTTTATTGAAGATTTGCCGACTTGCGACTCAAGCAATATTGTTAGCTTCGCACTGAACTCTGGTGCAAATATTCTTTTTCAAGTTGCTGCAACTGATGACAGACTACGCTCTATAGTACCATTATATAATACTGGCTTTAGCGAACTTAGTGGAAATATTTCTGACACATCACTACTCGATACGGCTCAAGCTGATGAGAGAAATCGCTGGATAATTGGTCTTGCCATTCCTTCTTACGCAAAGTTTGTTTCCTGCCCTGTTTTGTATGTTGGCACTAGCAATTCTACTCGATTCGATTATTTAACACTTGGAGGAACTACTACTGCTCTTCCTGCAGATACTTACGTCGCAGAACTTGTAACATTTGGTACTGACAAAAATGTCGATTACAGATTACACAAATCAGTAAGCACTTTACTTGATAATATTATACACGACAGAGATAACTTTGTTCCTCCTTCGATAAGTTTTTTTGCTACTGCTGATAACTATATGTTCGATATTACGGCTGATAATAAATCCGGCAATATTTCGAAAGTTGAGCTTCACTTATCATACGGAGATTGTCCTTCTGCAGTTCGTAACTGGAAAACTGAAATCGTTGCAATTGATGAGGATGGTGCATGCCAAATCCCTGTAAAAGTCTACGACCTGAAAGTGCGAGTTTATGCATCCGTTTCTGTTTACTATGATGATGAACTTTTCTTGTCATCACCGCTTACATCGTTTATACCTTTTTCTTTAGCAGAAGATATAAAAACTAAAATACATAACACTCGCATAATTTATGATAAAGCGCTTGGTTCTAGTGCGTTTTTTGTAAGGACAAGCGACTTAATAATTGATAACGAGCAAATTGTTCTTAAAACTGGCCCTTTAGATATATTAGGAATCACCACCGACTATGACGAATTAGTCAGCTATAATATCGGCGACATTTCAAATAAGGGGGCAGATAATACTTTGCAATTTGATGTATTCTCGGACAAACAGCTCGATTTTGCTGTAAAGGTTACTGATGTTAATCTTGTTGAGTATTTAACAACAATTTCTCTTATAGGCGATGACGAGTGGATTAAAATCACATTAGACATTAGCAATTTTAAGAGCATTGAACAAAAACCTTTGCTTTCTTGGGAGCACGTTAAAGCATTATCTTTTGTAGGTACAAAAGATATCCTTTTTAATAACATAATATGGATATAATTATTATATAATATTATTAGTGGCATAGCAAATTGTCTTTATTTCAATGATAACTTATTGTTTTTAACAATATCTCGCTTAAAACTTGGCAATACCTGTGGCTGCATCTGATACTTTTTGACTATTATAAAGGATTGTATAAATGGAAACTGAGCAAATTAGCTTTGCAAGAGAGGCAAAAAAATCAAAACTAAAACCTTTTACTATTACAATAATCGCGTTGCTTGCAATTGCGATTATTCTTGTTTTGATATTCACTGTTTTTATGACACCTATGGTAGTTTCCGGCAGCTCTATGCACCCAACGCTTGCTGATGGTGAGATGATTTTAGTCAACCGCGTGCATGGAGAAGTCGATCTTTCCGACATAATTGTCTACACAAGACCTACTGATAATATAAATGTTGTAAAGCGTATTGTCGGTGTCAAAGGCGATATTTTCAAGATAGTGAAAGATCCTGTTTTTACTGCTGGTAACCCCACATTCACGCTTGTAAACAGTGCCGACACCCCTACTGAAAAAGATATTGAATATTCTATTTCTTACTCTCAAACTATCGATCTTATGCTACTTTATCCTTCGGGATCATTTACTGTTGAAGAAGGAGAAGTCTTTACGATGGGCGACAATGTCAACAACTCTAAAGATGGTAGATCTTATGGCTGCATAAAAACTAGCAGTATTGTGGGAATAGTTCTTTTTAAGTAATTTTTTTACTCTTTCTTATGCATATATATGCTTTTATTATGCTCAAAATTTTGGTTTTTTCTCGCGCAATGTTGATTATTATTGCCGCAAGCTAATATGTACTGCTGCATTGTTATAAAACTCGCTTATCTTTTATGTACTATATATTTATTTTGCAGGGTTATTGTCCTTGCTTTTTTTTATTCTTCATTCTTTTCCACGTCAATTTGCACGCAAATTAACCATGCTTATTAAGTGAGATCATTCTTTCTGATATTAACTTGCTTTTGCATTTATGTATTGACTTTATTTCTCTATAATGTTATAATAATTATGTATCATACAATATAGCGATACAAGTTGCTTTAATAAGATTAATACGATTTTTATTATTAGTTCAACAATTTTGCACTAACACCTATTTTAACGCAGTGCTACTGCGAATTTTTGATTTGGAGACATATGAAAGACTGGATTTTATTTTGTATTTTTATACCCGTTTGCTACATATTAGGTAGCTTAAATTTCGCATTGATTATCAGCGCGATAAAAAATAAAGATATTAGAGCGCTTGGTTCTGGAAACCCTGGCACTATGAATATGCTGCGCTCTCTTGGTACTGGTTGGGGTGTGCTGACTTTTCTGCTTGATTTTGCAAAGGGTGTCACTGCTGGACTAATAGGAATGTTTGTTTTTCGTGAACTTCGTTTTGCAGCACCTTATGTGCTAGGTTTCAGCGCTATGCTAGGTCATGTTTTCCCGATTTTTTCTAAGTTTAAAGGCGGTAAAGGCGTTGCAACTACTCTAGGAGTTTTTGCTGTTGTTCAGCCTATTGCTTGGGCTGTCGCTTTTGTAATTATGCTTATTTATCTAAAACTTGCAAAAACTGGATTTATTGGCTCTCTTATTGCCGTTTATCTGCCTGCTATTTCAGCAATAATTTCTAATAGTATTGTTAAACATCCTTACTGGTATATTCCTGTGATTTTTTCTGCAATATGGATTTTAGTGACAACTTTTGCACACAGAGATAATTTCAGAAGATTGATATTAGGAAAAGAACATAGCCTTTCTCTATTTGCAAGCGAATCAAATACTGCAACACAAGAAGAAACTGCACTTGTTACTGCTGAAAACCTTGCTAATGTAGATAATGATTCTAACACTTGTGACAATTCAGCTAATGACACACAACTTTCTAATACTGATATTTGCGATGGCGTAAACAAAAATACAAACAACACTAGTGAATGATTGAATTTATAATACTATATCAAGTCCTTTGCAGCACTCTTTGTTGCACTTTTACATAAAAAGGAGATTTTATGTCTAAAAAGATTGTGGTTGACAAGAAGGCTGGAAAAGCTGAACATAAGACTGAGCTTGCTGCAATGGAAAAAGCGCGCAAAGATGAAAAAAAATACTTAAAAACGCTTTCTAAAAAAGAAAAGCGGGCTTTCCTAATCGATAAACAACGCAAGCTAGATGAGAACGCCGAGAGGGCCGCTGCTATTGCTGTTGCTAATGGTGGCAAGGCTCGTCGCACCAAAAAAACCACTAAAAAGAATGGCATGCCGAAGAAAAAACATAAATTATTATGTTGCACTACTTCTATTTTGCTAACTTTAGTTTTAGTTGTTGGCGGCACTTTCACAACTGTTGGTATTTTGTACACTTCTTACGTCAAACCTACCACGGAAATTTCTTTCTTTGAAATGCTTGGGGTGACAATTGATATGTATAATGCTGATGAGTGCGAAATTGTTACAAATGCGTTTGACGCTAAAAAAGATAGTGCTGCTTTCTATAATGGATTAAGCAAAGCGCTACAAATCGACACCGTTTTAACTATTGATGATATATTATCTGGTCTTACTGGTGGCGGCGAAGGCGAGCAGCCGACTGATTCTGATGCTGAGCCTGATCCTAAAGCTGAACCTAATCCTGATGATTCTACCGGAAACTCTGCCTTTGATAAGATCCTTAAAGATACTAAATTTGATTTTTCTAGCTTAGTAAACTTTGACGGAAAAACTAAACCTTCTTTTTCAATGACAGATAAAATGCTTGGGGCCGTCCTTAATGATGCATTAAATATTTCTAGCGGCGTGCCTATGCTAGCAGGTATTGAGAAAACTCTTGGTATGCCTATAAAAGACGCCGTTTCTGCAAAACAAGTAATCATTACCACCGATCCTAACAATATAACTGCTGCTACTTTTAAGGCAACACTTGCTATAAATGTTCGCGCTATGGTTGCAAATATTCTAAAACCTTTTGGGCTTCCGGACTTTTTAACATCAATGATATCTGGAATGTCTCCAAAAACAATATACGTTTCATTATCACTAGACCCTACGTCTATTGATGCTCCTGAATTTCAGATTAATTCAATTGATAAGGAAATGATGGCAAGATTAGTCAGAGCTCTTGATAATTTGATGGGGAAATCTGGCGACACAGCCGGCGGAGCTTTCACTTCTATCCTCACTCAAGTAAGCGGATTTGTTAACACAGCTTTCACAAAAGTGCATGGGCTTGTCGGTGATGAAGGGATTTCATTCGCGTCTACCGATGAAGACGCATCAATGAATGTAGACGTACTGCAAGCAATGATGAGCATAATGAATGTGAAAAATGTTTCTAGCACTGACTTTCTTCTTATGATCAAACACTTACATTCTGTTGATAACAAAATTAATGCAGACAATACTATTGACGATTATATAACCAGTATGGTAAAGAATAAAACTGATATGGATATTTATAACGCTGAAATTATCAGATTTTTGAATTACTATGGCGTTGACACCAGTAACGATTCGGACAAAAAACCTTTCGACATCAAAGAATGGTCGCCATCTAATTTTTCTGCTAAAATACCTTTTCTACCTACACTTATAAATCCATTCGACTTTTTAACTCCTGATGGCGATCGAAAAATAGATTATCTTGATGATGAAAAATTAGATGAAATGGCTTTAATATCAGACGCAGCAGTTGGACAAATAATTCAGGCACAGCTTAGCATTCCCGGTCAATTACCTTTCGGCATGCATATTCTTGAGCTTAACATGATGAGTGATCATATGAAGATTATCGCAAGCTTTAATATCGCAGATTTGTTTGGAACGGCTCTTGATAGCAACCCACTTAAATCTTTAATATCTTCACTTTTTCCGGAAAATTTATTTGTAGAAGTAACTGCTTTTTATGACAAGGCATCAACAAGTAAAAGTAATATAATTTTCAACTTTTCTGGCGGCAATCCAGTAGGTAACAGTCAATTAGAAAGCGACAAAATGCTAAAGACTCTAGCTACATTCATGAGCGCTTTTGGTATGGATTCAGAATCCATTGATAAAGCTACCCTTCTACAGAAACTTGATGATAATATCAAAATCGCTCTTGACTCATTAACAGATGTTGGAACTAGTCCAGTTGGCGGAGTTCCTATTGGTATAGGATTTACCGAAGGAGGCATAAAGTTGCCTACAATTATTTATATTGCTGAACAACTTTTTGACCTAATTCATTCACTAACTAATAGCATAATATCGCAAAAAAACAATACACTACCTTCTAATAATTATACAGCTTTTGCAATTATTAATCAGGCTATGATTACAAATTATGAAAGCAAAAACTATAACAATCTTTACGCTAAAAAAAGCAATTATATTGTTTAGAATATGTTTGTTAAATATTATAATTTGTACTGATATTTAATACTTTTTGATTGATTTAAAAACTCCTATATTTTGAAAAAAATATAGGAGTTTTTTTGTTTATGTCTCAACTAAGATTGCTTTTTCTTTGCTGTATTAGTGCTCGATTTGCTGTCTTTTTAGCGTTTTTTTGGCATTTTTATATTAGTATTCTTTTGTTCGTTTTGTATTTTTCTATAATATTTTTTATATGATACTTAATTTGTTTTGTCAGTATTTTCTATATTGATTAATGTATAATACTTCATATATTTTGTAAGTTATTTTTGTATATTGCTTTATTATTTTGCTCTGTTTTTATGTATGGCAAAAGAATATTTATGCCTTTTTTTGACATGTTATTATTAGCTTTTAAACTAGAAAATAAAATAGCATTGTGTTCGTTTTTTTATCTGCTGTAATTTCTATATTTTTCTATAATTGTTTGGTCTTTTCTGTTTTTACTTTATTGGTTTTACACTATAAAAAAACATCCTAAGACATAGTAATGCCTTAGGATGTTTTTTTTGTTTTTATTATTTTTTTATTTTGTAAACTACTGCTTCTAAAATGTTGTATGGGTTCATTAAAACACCTACATTTTTAGCAATATCTCTCATTGCATTTCCTTTCTGCTCTATATTTGCTACTGACTTTACTGACAATAATTTTTCTACTTCACTAGCAGTCATTCCTTTGTACACAGGGATTGTAACTATACACTCCTCTCCTGCTAGCATATCAAAATAATTGTCCGAGAAGTGCATGCACGTATCTTCCATAGTAAGCTTAACATATCTTGCATATTTTTTTGCACTTACTGTGATTGTTGCTTCGTCCTTATTCACCTCAACTTTTGTTTCAAGTATCGGATCAGGCAAATCGACTACTTTGTTTACTGCAAACAACATTAACTCTCTGTTAATTATATCTCCATCCTCATCATATAACTCTACGACAAGAACTCTATCTTTATTGTTATCTTTGATAAATTCTTTCAAGTTTATCGTTAATGCTTGGTTACATTTGCTTGGCTCGATTTGGCAATCTTCCGCTCCAATAACGACTTTGTCGCCATCGAATGTTTCCACATGCCATTTAATTTTTGCATTAATATGCTCATCTAAATCATTAATAATATCAACTTTAACAATACCTTTGGTATTTGTTAGCGCAATAATTATTGGTGCATTGAACAACCTCGCCTTATACATTACCGCTTTGTAATTGCCTAAGTAATCTATCATTGCACAGTCAATTCCTGGCCAGCTCGCGTTTCCGTACGCCATCATTACACCGCTGCATTTGTGCATGTTTCGTCTTAAATGCTCTACCATTTCCTTATAATACTCTGCTTGCGTCAGCTGTGAATAATATATCAAGTCATCCATGTTTTTAGGAACTCTGAACCTTGTAGAAATATAGAACATTATTCGATCATTGCCTCCCTGATATTTCTGGTGCGACAAAATTGTATCTGATAACATATCTATATTTTGCTTTTCTGAATATGCATATATAGTTTTTTTGCTTGATAGTGATGCCATTCCAAGCTCACCACAAAACCGTGGTGTATGTCTGCGAACTTTGGTAATTGACCTCATACCTCTCCAAATATCCCACAAGTGCGCTGTACCCTGTTTATCACCATTTACTCTATCCAAAAACTTATTAGACAAAGGTGTTCCCGGTATATAATTGATGTTTTTTGCTACTTTTTCTATCTCTAGAGGTATAAATGCATAAAAGAATTGCTTCAATGCTTTAACTTTTTTGCCGTATCCTATCCAGCCTTTTGCCCTATGCTCTACTTCATAAGATCCGCATACTACTGCTAGTGATGGGTGCGTGTGCAATCGCTCTATGTTGACCGCAACTTCTTTCGATACATTATTTTGAAACTCTTTAGCTCGAACTGGATATTCATATCTTGAAAATGGCATATCCTGCCAAACAAGTATCCCTCGTTCATCGCACATTTCGTAAAAGCCTTCACTTTCATATCCTGATCCTGCAAAAACTCTTATCATATTAACATTAGCATCGATCATTGCATCGATTGTGTTAGATACTATTTCTCTATCAAAAGTAGTTGCAATACTGTCATGCGCTGTTATTACAGTTCCTTTTATTTGCACCTTTTTGCCGTTTAGCAAAATCTCAAACTTTCTGCCCCACTCGTCTTTATCGCGGTTAATAGTTATAGTTCGTAGCCCAATTCTCTTTGTCATGCTGTCAACTAATATATCATTTCTAAATAGATTAATCTCTATATTATATCGCTTTGTTGACTCGCCTTCTTCCAAATTGCTATGAATCGTCCATCGCTCGGGGTCGTTAATTGCAACCGAAAGCTCATTTACCTCTGCAAGCTTGATTATTTTAGTTGATAAAATATTTGTATTTGGCTCCGTAACAGTCATTGTAAGAAGCATTTTATTATCATCATCGTGTGTGGTATCGCCTTTTATAGTGACTTCTGCAGTTATTGTAGCAAAACTTTCGACAAATTCGTCTGTGATTACTACTTTACCAAACCTGACTTCATCATAAGCTACAATTCTAATATCGCCTGTGATTCCGCTCATTGGCAATACGGGCGCATTGCTCCAGCCAAAATGATAGCTTGGCTTGCGTAGATAACTAGACCCTGTCAGTCCCATTTTGTTAGGAAAAAGAGGAGCATTCTCCATCATTTTATCAATATATCCTATTGGTGAACGGAATCTAATTCTGATTTTATTAGTAAGCCTACTAATGTAATTCTTAATATCAAACTCATGGCACATAAATGCATTATCCGTCTTTGCAACAAGTTTATCATTTATAAAAATTTCCGCGATGGTATCAAGACCATCGCATTCTAACATGATTACTGGTTTTTTAAGTATGTCAATAGGCAGCGTAAATTCGCGGACGTACTCCCAGTCACGCTCGCCTACCCATTGTATTAATTTTTCATTATCGTCATAATATGGATGCGGGATTACATTGTTATCCATAAGATCTAGCAAATTACTGCCCGGAACTGTCGCATCAAACCACTTTCCTCGACCGCCCTCGTGGAACGCCCATTTACCGTTTAAGTCAAGTTTATTCATACACTCTCCTATATGCTTCAATTTTAACATAGGTTAGCAAAAATGTAAAGTACTTATATGATTTTTGCCTTTTTATAATGCAAATTAATACTTCTTGACTTTATATCCTATAAATCCTTTGGTGTTTTTTCAAAAATTTTAAATTCTTCACATTTTTTTGCGTTTTTATGGTATAATGTATTGTATACTTTTGCGTGATTACACGCTATATCTTAACAAAATTTTACCAATAAAGGAATGTTTTATGAAAAAAGATATTAAATGGCTTAGGCTAGATAATAGTGGAAAACTTTTTCCTATGCTTAGGTATAAGGACAATCAAAATCTTTTCCGCATTTCAGTCGAGCTTAACGAGTCTGTAAACCCTGAACTGCTAGAGAATTGCGTAAACACAACTCTAGAAAGATATCCATCTTTTAAGGTCAGCTTAAAGAGAGGTGCTTTTTGGTATTATTTTGAGCGGAATTACCGCAGGCTTTTTGTATTGCCCGAAAGCGATATTGCGCTTAGCCTAATGTCCAATGAAGGCAATAACGGGTACCCTATCCGTGTAACTTATCATGAAAAACGCATGAATTTAGAGCTGTATCATTGCGTTGCTGATGGCTCTGGGCTTATTGAGTTTGTCAAATCTCTTCTCTTTGTTTATTTTGCGGAACTTGGCTATACGATAGACGCAGAAGGCATTATCCTTAATACGGAAAGCGAGCCTAGCGAGTCAGAATATGAAGACAGCTTTCTTGCAAACTATAAAAAAATGCGTATTCGCGATATGACAATTTCAAAAATGGCTGGGGCATCTTCAGCTTATCGTGTTAGCGGAGAGTTGTTTAAAGATGAAGGAAAAGGCATCATCACTGGTACATGTAAAGCTTCCGAGATAATCAAAATTGCTAAAAGCTTAAGCTGCACCGTTACTGAATATCTTGCCGGTCTTTATATGTATAGCATTTATATGGAAAAGGGTAGATTAGAAAAAGACCCTGATAACCTAGTTCTTTTTATTCCTATAAATCTTAGAAAAATGTATAATAGTGTCACGCTTAGAAACTTTACAATGTTCTCAAGATCTATCGTTGATATTAAAAACCCTGATATTTTGCTAACTGATTTTATTAATGCTGTAAAAGGCTCAGTGGCTGCAGACTTATGTTTTTCCGAACAAAATAAAAATATAAGCACTGCTGTTCGTGCAGAGAAATTTCCTGCAATGAGATTTATGCCGATTGCTGGAAAAAAAATGATATTCAAAATATCTAACTATGCAAACACTGTTAAGCCTACAAAAACATCTACGATTAGCAACCTCGGTTATGTTAAATTTCCGGAGAGTATGCGCCCTCTTATAGCGCGTGTTACTTTTGCAATTCGTACAAGTGATGCTATCCCTCTTTCTATGTCAATAATTAGCGTATATGATGATATAAATATTTCAGTTTGTCGCAGCATTAAAGATACAAAAATCGATAGATTTTTCTTTAAATATTTAGCGGATAATGGGGCTAATCTTACTATGACTAGCAACTATTGGGAGGTGGAAAATGTTTTGTAATAATTGCAATGTTAATGTTAAAACGGATAATAATATTTGCCCACTTTGTCAAGGAAAACTAGATGAAAATAAAAGCTCTAATGATCAGATTAATTGCACAAACAATAATAGCCGCGAAGTGTGTAAAAGTCTAACTATGACAACAGATTTTCCTGAGCATATAAAGCATAAAAAATATATATCTTCTTACCCAATTACTTCGATTTTTTTGGGTGTGTTTATACCAATTTTTATCGCTCTTTTGATCACTGATATTATGCTTTTTTCTAGCCCTACTTGGTCACTGATTATAGGGTCATTGTTTCTACTGATCTATATAACAATTAGAAACACTTTTTTATCTGATTGCGGCTACGGAATGCGTATCGCTTATCAACTTTTTGCACTAATACTTTTAAGCTATTCTGTGCAAAGTTTTTATCCGAAAACCGAGTTTGCTTCTAGTATAATTTTGCCGATATTAATTATATTAGCATTATTAGTAAATAGCGTGTTTTTAGCACTAAAACACATCAATTATGCATCATTATACGTGTCTTCCGTGTTATTTTCGCTACTTTCTCTGTTGCCAATAATTCTTGCTGCGAGTGGACTTTTTGCTGTAAGTATCCCTGTTATTTTATGCATGATTTGCGGCGAAATCTCTCTAATATTAACTGTAGGTTTTGGCGGGAAAAAAGTGTTAACAGCATTTAAAATGGTGTTTCATAATTAATATTTCTTCGATGAATTTTGAGAATAAAATACTTGGTATTACGATATGTTTTATTTTCAATTTATAAAGTTTTTATATTATAAATAATATTCTTTAGTAGCGACACTTTTCTCTGTTTTCGCGGCGTAAAGTTGCCTGTTTTTTATCTTTATTTTTAATAACTTTTCTTTCTTTTACTACTTAAATAATCAATATTACACATTCTTTTATTTGTCCTTGCTATACATGCAAGGACATTTTTTTGTTCGCTTTTTTTTGCATTATTCTTTTTGTTTCGCTGTTTATTTTTTCTTGCACAATAGTTTTTTCCTTTTGTTCTTTGCTTTATTTCTGTATATTCTTTTATTGTTTTTTTATATGTTTTTGCATAAAAAAGACTGACTCTTTCGAATCAGTCTTTTTGTTTTTTTATTACTCTTTTATTTCTTCTTTTGTTGCTAGCTCTGGTTGCTCATTTGCGTCAGTTGCCACTTGTGCCCCTTCTTCCGCTATAACTTCCTTAACTATTATTTCGCCGTCCTCATCGTATTCTATGTCGTCTTCTAATTCCTCTCTAGGTACGATAGTAAATGATACAACTTTGCTTGCGCTGTCCTTCATTCTCATTACTTTAACGCCTTGTGTATTTCTACCAATCTTGCTTATCTTGTCTGCATTCATTCTGATTACAATGCCGTTATCTGAGATAATCATAACATCTTCATCTTCTGATACAAGTTTTAAGTTAACAACATTACCAGTCTTAGCATTAAGAACGCCTACTTTGACACCCTTTCCTGCTCTTGCTTGGAAACGATATTCTGCAATATCTGTTCTTTTGCCGTAGCCGTTTTCTGTTATTGTCAACACTTCTGTGTTCTCGCGAACCTTAGTTGCATCAACTACAACTTCGTCTTTATCAAGACTAATTGATTTAACACCCATTGAAGTTCTTCCAGTATCTCTGATATCCCCTTCATGGAATCTAATACACTTGCCTCCATCAGATGCGATAATTAACTCGTTGTCGCCGTCTGTGTGCATTGCACTGATAAGCTCATCGCCCTCTTGTAACTTGATTGCAATTTTTCCGTTTGTTTGTATTCTTTCAAACTCTGTAAGATCAGTTTTCTTAATTAGTCCTTTCTTTGTTGCAAGAACTAAGAAACCTTCGCTCGCTGTCGGCAATGGTAATACTGCATTGATTTTCTCACCATCTGATAGGTTAAGAACATTAACCATCGCTCTGCCTTTAGCAACCTTAGATCCTTCCGGAACCATGTATCCTTTTATTCTGTATACTTTTCCTAAGTTAGAGAAGAATAAGATTGGTTCATGCGTGTTAGAATTAATAACATTCTCTACGAAATCCTCGTCCTTTGTCTTGTGCGAAGATACTCCTACGCCGCCTCTTCTTTGTGCTCTATACTCATCTGTTGCCATACGCTTAATGTAGCCTTGATGAGTCATGCTTATTACGATATCTTCCTGCTCTATTAAATCTTCAATATCGATATCATTATAATCATAGCTTATTTCCGTACGCCTTTCGTCGTTGTATTTGCCTCTAATCTCTAACATTTCAGTTTTAATAATCTCCACAATTCTTGCTGGTTTATCCAAAATATCACGATAATCAGTGATTTCAGCCTCTAATTGTGCAAGTAATGCTTCAAGTTTATCAACTTCTAGACTTGTAATCCTTGCTAACTTCATCTCAAGTATTGCATTTGACTGCTTCTCTGACAACTCAAATCTTTCACAAAGCTGAGTTGATGCGGTTAGCCTATCTTTTGATTTTTTGATGATTGCTACAACTTCATCTATGTTGTGCTGTGCAATTACTAGACCTTTTGTTATATGCTCTTTTTCTAATGCTTTATCTAGATCGTACTTAGTTCGCCTTGCGATAACTTCCTTCTGGTGCGCTATGTAATGAACTAATATCTCTTTTAAGTTAAGAACTTTTGGCTCGCCATCTACTAGCGCTAGCATTATCATGCTGTGCGATACTTGTAGATTTGTATGCTTGTATAACAAATTTAACACTACTTGAGCTTGTGCATCCTTCTTGATGTCGATAATTATGTTAACGCCTTTAGTAGAAAAGTCCATGCAATCGGCGATTCCTTCGATTTTCTTGGTTTTTACTAGCTCTGCAATGCTTTCTACTAATCTTGCTTTATTAACTTGATACGGTAGCTCTGTTATTATGATTCTTTGACGGCCATAGCCATCATCTTCTTCAATTTCCGCTCTCGCTCTTACTACTGCACTGCCTCGTCCAGTCCTGTACGCCTTTTTAATGCCGCTTTTGCCCATTATTAGCGCGCCAGTTGGATAATCTGGTGCAATTATTATCTCCATAAGATCTTCTATATCAATCTCTGGATTTTCCATAACCGCTATCGCGCCGTCAATTACCTCGCCGAGGTTATGAGGGGG